>JBKJQZ010000294.1:0-20247 GCA_046594835.1 Acidimicrobiales bacterium | reverse complement strand
AGCGACTCCGGTGGCGAACGTAAGCCGTACCAGGGACGCAGCGACTCGGGCGGCGAACGTAAGCCGTACCAGGGGCGCAGCGACTCGGGCGGCGAACGCAAGCCGTACCAAGGACGCAGCGACTCGGGCGGCGAACGCAGGCCCTACCAGCGCAGGGATGATCGGTCTGGACCGCCGCGCCGCGAGTTTGCGCCCGCCGTGCCCGAGCGTCCGCAACCAAAGGGCTGGGGCGGTGTCACCCGACGCGGCGCGCGCCAGGTAACAAATCCGACTCCTGCCAGCGAGGAGGCCAAAGCATACGAGCGCCGCGAATCGGTGCGCGGGCCCCGTCCCACTGCCGACAGCTGGGAACGCGAGCCGCGGCCGGTGGCGGCGCCTCGTCAGCGCAAGCCTGCGAGCAAAGGCCGGCCCATACGGGCGAAGTCGCTGCCGGCGGACGTTGTCGCCGAGGTCGCATCGGCGGCTTCGAGCGCTCGCCGGGCGCCCATGCTGCAGAAGCGCCTGGGTGACGCGGCCCGTCACATGCAGCATGGCCGGGACCGCGATGCAGCGGCGCTGCTGCACGGACTGGCGCAAGAAGTTCCCGAGGCGGCCTCGGTGCGTGAGCTGTACGGGCAGGTGCTTTACTCGCTCGGTCGCTACCGCCAGGCCGCTGCTGAGCTCGAGGCGTTCGTGAACCTCAGCTCATCCACCGAACAGCACCCTTTGTTGGCGGACTCGTATCGGGCGCTCGGCCGGCACAAGAGGGTGCAGGAGCTGTGGGCCGATCTTCGCGAAACCTCGCCCACCCCCGAGATTGTGGCCGAAGGTCGGATCGTCATGGCCGGCTCGCTAGCTGACCAGGGCAAGCTCGAGGAGGCCGTCAAGCTCCTCGAGACGGCTCCGCCGGTCCGGGGCCGAGTCCAAGAGCGCCACCTACGCACCTGGTTCGCCCTGGCTGACCTCTACGAGCGGTCTGGTGAGCTCTCCAAAGCGCGCGCTACCTTCCAGCGGATCCGTCGAGAGGACCCTGAGTTCGTCGACGTGGCAGACCGACTGCGCGCCCTCGGCTAGCTCGCTACACCGACGAGCTACAGTGCAGTTGTCGCTTCCCCCTCGACACAGTTAATGCCGGCGCACGCGCCGGTATCGACAAGGGGATCCCCGATGAATATTGCAGTAGTGCGCGGCCGTGTGCTGCGCGAACCGGTCGAGCGTGAGCTGTCGATCGGAACGATTGTGTCCTTCGACGTCGCCATCACCTACGAAGAAGGCCCGACCGAGAGCGTAGAGGTCGTGTGGCATAACGCGCCCGACCGCTCGAGGTGGCCTCGGCAGGGTACCGAGGTATTTGTTGCGGGCCGGGTACGGCGCCGGTTTTTTAAGACGGGCGCAGGCGTCGCCGGCCGAACTGAGCTGGTCGCCGACACTGTGTTGTCGTCCCGTCAAGCTCGTGCGATTGAGCGGCGGCTCGCCGCTGTAGCAGCTGACGTTTCGGCCTGAGTCTCGCTACGCCTCGGCGTTGAGTTTCCGGTACACCATGCCGGTGCGCGGCTTGGGCCAAAAGAACGTGGTCTTGGGCGGCATACGGTCGCCTCCGTGGCACACCGCGGCGATCTGATCGACTGTGGCGGGCCGCAGCAGCACCGCTGCGCTTGCTTCGCCGGTCTGAACCGCGTTAGTGCACTCGCGCCACCCGTGCTGGTAGACCACGGCGGCGGAGGGTAGCTCCGCGAGCGCGATGTCGAGGCGGCTGCTGTCGAGGTCCATCGTGGCGGACTCGATCGTGGAGCCCGTTGGGGTTGCGAGCCACGTCCCGTTTGTTGTCACCACTGCGAGGGCGCCGAAGTCGGTCATGCGCGTGCCGATTTGAGCGTCCGGTGGGTCGGTTGGGGTGAGAACGAAGTGGCGCTCGAGCGCGCCCAAGAGATCGGCCGCAGGCACACCGCTGACTAGGCGATGGATCGCGCCAACAGCGAGCTGCTCCTCCACGAGTTCGACGGCGAGGGCAAGGACGTAGTCGTGCGGTGCAGCGGCATCGCCTTCGGCGGCTTGGCGCTCAAGGCGGTAGTTCTTCGCGACTTCAAAGCGGTGATGGCCGTCGGCGACGAGGACCGGCCCTTCGGCGAGGACCTTGGTGACCAACGCGGCGGTGTCGCCGGAGAGAACCCAAAGCCGGTGCATGATGCCTTCGTCGTCGGTAGCTTCGACATCGGGGGTCCCGATGTCGGTCAACGCCGCACTGAGGGCGCTCTCAGTCAAGACCCAGATGGGCGACAGGTTGGTACCGGTCGCGCGGAGCAGGTCGAGGCGATCGGTCTTTGCTTTCGGCGTCGTCTGCTCGTGCGGCAGCACGTCGCCGTCGCCGATGGCTAGGGCGCCCAGCACGCCCCGCGTGGTGCGGGCGACGCCGAACTCATCGGTGCCCGCCATCTCGTAGGCGTAGAGCGACGGCGCGTCGAAGGCGACAACGCCCTCGGCGATCCACTGCTCGAGGCGGGCGTTGGCGGTGGCGTAGACGTCGTCGTCGGAACGGGCCAACTCGACGTGAATGGCGTTGTAGGGGCTGCGTGCTTCGAGCATCGACTGCTCGCTGGGCCCGATGACGTCGTAGGGCGGTGCGATCACATCAGCCAGGGCCACACGGTCCGCGGCGTAGCGCAAACCGGGGAAGGAAACGAAACGAGGCATGCCGCTTGCCTAGCATCCTGCGGTCGTGACTTGGGCAATCGATTTGGACGGGGTGGTCTGGCTGGGCGAGAGCCCGGTACGGGGCTCGGCCGCCGCTATCGCGCGGCTGCGCTCGAGCGGGACCCGCGTGGTGTTCGTGACGAATAACTCGGCGCACGTGGTGACCGAAGTGGTCCGCAAACTCCACAATATGGATATTGGCGCGAGTGACGACGACATCGTGACGTCGGCGCAGGCGGCGGCCACTCTGGTCAAGCCGGGCGAGACCGCACTGGTATGTGCGGGCAAGGGTGTCGACGAAGCCCTGCAGCGACGGGGCGTGAAGACGGTCCGGTCCGGCCGGGTCGACGCAGTGGTCGTGGGTTGGCACCGCGAATTCGATTACGACGGCCTCACCGCGGCCGTGCGCGCCGTTCGCAATGGGGCGCGCCTCATTGGAACCAACGCCGACGCGACCTACCCAACGCTGACCGGGCCGCTTCCCGGAGGTGGGGCGTTGCTCGCCGCAGTGTCGTATGCGTCGGGAGTCGAGCCCGAGGTGGCAGGGAAGCCGAACAAGGCCATGGTGCAGCTGGTGCGTGAGCGCTTTGGCGCCATCGAGGTGATGGTGGGTGACCGCGCCGAGACCGACGGCACTTTGGCGCACAGACTTGGCGCGAAGTTCGCGCTCGTGCTTAGCGGCGTGACCGACGAGTCGATGTTGCCTGTAATCCCCGAGCCCGCCGCAGTGGCGGCTGACCTAGCCGCGCTCGTTCCGGGCTAGATCCGTCTAGGGCTGCAGCCCGATGGTGTCGTACTGCGACTGCGGGGTCGGCGAGTTGGTGGTTGCCCGCATGATCAGTCCCCCGAGGACGCCGAAGGCAAAGCCGCCCACGTGTGCGGCCCACGCCACGCTGGAGTTCGGGTCGATCAGGAACTGCGAGACGAACCAGAACCCGAGCAGCACCCAGGCGCGTACGGGCCGGAAGAACACGAAGAATCCCAGGAAGATCACGCTGTGAATGCGGTGCCGGGGATACAGCACCAGGTACGCGCCCATCACGGCCGCGATCGCCCCCGACGCGCCGACGAGCGGCACGGTGCTGTCGGGGGCGAGCGCTATGTGGGCTGCGGTGGCAGCGACACCGCCGACCAAATAGAAGGCGAGGTAGGGCAGCGGTCCGATGCGGTCTTCGATGTTGTTGCCGAAGACCCACAGGAACAGCATGTTGCCGCCGATGTGCAGCAGCCCGGCGTGCATGAACATCGACACGACGAGCGCGAGGTAGACGTTCTTGTTGGGGAAACCCTCTTCGCTGTTGTCATGGCGATCGCATGCATTGGCGTCGCCCGCGCCGAAGGTTTGGTTCAATTCGCGCACGGTGAGAGGGTGGCCCTGGATCACCTCACAGGGGATCGCTGCGTGCTCGACGGTGAAGGCGGTATCGCTTTTGGCGGTCTCGCCCGTAACAACACTGCCCGACGGTTGCACGAGGAAGTAGACCGCGACGCACGCCAGAATGAGCGCGACAGTCACGAACGGCTTGCGGGTTGTCGGGTTTTCGTCGCGCAGGGGGAGCATCGGCTTTTCACGCTAAACGACCGCGTTCTCTACGATGAGCACATGCCCGCAACTGATCCGTTCAAGCGTTACTTCGAGGCCGGCCTTGAGTTCAGTGAGTTGACGCGAAAGCGCGCCGAGTCGATCGTGAAAGATCTCGTCAAGGCCGGTGAGGTACAGCGCGAGCAGACGCAGAAGTACGTCGACGAGTTGATCGAGCGCAGCCGCCATGCGAGTGCGACTTTCGCGGAGGTTGTTCGTACTGAAGTGACCCGGCAGCTGACGGACCTCGGCCTTGTGCAGGCACCCAAGAAGGCAGCAGCCACCGCCACGAAGGTGGCGAAGCAGACGACGGGTGCCGCGAAGAAGGCGGCGACCAAATCTTCGGGTACGGCAAAGGCTGCGGCCAAGAAGACCTCCGGTACCGCAAAGGCTGCGGCCAAGAAGGTCCCGGCCACTGCCAAGAAGGCTGCGGCGACCGCGAAGAAGGTCCCGGCTACTGCGAAGAAGGCAACGGGTCAGTCCTGAGCCCTCGCCGTCGGCTCGACAGCGAACTTGTCCGTCGCGGTCTGGCGGTCTCTCAACCTGACGCCGAGCGACTAGTGGCGTCAGGCCGCGTGCGCGTGCAAGGCGCCCTTGCGGATAAGCCTGCACGGATGGTCGCGGCCGGCGATGCAGTAATTGTTGAAGGTCCACCGCCACGCTTTGTTGGACGCGGGGGCGAAAAGCTTGATCATGCACTCGAGGCCTTTCGGCTGGGGGTCGCCGGGGCACGTGCGATCGACGTGGGCGCGTCAACCGGTGGCTTTACGGACTGCCTCCTGCAGCGGGGTGCGATGTCGGTGGTAGCCCTCGACGTCGGCCACGGCCAGCTCGACGTGCGACTCCGCAACGACGAACGCGTGCGCGTGGTCGAACGGACGCACGTGAACGACGCCGATCCGGTCGCACTCGGCGGACCCTTCGACGTCGTGGTAGCCGACGTGTCGTTCATTTCACTGACGAAAGTGAGCGTGGCGCTGGTTGAGCGATTCGCGCGGGCCGGAAGCGAGATCGTGGTGCTGGTCAAGCCCCAGTTCGAGGTGTCTCGCTCGGTTGCGTCACGCGGCAAAGGCGTCGTGACGGATGATGCGGAGCGGGTCGCGGCGGTCGAACGCGTACGCAACGCCATGGAGGCGGCCGGAGCGACGATTATGGGGGTCGTGGAGTCACCGATCAAGGGAGCGACAGGGAACGTGGAGTTCCTTCTGCACGCCCGGCGGGACGCGTAGGCATGGCCGTCGTCGCATTCGTGCCTCACCCCGATCGTCCGGCGGCGCACGATCTCGCCGCCGTTGCGGGCCTGTGGCTCAACGAGCACAGCCACACGTCGCTTGTAATCGGGGCTGACGCAGATCTGCCGGAGGTCGACTTGGTCGTGTCGCTCGGCGGCGATGGGACGATGCTCCACAGCATTGCGCTCATCGGAGCGCGTTCCATTCCGGTCCTGGGCGTGAACATCGGCCACCTCGGTTATCTCACCGACGTCGACCCCGACGGGCTCGTCATCGCATTGGAGCGGTTCTTCGCGGGTGAGCACCGCCTCGAGAAGCGCATGGCGCTCGATGTCTCCACCAGTTCCGTGTCGCGACGAGCGCTCAACGAGGCCGTTATAGAAAAGTCCACCAGCGGCCACACCGTTCGCCTTGCGCTGTCGATCGACGATGATCCACTCGTCACCTACGCGGCCGATGGTCTCATTATCGCAACCCCCACGGGCTCAACGGCCTACAACCTGTCGGTACGTGGGCCGATCTGCTCACCCACACATCGCGCCATAGTCGTCACTCCCGTGAGCGCGCACATGCTCTTTGACCGGTCGCTCGTGCTCGACCCCGACCAGTGCGTCCGGGTGCACGTCCTCGGCGACAAGGACGCACGGCTGGTCGTCGACGGGCAGGCGGTGTGCTCGGTGAATGCCGAGACACCTATCGAGATCCGAGCCGCCGCCATTGATGCCGCGCTCGTTCGTTTCGGGCCCCCTGATTTTCATCGGGTGCTCCGAACCAAGTTTGGGTTGGCGGACCGCTAGTGCTCGCCGAACTTCGGGTCCGAGACCTCGGCGTGATTGCCGACCTGCACCTGGTGCTTGGGGCAGGCATGACCGCGGTCACCGGCGAGACCGGCGCGGGCAAGACGTTGGTTGTTGACGCCATCGACCTCTTGGTCGGCGGTCGGGCCGAGCCCGGGATGGTGCGTGCCGGCGCGGACGAGGCAGTGGTCGAGGGGCGCTTCACGTTGGACGACGACGAGGTCGTTCTGCGCCGAGTCATCCCGCGCGCGGGACGGTCGCGGGCTTACATCGACGGGGCCATGGCGACCGCGGCTGAACTGGCCGAGCGGGGCACAACGCTCGTGGACCTGCACGGCCAGCACGCGCACCAATCCTTGCTTGGGGGTGCGGCGCAACGGGCTGCGCTCGATGCGTTCGGCGGTATTGACCGTGCTGAACTGCTCGCAACGCGGCGCGCCTGCAGCGATCTTGTCGCCCAACTCGAATTGCTGGGTGGCGACCCGCGGGAGCGGGCGCGTGAAGTGGATCTGCTTGCATTCCAGGTGCAGGAAGTCGCGGCTGCACGCTTGGAGGATCCTGACGAAGAAGCCGCGCTCGAGGCCCGCGAAGATGTGCTCGCCAACGCTGTTGCGCATCGGGAAGCGGCGGCCAGCGCGTACGCAGCGCTGACCGACGAGGAGGGCGCGGGCGACGGCGTGCGCAACGCCGTTGCTTTGCTGGCGAACCGAGAGCCGTTCGCGGCAGTGGTGTCACAGCTCAAAGTGGTGCTCGCAGAGCTAGATGATGCTGGGTCGACGCTGCGCGACGCAGCAGAAGGAATCGATGAAGACCCGGAGGCGCTCGCAGTGGTGCGCGCCCGTCGTCAGCTACTAGTGGAGTTGCGCCGAAAGTACGGCGAGTCCATCGAAGCGGTGATCGCGTACCGAGCCAAGGCGGAGAAGCGGCTTGAGGAACTCCACAGCCACGATTCCGAAGTCACCCGGCTCACCGACGCGTTGGGGGTGGCCGAAGCCGCCGCAGCGTCGGCCGCGGCGGCCGTGCTTGCCGCTCGTAGAGCTGCTGCCCCTGCCGCCTCCGCGGCGGTAGCGACCCAGCTCCGAAACTTGGCCATGCCCCGAGCCGCGCTGTCGATCGCAGTGGGCGCTGAAGGAGCGGGCGACGACGTGCAGTTTCTCTTCGCTGCGAATGCGGGGGAGAGCGAACAGCCATTGCGCAAGGTTGCATCAGGTGGCGAACTCGCGCGAGTCATGTTGGCGCTGCGGCTCGTCCTGACAAGTGGGCCCCCCACGATGGTGTTCGACGAGGTAGACGCCGGCATTGGGGGCGAGGCGGCGGTCGCGGTGGGTCAGGCGCTGGCCCGACTCGGCGACGAGCGTCAAGTGTTGGTCGTGACGCACCTTCCACAGGTTGCTGGGTTCGCCGACGAACAAGTACAGGTGGTCAAGCACGAGTCGGACGAGCGCGTGGCCGCCCACGCCTTGCGCCTGAGCGATGCTGATCGCGTCGTCGAGTTGTCACGAATGCTTGCGGGAGACGCCGACAGCGCGGCCGCTCGCAAACACGCCAAAGAACTGCTCGCCGCCGGACGCAAGCGACGGACCGGATGAAGGTACGCAGCGGACCCCGCGATCCGGTAGTGACTGGTCTGGCGCGAGTGGGGCCGAGGACCAAGGCGATGACTCCGCAGCTGCAACCCGGTGAAGTGGCGGTGATCAACCACGAGGACCTCGACCGCGTCGCCGCCGAAGGCCTCGTTGAAGCAAGGCCAGCAGCGATCGTTAACGCAGCGCGGTCTATTTCGGGCCGGTATCCGAACGTCGGGCCTCTTCTCATCGCAGCGGCGGGCATTCCGCTCGTGGACGGCGTAGGCGCAGACGTAATGGAGCGAATCCGCAGTGGCGCCTTCGTGCGCATCGAGGAGGGCGAAGTCCTCGTCGACGGGCAGCGGGTTGCGGCGGGCACCCGTCAATCGCTGCAGTCGCTCGAAGCGGAGTACGAAGCCGCCAAAGTGACCGTGGGTGAGGAACTCGAGCGCTTCGCCGAGAACACGCTCGAGTTCATGCGCCGCGAACGGTCGCTGTTATTCGACGCCCCGAGCCTGCCCGACATCGGCGTGGACTTCCGGAACCGTCAGGCGATCGTCGTGGTGCGCGGCGCGGACTACCGCAGTGACCTCGCCGCCCTCTCGTCGTACATCCGCGAGATGCGTCCGGTCGTGATCGCCGTTGATGGCGGCGCCGACGCACTCATCGACCAGGGGCACACCTGTGACCTCATCGTCGGCGATTTCGACTCGGTTTCCGATAGCGCGCTGCGCTCGGGGGCGCAGCTGATCGTCCACGCCTATCCCGACGGGCATGCGCCCGGTGCCGCCCGGTTGGAGGAAATGGGACTCGCGTTTTCGACCATCGCGTTCGCAGGCACGAGCGAGGACATCGCGATGCTCCTCGCCCACGAAAAGGGGGCCGAACTGATCGTGGCGGTCGGGGCTCACGGATCCATGGCGGACTTCCTGGACAAGGGCCGTTCGGGTATGGCGTCGACGTTTCTCGTGCGGCTAAAGGTCGGCCCGATCCTGATGGATGCAAAAGGGGTGTCCCGTCTCTATGAACGGCGCATCCGGAAACGTGACCTCGCGCTGTTTCTGTTCGCCGTTGTCGTTGCCTTCCTCGTAGCCGGATTCACCGTTCGGGACTTCTTTACGCAAGCATTCGGAATCCTTTGGGACTCCATTCGATGATCTCGTTCCGCTTCCACCTCATGTCTCTTACGGCGGTCTTCCTCGCGCTCGCGCTGGGGATTGTCCTGGGCTACGCCGTCATAAACGAGGCGACCGTGAAGGGAGTCGAAGACCGCATTACCGTCGTCCGCCGGCAGAAAGACAAAGCGCTAACGGACCTGGGGGTCTGGACCAAGTTCGGTGAGGACTCCGAAGACGCCATCGTGGCTGGGCAGCTCAGCGGCGTGCGCGTTCTCGTGATCGCTCCCGAAGGCACCGACAGCGGCACGCTTGATGATCTGGACCAGGACCTCGCCACGGCAGGCGCCATCGACGCCGGTCGCCTGATCCTCGCCGCGAAGTGGGCCGAGGAAGGACCTGCCACTCGCACCGCCATCGCAGGGGCTCTTGGCATCGTGGGGCCGATAAGCACCGAGGCCGTTACGGTGACCGCCGCCGAACGACTTGCGGGCGAACTCGCGGACGGCGGGGGGCCAACCCTTGCCGGACTCATCGCGGCCAACCTCATCCGTCTCGACGCCGGAGATCCCGCCGCCACGCCTGGCGTTGCGGCGCGCATCGTCATCGTTGGTGACAGTGTGCCGATTGGCTTTGCCGAGCCCGTGACTCGGGCCCTCGGCCAGCGCATGCCCGCTCGGGTTCTCGTGGCTGATGCGAGTAGCGACGAGGAGTTCACAGCGTCGCTCGTTGCGTCTCTGCGTAACGACCCCGGTGAATCGCGCGTCAGCACCGTCGATCACGTGCAGTCCGTGCGCGGACGCGTGGCTGCGATCTTGGCGCTGCGCGAGTTCGGGCACGACGCGGTAGGCAATTACGGCGATCGCGGCTTCGGCGCTGATCGTGCCGCTCCCGCCACGGCATGACCGCGCCGGCGGACGCGCGCAGCGTTGCCCGTGACGCCGCGACCGTCTCGACGTGGAACCTGTTGTCCCGGCTCACGGGAGTGTTGCGGGTCCTGATGTTCGGTGGCGCTCTTGGCGCCACGCGCCTCGGCGACACGTACCAAGGCTCGAACCAGGTCTCCAACGTGTTGTTCGAGCTGCTGGCTGCCGGCACGCTGTCAGCGGTGCTTGTGCCCGGACTGGTCCGACGCCTTGCGCTCCACGACGTCGTCGCAGCCCGTGCCTTCGCCGGAGTCGTCCTCGGACGCGCACTCACGTTTCTCGTTCCGCTCGTAGTCATCGGAGTCATCGCATCTCGGCCGCTTGCACGACTGCTGTTCATTGGCAACGGAGGTGTTTCCTACGACGCCCAGGTGCGTCTCGGTGCGTTCCTGCTTGTGTTCGTCCTGCCTCAGCTGCTGTTTTATGCGTGGGGAGCCATCCTCACTGCGGTTCTTCACGCAGACGGACGGTTCGCGGCTGCGTCGTTGGCGCCGGTTGCCAACAACCTCGTGGTCTCCGCCGGCCTCGGGTTGTTGTGGGCGCGGGGCGCGCACGGCCTTGGACTGTCCGGTGCCGACAAGTGGGTCCTTGGCGGAACTGCGCTTGGTGGGGTTCTTACGATGACGGTGGTGCCTGCGGTCGCGGCGTGGCGAGCCGGGCTGGGGGTGCGTCCGCGCTTGGCTGGAGCTGAGGGCGTCGCCGGTGTCGGACGCGACGCGTTTTGGGCGAGCCTTGTGCTGTTACCTGCGCAGGTGGTTGCGCTCGGGTCTCTACTGGTCGCCGGCCGGGTAAGTGGTGGAGTTGCGGCCTACCAGATCGCCTTCGCGTTCTTCTTACTTCCGCACGCGCTCGTGGGGCATCCGACGGCGACTGTTCTCTACCCGCGCTTGGCCCGAGCCGTCGCTGCCGATGACCACGCGGCGCTGCGCACTCTGGCCGGCTCAGGTCTCGAGGTGGTCGCGGCGGTCATGTGCGCGAGCGCTGCGATCGCAGCGGCCCTCGCCCCATGGCTCGTGCGCCTCGTTGCCGTCGGCGCGCTTGACGCGGGCGACGGCCCGCAACTGACGGCCACGGCCCTCGCATGGCTTTCGGTCGGGCTGCCGGCCTACGCGGCGGCGTTGTTACTGACACGGGTTGGCTATGCGGCGGGAGACCTACGACTACCGGCAAGGAGTGCGGTTACGGGTGCTGTTGTCGCGGTGGTGGTTCTGCTTGCCGCGACGCTTCCGGCGAGCGCCCGCGGCACCGTGGCCGCGGTGGCCCTGGCGCACACGGCGATGGCGGTGGCAACGGCGGCCACGCTTCTCGTCGGGTGTATTCGGTCGGGCTGGATTCAGGTGCCCTGGCGGCGCATCACCCGCTACGCGGGCGTCGCCGCTGGAGCCGGCGTGGTTGCCCGGCTCGTGGCCAGCGTTGGGCCTGCGGGCAATGGGCGCGGCGCGGCCGGGGCGGTGGTTGCGCTCGCGACTCTCGCGGCCGTTGCAAGTTACGCCGGAGGTCTGGCCGTCCTTGGTCAGCGGGACGTGCCCAGGCTCGTCGGTGGTGATTGATGCGCACGATCGCCCTCGTGGCTGCGAAGGACTCCGCTGACACAATCAGCGCGACCGTCCGCGCGCTGGCGGCGCTGACGGGGGTGGACGAGGTATGGGTCGTTGACGACGGTTCGACAGACGCCACGGCTGCACTCGCTCAGGCCGCAGGGGCACAGGTCGTGCGGCTTCGCGAGAATCGTGGCAAGGGCGGCGCACTCACCGCCGGCGTCGAAGCCACCCGGCACGCCACGCGCTACCTGCTGGCCGACGCCGACCTCGGAGCTACCGCCGCTGGCCTCGCCCCTCTCCTCGCATTTCCGCAGTCCGAATTTGTCGTGGGTGTATTGCCCGCGGCGGGTGGGCGGGGTGGCTTCGGGGCGGTGAAACGATTCGCGCGGGCCGGCATATCGCGGGCGTGTGGCGTGGCCCTCGAAGCGCCGCTGTCGGGGCAGCGCCTCGTGGACGGCGAGGTGTTGCGTCGTCTTACGCTCGCGCGGCGTTTCGGCGTCGAGGTTGGGATGACGATCGACGCAGTCCGCGCCGGAGTGACCGTGGTGGAGGTCCCGGTGGAGGTTGATCACCGGCACACCGGCCGTAGCATCGGCGGCTTTGCGCACCGCGCTCGGCAGGGCCGCGACGTAGCGGCGGCGCTAGCGCCCCGGCTGACAAGCGCCCGTCAACGAGCCATAGGCATTGTCGCGCTTGGCGTTGCGGTAGTACTGGCGCTCTCGGGCCTGAGCTGGGCGAGCGGCGCTCCGCAGGGAGCGGAGCTTCCACGGGCGAATCGAGTCGTCCTGTTCGCGTTCGACCACTTGGCGCTCGACGATCTCGGCCGCGCCGACCTACCGGGCCTCCACGGCCTGGCGGCCGACGGCGCCGTGGGCGCCCTCAGCGTTCGCACGACGGACCGGCGCAGCCTCGACCGTCGCGGCGGCCCCGAGCGACCGTCGGCAATCGACGCCTTCGCGTCGCTTGGCGCGTCGGCCCGTGTACGCGGTGTTGCGGCGATGGCGACGGATCCCGAGGTTCGAAACCCGGATGGCATGGCCGCAGCGCGCCGGCTCGCGCAGCGGGACCGGGCGGCCGCCCTACCGGGCGGGCTCGGCGATGCACTGCGTCACGCGCGGAAGCGCACTGCGCTCGTCGCGGGCGCCCAGATCATCGACCGGCGCGGGGCCGTCGGGTTCCCGGCGGCGGCAGCTCTCGCTGATCGCAGCGGTCGCATTGACACGGTGGACGTCTCACCGGGCTTGGTCGAGGCAGCGTCGGTCGGGCAACCCGGGCTACACGCCTCCGTTCACGGGTTTGTTCTCGCCGCGGCGACCAACCTGCGCAGCGCCGACGTGTTGCTCATAGACCCGGGTGAGACGGCGCGGGCGCTACAGGCAGGCGGGGATCGAGTTGCAGCGATCGCACGCACCGATGCGATCCTCGCAGGCGTACGCAGCGTTCTTCCGCCGCGCACCCTTCTGGTGGTTTTCGCACCAACTCCGCAAGGCGACGAGTGGGAGCTGACACCGCTGGTGATCTACGGCGACGGCCTCAAGACCGGGACGGTCGCGTCATCGTCCACTCGTAGGGCGTCGCTGGGCGTGATCACCGATCTCGCGCCGACGGTGCTGCACGCGCTCGGAACGGAACCGACCACTCCGATGACCGGCGCCGTCCTGCGACGCGCAGGTGGGCACTTCAACTCCGGCCGCTTCGAGCGACTCACCGAGGACGGCGCAGTACGGAGCCGCTTCTTCCTCGGTGCGGCGGTTGGCTACACAGTTGCCGCGATCTTCGTCTACCTCGTGGTTATAGGTGCGCTGCTCGCAGGCCTCGTGGAGTCGTGGCGGCGGGGGCTGCGCCTCGCGACCTATGCGGCGGCGGCCTTCCCGTTCGCGTTGCTCGTGACCGGGGCCATACAGCACTGGCTGCACGCGGGGGGCGAGTCGCCCGCGGTGTTGGTGAGTGTGTGTCTCGGGCTCGGTGCACTGGCCGAACGGACGCGGGGGCTCAACGGGGTGTACGCCTTCGCCATCGGGTCCGTGACCGTGATCGCGCTTGACGTCGCGGTGACGGGGCCGATTCACACGGCCGGCCTTCTGGGTTATTCGCTCCAAACGTCGGGCCGCTTTTACGGACTGCCGAATGCGTCGTTCTCGGTCTTTGCCGCAAGCCTCCTCGTCGTTTCGGCGGCCGCGGCCGGCGGTCTCAACGCCAAGAGCCGCAACCGTGCGCTCGCGGGGGCGGCGGTGCTCGCGGTGGGGGTAGTGCTCGTGGCGGTGCCGTGGTTGGGTAACGATGTTGGCGGCACGCTCGCGTTGGCGCCGGTGAGCGTGGCCGTGGCGTGGAGCTTTTTCGGCCGAACCCTCGACCGTCGAGCCGTCCTAGTCGGCGGCGCGGCCGTGGTGGCGTTGCTGGTGGTGGTGCTCGGCGCTGAGGCGACACTCGGCTCCAGCACCCATCTCGCTCGCGCGGTAGGGAGCAATGCAACGCTCTCCACGACGCTGCGGCACCGATGGGACGCGAACGTTGGTTTGTTGGTCGACCAGTGGTGGGGCTTTTTGGTCTTTGGCTTCGCGCTGGGCGCTCTGGCGCTCGCCGGGCGCAGCGTGGGCGCCGATGAATTGCCGCTCGGGTCACCGTTGCGAGTGGCGTTCGTTGGCGTCCTGGGATTAAGCCTGCTTGCGTTCGCAGCAAACGATTCGGGACCGGTTGTTTCGGTGCTGTGCCTAGTGGTGGTGGTGCCGGCGCTTGCGCTGCGGGCTATGGACGCCGACCGCCTGCGACGATCTCGTAGATGAAGGTTGGGCGGCCGTCGGCGACGAAGCGGTGGAGCAGTTTGTAGCCCGAGTCGCTGTGGTCGGCGCCGTCGGTGAGTACAACAAGTTCGGGCCGCCACAGCTGGGTGGTGGGTTCGAAGATGAAAAAGCGCACGTTGTTAAATCGTGCGTAGCGCCAAATCTGACTGAGGCTTCCGACGGGCGGCACGACGAGACGCTGTTTGGGCATGTAGTACGGCAACGCAGTGCCGCGTGTCATCACGACGTCGCCTGGCTTGGCGTGGGGTCGAAGCCACCGCGCCGCGGTTTGAATGTCGTGGCGTTCGCGGGCCAGCGGAGGTCGTCCCGTCCCTTCGACGTAGCCCGCCAGGGACAGGAGGCAACCCACCATCCCGAGAGCGATCCAGCGATTGGTGTTGGCGGAACGAAGCGACGCAAGCCCGACGCCTGCGAACACGGTGAAACCGGCGACCGCGGGAGGCAGGTACCGATCGAGCACGAAGAAGCCCAGGACGGTGGCCATCGTCAAACCGATTAACGCGATCGTGGCGACCGAAGCCGAACGCGACCGGTACCGCCACGCACCGAAGAACGCGAACGGCAGCAGCGGGAGCGCGAACAGGCGCCACCCCGGCACCTTCGTCGTGTTGAACGAGATCAGCGACTTGTAGAGCTTCAGGACGTTGGTGCCGACGATGCTGGCGTACGCGCCTGGGTGGTCCTTCACGAGTTGTGTTAGTGGGTACGCGGTCTTATCGATCGAGTGGCCCGACTGGTCGAGTTTGTACAGGTAGATGTCGCGGGTGGGGCGATCGCCCTTGGCCAGCGCTTGCCACGCTTCGATGTTGACGTCGACCGACTTCGCGGTCAGCTCCCACTTACCGGTGTGCGAGTGCAGGTACGCCAGGTACGGGGCGGCGAACAACATCACGCCGACAACCATCGCGGCGCCGAGAGCGATGAGCCGACCGAGGTTCGAGACGGTAAAGGTTGAGCGACTGACGCGCCCGCCGACTGCGCGCAGGCCGATGATGAGTCCGAACACAACGGCGAGCGGAAGGTTCTCGGGTCGCAACAGGTACCCGGCGCCCACAAGAAGGCCGACACCAAACGCGCGGCGTAGCGTGGGCCGGTCATCCCAGCGGCCGCTGCCAACCGCCAGGAGCGCAGCGGCAAAGACCACCGCCGCGGACACGGCTTCGGATCCACCGGCGTTACGGGCGAGGGTGGTGCTGAGTCCGGGGGAGAGCGCCGCAATCCACAGGGTGAGCTCCGCGGCGCGACGGCCTGCGACCCGGTAGGCGAGCGCAGGCAGGGTCGCCATGAGGACGAGGCTGGCGACGAAGCTGAGAAGCACGGTTGCCTGGTGCGGTTCAGGCAACACCTTTGCGAGTCCGCCCAGCACGAAGGGCAGCAGCGGCGGGAAGTGCAACTGAGGTCCGCTGCGGAAGGTGATGCCCTTGCCGGCCCAGATGTTCGCGCCGGTGCCGAGGTACGCAGCCTCGTCGGGGCCGACGGCGTTGTCGGTCCACGCGAAGAACAGACGAATCACGATGCCGACGACGAAAGGTGCCGCAAACGCCATAGGGACTTCGTGGCGGCCGATGCGAACGGTGCGCTGCAGGAACACGCCGCCGCGTCGTCCGATCTGCGCAGCGGCAGCGGTCACGAGCCGGGGACCCGAGCGCGAACCATGGTCCAGGGCAGCGGGCGTTGAATCAACTCGACGCGTAGGTGTCGGCCCACCAGACCCACCAGACCCCGACGGGTGAAGTGCTGGATGTGTCCCGGCGTGTTGCCGAGTTCGCGCGGGTAGCGCCCACGCGCAAGGTTGCCTAATCGCCAAACCGGCTCCCAGGGAACCGATAGCACGACCGTGCCGCTGGCAACCCGCGCGATTTCTTGGACCGCACGCTCTGGATCCGGTAGATGCTCGAGCACCTCGATCGCCATTACGAGGTCGAACGCGTTGTCGTCGAAGGGCAGGTCGAGGGCAGACGCCTGCACCATGTGCGACCTCACCCCACCCCACGCCTCTTCGAGTTCGACATCGGGGAGATCGAGGCCGATCAGGTCTGCGGACGGAAAACGGTGGCCGATGGCGGTGAGCTGACGGCCTTCGCCGCAGCCGACTTCAAGCACGCGGGCCGCGGTGGCGGGCAGGGCCCGTTGCAGGGACTTCGCGAACCCATCCACCATTCGACGTTCGATCGGGTTCTTTGAGGCTTCCTTGTGAACGAGGTTGCCGGTGGGAACTGCCACGGCGCGTGTCTAGCCGTCTGCGCCGTGTCGCGTGCGTGCAACGACGAGGTCGGCGAGGAGCGCTAACACCACTATTTGGAACCCGGCGAACAGCAGGAGCATCGTGTTGATTGCGACGCTCACTGGGTCCTGGATGATGTCGTAGATCAACTTGAAACCACCCAGGACCAGCAGCGTGAGGCCCACCGGCATGAAAACCGAGAGCGGACTGAAGAAGGTGACCATCCGCAGCACCTGCATTAAATACACGTAGGTGTCCCGGATCGGGTGGAACTTCGATCGGCCCGCTCGCGTGGCGTAATCGATCGGCGTGTATATGACCGACTTGCCGTCCATCAGCATCGTCAGGGTGATGGTGGTGACGTGCGAGAAGCCGTTTGGCAACAACGGCAGATAGGGCGCCGCGGACTCGCGCCGAAAGGCGCGATACCCGGTGTTGAGATCGGGGATTTCGGTCTTGGTCAGAACGCTGGCGAACTTCTTGATGGCCCACTTGGTTGGCGCGCGCAGCAACCGCAGCGTGCCTTCCTCGGTGCGACGGGCGCCGATGATCTGGTCAGCGTCGCCGAGCTCGTCGACAAGCTTGGCGATTGCATCGTTTGGGTAGGTCATGTCGGCATCGGTCCACACAACCACGTCGCCGAGCGCGGCCTGTGATCCGATTCGACGGGCGGCTCCCGACCCGCGGTTGACCTTGAAAGTGATGCGCCGAATCCAGGGGAACTGATCGGCGATTGCAGCCGAGCGATCGCTTGATGCGTCGTCCACGAGGACCATTTCCCACGTGTAAGGCGACGCGTCGAGCCCATCCCGGATGCGGGTGATTTCTTGTTCGAGGCAGGCCTCTTCGTTGTGGACCGGCAGCACAACCGAGACGTCGGGCCGCTTCGCGGGAGGACTCACGGGGGGTGAGTGTTTCACGTCACTCGCCGGTCCGACGAGTCATCCAGAGGGCTCCGAGTAGTGCCGCTGACCCATCGACCACCACAAACAGGACGCGTGCGAGCAGCGCAGCTGCGGCGGCCTTGCCGGCCGGCAGGCCACTGGTCAGCACGAAGACCGACTCACGCACACCGATTCCGCCTGGAACCGGTATCGCCAGAAAGCCTGCTGACCAGGAAACGGCGCTCGCAAACAGGACCTGTGGATACGACGCCGAAATACCTAACGCGCGCGCGGCGAACCAGTGCGCGGCGCCGATGGCTAGCCACGCCGGTAAATAGCCCACGACCATGCCGACCGAGGCGCTCCATGACGGCACCTGCAAGTCGAAGCTGCGCCTGCTTACGCGCTCGGCCAGGGACAGAACGCGTTGGATTACCGCTGGGTGCAGGCCGACAATTCCCGCCACTAAGAATGCCAACACGCCCAGTACGGCGGTGGCGCCGCGCACTCCGGCCGCCAAGGGCAGGAGTAACGCTGCGGTTAGCGCCGCGCCGAGGTAGAGCCCGGCGAGGGAACTGACCACCGACGCATACGCCGACGCACGCGACAGCCCGGCGCGCCGGGCGAGCTCGCCCCGACCCACGACCGCCCACACCGAACCGGGGATGTACTTGCCGATCTCGCCCTGGAAGTACAACGGGATGGCCGCGCCGGCTGGAAGGTGGCCGCCTACCAGTCGTGCGGCCACTGTCCAGCGCGCCGCGACGATCGTCATTGCGCTAAGTGCGCAGAGAAACCCAAGCCCAACACGTAGCGCACTGAGGTGACCGAAGGAGCCGTCCGCCAGGCCTTGCGAGACGGCGCGAGCGACAAATGCGAGGCCAACGGCGACGAACGCGAGCCGTAAGACGATGCGCCCTGCCCTTGGAATGTCGTCGATCATACGAAAGGCAGGCGAAGATCTAGGGATGGACTTCGCGTGGGGGGCTGTCGCCTTCCTCACCACGACCGTGCTCGCGCTCTCGATGCGCGACACCTTGCGCGTCCCAGCGTTGCTAAAGCGGAACTACGCAGACCGCGAAGTAGTGACGGGGGCGGGCGTCCTCGCCGTATTCGGATTTTTGCTCGCCGCGGCGATGCTCACGCTGATCAACCACAACCGGGCTGGGTGGCTCTACGGCACCGTGCTCGTTGTCACTGGATTCAGCGTGGTCGGGCTGCTCGACGACGTGGTTGGGTCCAACGGCGCCCGAGGGTTTCGGGGCCACCTCGCAGCGTTGCGCCGGGGTCAGCTCACCTCCGGAGCCGTCAAGCTCGTGCTCGGAGTGGCGGTGGCGGTCGTGGCCACGCTCACAACGGAGGGATTCCTCATCCAGGTGCTGCGGGTCGTCGTAATCGCCGGCAGCGCCAATGTGTGCAACCTGTTCGACCTCGCTCCAGGCCGGGCCACCAAGGGAGCCGTGGTGCTCTTGGCCCCGGCGCTGTTCATCGAGCGCGGGCACGAGTATTTCCTCGTGGGCCAGATCATGTTTACCGGCGCCACGTTGGCGCTGCTGCCCGCCGAGATGCGCGAGGAGATGATGATGGGCGACGCGGGCGCCAACGCGCTTGGAGCCGTAGTCGGATCGGCATGGGTGATCACGGTCGCAGGAAATGACGTGGCCTTGTGGTGCCTGGCGCTGGTGGTGGTCGGTATCAACGTTGCCGGCGAACTCGTGAGCTTTAGTGCCCTGATTGACCGCGTCAGGTTCCTGCGCGCCTTTGATCGATGGGGTCGCCAAAAGTGAGTCGCGTGCGCGGAGCGGCGGTCGGGCTGGTCGTGCTCGCGCTCGTCGCCTTCGCCATCGTCCGCCTCGTCGCGTCGAATGGCACGCCCGAAGCCACGCGCCAACCCGGCTTCGACGACCTCGTCGTGCCGGGCGCAGGCGTGATCCGGTGGTCGCCCGACGCAACGAAACTCGCCGTGCTGGCTGGTGGTGAGGTGGTGCTCGTACGCGTGAGCGACGGCAAAGAGTTGGGACGCGCGGGCGGAACCATTACTGATGCGGCCTGGATGCCCGACGCGACTCGCGTGGTGGTTGTTGAAGGGCCGATCCCGACCGGCCAGGTCGTCGCAATCGAACCGACAGGGCGCGTCGCAGGTACGACGAAGCTCAACCCGTCTCTCGCGTTCGGCGAAGGCCGGGGCCTCGCCATCGACAGCCGGGGTCGCCAGGCCGCCGCGATCGCAACGCGCCGCGACGCGATCGGAGGCGCGACGCACGCGGATCTCGCCCTCATCAATCTGCAAACCGGCGCCACGCGGGTGTTCGTCACGGACGACCTCGATGAGGCGAACCCCGTCTTCGTCGATGACGGCACAATCGCCTTCGCAGCGACGTCGCGCCGGGGTGAGAACCGTCTCCACTCCATGGACCTTCCGACTGGTGTGGTACGGACCCACGGTCGAATGTACGACGGCCCCTTCGCCGCGTTGGCGTCCGGTGAGGTTGTGGTTAGTAGCCGCGCCGCCCAGGGTGCCGTGCGCCTCGACGCGCTCGATCTCGACGGGGGCAGCCGGGTCCTCGGGGTGCTGCGGCGCCACACGCGTCCCGTCGCCGTTGATCGATTTGGTACGCGTGTCCTTGTGCGCCGGTACGGGGGTTTGGGTGGAACCCGCCTGGCGATCGAGGTGCTCGCGCAGTAGAAAAACAGCCATCCGCGAGCGCTCGTGCGCGGGGGCGTTACGATGGCCTCCCGTGGCTAAGCACATCTTCGTTACGGGCGGCGTTTCAAGCTCGCTAGGCAAGGGCCTTACGGCCGCCTCCCTGGGCAGACTTCTGAAAGCTCGAGGGCTTCGGGTCACGATGCAGAAGCTCGATCCCTATCTCAACGTGGATCCGGGCACGATGAACCCCTTCCAGCACGGCG
>JBKJQZ010000282.1:0-8171 GCA_046594835.1 Acidimicrobiales bacterium | reverse complement strand
CTACGACAAGGCGCTCGCGCTCCAGCAGTTCTTCCGCGGCGGCAGCTTTCGCTACGACCTCAGCGTCGACCCAGGCCACAGCACCGACGATGTGGCGCGCTTCCTCTTCACGACCCGGCGCGGCTACTGCGAACAGTTCGCCGGAACCTTCGCTCTGCTCGCGCGTCTCGCCGGACTCCCCGCCCGTGTCGCGGTGGGATTCACGCCGGGCGACACCGACGGTGCCGGCAACTACACCGTCCGTGATCTCAACGCGCACGCCTGGCCCGAGGTGTTTCTCGGGACGATGGGATGGGTGGCGTTCGAACCGACGCCCGGCCGCGGCATGCCCGGCGCCGAGTCCTACACCGGCGCGATCGAATCCCAGGCCGACTCCGCGCGTCCGGGTGCGAGCAGCACCGCGGTGCCAACAACCCAAGTCGCGTCACCAGCAGGTGAAGACGCCGCGGGCGCAACCACCACAACTACCGCGGCCACAACACCAGCTCAGAACCAAACCCAAGGCCGCTCGTGGCTGCGCATCGTCGCCATCGCGCTGGTGTTGCTCGCGCTGGTTGGCGGCGTCGTTGCGTTCGTGCCCTTCGTGATGGCGCGGCGACGCGCCCGGCGATGGAACCGCGCCGGCAGCGCCGCGGAGCGGGTGCTGGTGGCGTGGAACGACACCAACGACGCCCTACGGTTTGCGGGAGCGCGTGTGCGGGCGTCGGACACTCCGGCCGAGCGCGTAGCGGCGGCGGACGGCGTGCTCAAAGGCGGCGGCGTCGAGACCCTCGAACGACTCGCTGAAGCCGCTGACGTCGCCGCCTACGCGCCGCCTCGCTTGGGCGACGCCGACGCGGAAACGGCACGCGCCGATGCGAGCGCCGTGCGTCAGCTGGCCTTTGCCACCCAGCCGCGCCTGCGGCAGTGGCTGTACGCGATCAACCCACGCCGCTTACGCGGGCGCTAAACGCCCCGCGCTATTCGTCGTCTTCGTCAGTACGGAAGCGGCGAGGACGGATCCGGCGACTCGGGTCGGTCACGATCGAACCGAGCCGCCCCGCCGAAGTACGCAACCGGTCGCCGCCTACGCGGCGAATGCCGTCGACCAGGGTGGCGCCGGTGGCGACCATGACGAGGAACATCACGGCGCCGAAAACAAAGTTCATTGCGAAGCCAACGAGCAACAGCACGAGCGAAACCACGAATCCGAGCGCGGCAAGCCGCAGCCGGCGCACGTCGGTGCCGTGCTGCGCGGACGAGCTTCCTGCGGCCTGATTTCCCGCGTAAAAGCTCCGCTCGATCTCGTGGAGGATTCGCTGCTCTTCTTCAGATAAGGGCACTGCCGTCCAGTTTCGCAGATCGTTCCGGCATTAACAACGCGCTTCGGGTGAGGCGTCTGGTCCCCACTGTTGTTGCCCGAGACGGCGACGCTTAATCCCGTCTTTGGCAACGAGGCTGGCGGGGGCGACGGCGTTGTCGCCGAAGCGCTCACGGATCGCGGCCACGGCGGCGCCAGCCCGGTCGTCGAGGCCACTCAGCAGGTCGAGTTGCTCGGGCTGGCGCTCACTCAGGTTCATCACGCCGACGCCGAGCAAGCGCACTCCGTCGCGCAGATCGACTGCATCAAGTAACTCGTTGGCGATCTTGGCCAGCGTCACGCCGTCACCCAAGTACGGCCCTGGCGTCTTGTTGCGGGTGATCGACGTGAAATCGCCGTAGCGCACCTTGAGAACGACGGTCCGGGCCACCATGCCGGCGTGCGCCATCCGGGCGGCCACTGCGTCGGCCTGTCGCACCACTTCCCGGTGCAAACGGCCACGCTCGGTGACATCGGTGGCGTAGGTCTCCTCGTGACTTATCGACTTGGCCACCGAGCCCGGCACGACGTCGCGCTCGTCCGCTGCGTTGGCCAACTCGTGCAGATGCACACCCATTCGGGCGCCAAAGGCCCGTTCCAGCGCATCTACCGGCAGCGCGGCCAGATCGCCGACGGTCTTGACCCCGAGAGTTGCGAGGCGCTTCTCGGTTTGCTCCCCGACCCCCCACAACGCTCGGATCGGGAGCGGGTGAAGAAATGCGAGCTCGGTGCCGGGCCGGATCACGCACACGCCTAGACCGGGCTTGATTTCGCCGGTGGGAAGCAGCTTGGGCTTGGCGGCGACCGAGCCGAGCTTGGCGATCAGCTTCGACGTCGCAACGCCGATGCAGCAGTTCAGATGCAGTTCCTCTTGCACCCGCTTGCGTAGCGCAACGGCAACCGCTTCGGGCGCGTCCATGCGACGGGTCGCGCCGGTCACATCCAAGAAGGCCTCGTCGAGCGAGATGGGCTCCACGAGCGGCGTGACCTCGAGCAGCAGCGCGCGTAGCTGCGCGCTGATCTCCTCGTAGCGATCGAAGCGGCCCGGCAACACGACGGCCTGGGGGCACAGCCGCCGAGCCCGCACCATCGGCGTCGCCGAACGCACCCCGTAGACACGCGCTTCGTAGCTGGCCGCGGCCACCACGCCGCGGGTACCCGTGCCTCCAACGACGACGGGCTTTCCGCGTAGCGACGGATCATCGAGCACTTCGACGGCCGCGTAGAAACAGTCCATATCGAGGTGCAACACGACCCGGGGCCAGGTCACGTGGTCGAGAGCAGCTCCACTACCAACCCAGAACTGCGGTCGCCCTCAACCGAATACTGAAATTGCCGCGGCTGGATCCACCGCTCGTCGAGCCAGCCGAGCAGCGGCTGACGCGTCGGTACCCACGTGGCTTCCAACGCCGCGCTCGCTTCCTCCAACGGGAAGTAACGCGCGGCGGTGACGATGCCATCGGGGTCGTCGATTGTGATCTCGCCCCCGACGGCGTGCGCGATGTAGGTGTCGGCCACCAGCTCGAAGCCCATCGACTCGCTCCGCGCCAGCGTGGTCCACAACCGCGGACCCCACAGTTCGACCACGAGCCCGGTCTCCTCCAGCACTTCGCGTTGTAGCCCGACCATCGGCTCTTCGTCCGGTTCGATTACCCCACCAGGCATCGACCAGTCGACGCGTCCATCGGCGCGACGGTTCTCGACGAGCAGGATCTGCCCGTCGAGTTCAATGACCGCGCTTGCTACCCGCCAGGCTCGCACCGCTCCAGTTTGGCCGGTGAAAGAGGTGCGCGACGCGCGCACGGGTAACCAGCGCCCGTTCAGACACGCCCCACTTGGTCACCAGGCGCAGCGCTTCGATCACGATCGCCTGGGACATCTTCGATTCGCCATAGGCGCGATCCTCGAAGCAGATCGGCACCTCGACCACCTTGGCGCCGGCGCGTACGGACTTCCACGCTCCCTCGATCTGGAACCCGTAGCCCGTCGCCTGGAGGCCGGCGAAGTCGATGCGACGCAGCAGCGTGTTGCGGTAGGCCCGGAACCCGGCGGTCGCGTCGTGCACACCGAGGTGCAGCATGCGCGACGCGTATTCGTTACCGCCACGCGAGAGCGCCTTGCGCGAGAGCTTCCAGTTCGGAATCTCGCCTCCGTGTACATACCGCGAGCCGATCGCCAGGTCGGCGCCCTCGGCAATGGCAGACAACAGTTTTGGGAGGTCCTCGGGGCGATGGCTGCCGTCGGCGTCCATCTCCACCAGCACCTCGTAGTCCTGCTCCAGGCCCCAGCCGAAGCCGGCTCGGTAGGCGGCGCCGAGGCCGTCCTTCGACGTGCGCTCGAGCAAGTAGAGGCCCGACATGCGGTTGGCGACCCAGCGCACACGGTCCGCCGTGCCGTCGGGGCTGCCGTCGTCCACGACGAGAATGTCGACCGAGGGATTGGCGTCGCGCAAGCGATCCAGGATCGGCACGATGTTGTCGATCTCGTTATAGGTCGGGATCACCACCAGGGTTCGCGGGGACGCGCCACTACCATCGAGCTGTGGAAAGTCTGCCGCGAAGGCCATCTGCGCTCCCTTCAACCCGGGCCCGTGTCGTGGCGTTCGCCGCGATCGTGACTGCCGGACTCTGTGGAGGACTTATCGGCTGGTCACTGGCCGGACTTGAGTGTCACGGGGCATGCGCCGGATCTGAGTCAATCGGGATCTTTGTCGGCGGTGTCTCATTAGCCCTCGGTGTCGCAGTTGTCGCGGTCCTCGGACTGCGTGCGATGGCCGAGTGGCGCGGGCAACTCGAACTCGAGGACTGAGCCCTGCGTGCTCGCTGAGCCCGAACCCGCAGGAGGCTCCCGACTAGCCGAGCTCTACCGGACGATCGCAGTGCAGACCGCGGTCCGACTCGCCGGGTCGAACTTCATCGGCGCCGCGGTCGTGTTCTCGTACGTGTCCTACGTGGTGCCGATCGGGGGGCGCCAGGAAGTGCCGTCGATCGACTACCTCTACGTGCTCCTCGTCTACGCGACCTTCGCCACACCTGTTGTCATCGTCTCGGGGTTGCGGGCGGCGCGGCCTATCGAGGAATGGATCGCGTCCGACCGCGACCCCACACCTGCAGAGAAGATCGCCGTACTGGACCAGCCCTACCGCCAAACGCGGTACTCCTTCCGGGCCTGGGTCGGCGCCGCGATCGTGTTCACCGCGTTCAGCATCACGCAGGGCGTCGGGTTCTTCGACGGCACGCGCATCGCCCTCGGCGCCATCCTCGGTGGCCTTACCACCAGCGCGTTCTGCTTCTTGCTCGTCGAGCGGATGCACCGGCCCGCGTTCGCCGCGGCCTTACGCGACGGGATCCTGCCTGAGCGCCACGGCATTCAGATCCGGTCGCGCCTGTTGCTGATGTGGATGCTCGGCTCGGGCGTGCCCTTTGTCGGCATCATCCTGGCGCCTTTCGGGCGCAACGACGCGACCCGCAGCGAGGTCGTCGCTCCGATCGTGGTGCTGGCGGTTATCGGTCTCGTTGTGGGCTTGCTCGTTACCGAGATCAGCGCCCGCTCGGTGACCGACCCTCTCGACGAGGTGCGCCACGGCCTCGATCGCGTCACCGCCGGGAACCTCGATGCAGTCATCGCCATCGACGACGGTGGGGAACTCGGCGCGCTGGAAGCGGGCTACAACCGGATGCTCGCGGGCCTTCGAGAACGCGACCGGCTCGCCGATCTGTTTGGTCGTCACGTAGGGGTCGACGTGGCCAAAAAGGCGCTGGAGGAAGGCGTACAACTCGGCGGCGAGGTGCTTGTGGTCAGCGTGCTGTTCGTCGACCTGATCGGCTCGACCGGCCTCGCTCTCAGCCGTCCCGCGACCGAGGTCGTGGAGCTGCTCAACGCGTTCTTCGGCGTGATCGTCACGATCGTGGAGGACAACCACGGCACCGTCAGTCGCTTCGACGGCGACGGCGCGTTGTGCGTGTTCGGCGCGCTGCAAGCCGACCCGCTGCACCCCACCAACGTGTTGAAGGCGGCCCGCGAGCTCGCGACTGGGCTCCAGGTGCTCGGAACCACCCACCCCGAGATTCAGGCCGGCATAGGCGTGTCGACGGGACCGGTAGTGGCCGGCAATATCGGCGCCCGCCAACGCTTTGAGTACACGGTGATCGGCGACGCGGCAAACGAAGCTTCGCGTTTGACCGATTTGGCGAAGGGCACCGCGGCACGCGTGTTGGTGTCCTCGAAGTCGGTGTACGGCGCGCTGGCCGTCGAGCAGGCCCGCTGGGAGTACGTGGGAGCCGTCGCCCTCCGTGGGCGCAACGAACTCACCGAAACCTACGAACCGAGTGGTTCTGACCGGGACTAAGGCGCGGAGCGGATGGCGGTGACGGCCTGGGCGACGTCGTCGTCGTCGATGTCGCAGTGGGTCACGAAGCGAGCCACACCGGGCGCGATGGTTCCGGCCCGTACGCCGTGGGACGCAAGGTGCGCAAGCAGCGCGTCGGTGTCGTCGTGGGTGAAGTTCACGATGTTGGTCTGCACCGACGCGGCGTCACAGGCGCCGGGCCAGCGCTCCGCCACCGCTTCGGCAAGCCGACGGGCACGCGTGTGGTCCTCGGCCAGTCGCTCCACCATGGTCGTGAGTGCGACGATGCCCGCCGCGGCGAGCACGCCGGCCTGACGCATGCCGCCGCCGAGTCGCTGGCGCTCGGTGCGCGCGTGCGCGATCAGGTCGGCGGGGCCCGCGAGGAGTGAGCCCACCGGCGCGGCGAGGCCCTTCGATAGGCACGACATCACCGTGGTCACCTCGGCCGCGTATTCCGCAGCACTGATGCCCGTCGCGACCTCGGCGTTGAAGAGACGCGCCCCGTCCATGTGAATCGGCAACGGTCCGGCGGCGTGGTTTACCGCGCGCAGCTCCTCGAGCGTCCACGGTCGACCGCCCGCGGGCAGGTGCGTGTTCTCCACGCACACGAGGCTCGGCGCGATGTAGTGGTGCGCAACGGCGGCGCGGTGGTGCTGCACGGCGGCAGCGCTGAGCGCGCCGTTGGTGTCGTCGACGGTGAGGAATTGCGTCGCGCTGTTGAGCCCGGCCGCGCCGCCTTCGTAGATCACCATGTGTTGGCGGGCACCGGCGATCACCCCGGTGCCCGGCCCGGCGAGGAGTCGCAGCGCGATCTGGTTCGCCATCGTGCCGGTCGGCACAAACAGGGCGGCGGGCTTGCCGACCCGGGCGGCGTAGAGATCCTGGAGCTCGTTGACCGTGGGGTCCTCGCCGTAGACGTCGTCGCCCACCACCGCATCGGCCATAGCCGAGCGCATCGCAGGCGTCGGTTGGGTGACCGTGTCAGAGCGGAGGTCAACCAGGCCGTCGAGCATGGCCGCGTACGGTACTCGCACCATGTCAGCGCCCGATCCACACGAACTCCGCCTCCTCGCCGTCGAACTCGCACAGGACGCAGCCACCTTCGTCGCGCGTGAACGCGCGCAAACAGACTGGAGCCACACCGCCGACACAAAATCGACGCCGACCGACATGGTCACCGCCGTCGACAAGGCCAGTGAAGCCCGCATAGTTGCGACGATCCAACAGCGCCGGCCTGCCGATGGCGTCATGGCCGAGGAGGGAACCGGCATCGTGGGCACGTCCGGTCTCGAGTGGGTGATCGACCCGATCGACGGCACCACCAACTTCGTCTACGGCTACCCCGCCTACGCCGTGTCGGTTGCGGTGGTGGACAAGGCAACCAACGACTCGATCGCCGGAGCGGTGGTCGACGTCGGTCGCGGCGAGATGTTCAGCGCCGCCCGCGGCGGCGGCGCCTTTCGCGATGAGCAGCCCTTGGCGCTCGCGGACGGACCGCTCAATATCTCGCGCGCCCTCATCGGCACCGGCTTCTCGTACTCCTCGGCGGTCCGGGCCGAACAGGCCAAGCTGCTCGTCCACCTGCTGCCGATCGTGCGCGATATCCGCCGGGGTGGGTCAGCGGCGCTGGATCTGTGCTGGGCCGCAGCGGGACGCGTTGACGCCTACTTCGAGCGCGGCACCGCTCCCTGGGACCGCGCCGCGGGCCTGCTGGTCGCCCATGAGGTCGGCTTGCGCGGCGAGTTCGCGGATGACCTCGTATGGGTCGCGCACCCCCGCATCGCCGACGACTTCTTCGAGCTGATCACGCGCTAAAGAGGTCGGCGATCTCGAGGAGAACGGGGTCGACGGTCTTGAGCACGCCGACGGCGTCGAGCAGCGGGACCCGTACCACCGCACCATTTTGCAGCGCAACCATCGTGCCGTAGGCACCGTCGTGGACGGCCTCGACCGCCGCTACGCCGAAGCGGGTCGCGAGAACACGATCAAAGGCGCTGGGCGTGCCACCGCGCTGAATGTGACCAAGGACCGTGGCGCGCGTTTCGAAACCGGTGCGCTTCTCGATTTCCTTGGCGAGCACGTCACCGATGCCCCCGAGGCGGGCGTGCCCGAACGCGTCGAGTTCGCCGTCGGCAAGCGCGTACGAGCCTTCGATCGGTGTGGCGCCTTCGGCGACCACCACGACCGACGCGAAGTTTCCTTGATCGTGGCGGGCAATGAGCGACGCCGCGAGCCTGTCGAGGTCAAACGCGCGCTCGGGTACGAGCACGGCAGCCGCACCACCGGCGATGCCGGCGTACGCGGCGATCCATCCGGCGTGGCGGCCCATCACCTCGCACACCAGCACGCGGTGATGGCTCTCGGCGGTTGTGTGAAGCCGGTCGATGGCGTCGGTCGCAACTTGCACCGCAGTCTGGAAGCCGAAGGTGAACTCGGTCGCGTTGAGGTCGTTGTCGATCGTCTTGGGTACGCCCACGACCGGGG
>JBKJQZ010000165.1:0-40828 GCA_046594835.1 Acidimicrobiales bacterium | reverse complement strand
GTTGATCAAGACTTTTCAAGTTTCCCGTTTGCAAACGGATTGCAAACGCCGCAGAGGACATCGACGGCCATCCGCGGGCGCCGGGCCGACTAGCGCGGCACAGATGCCCAGGTCACGAACCATGACGAACAACGGCGGCTGATCCATCGCCGTCAATGAGCAGACTGTAAATCTGCCGGCTCAGCCTACGGAGGTTCAAATCCTCCACGGCCCACCACTGAACTGGTCGCTCCGGCGACCAGTTCTTTTGGTTCTGGCCTCTAGCGAAGGCCGAGAACGTCGAGCAGGCCCCGCGGAGTGAGCGGGCGCAGCATCGCTTTTGCGGTCGCGTCGGCTGCTGCGATCGCTTTGCGATCGGACTCGGCTTTGCGGGCCCGTTGGTTCCAGTCAACATTGAGCGAAGCAACGGTGGCTTCTACCTCGGCGAGGCGAAGCGCTCCGCCCGTGGGGTTGGCCGAACTCGCCCACGCCAACTGGGCGCGGGGCGGCTGAATGCGTTGCACCGACGCCGGTAGCACTTCGGGGATCGGCGGGGTTGTGACGGCCGGGGTGGCGGCGCCGAGGTAACTCGCGACAAGCGCCGGGGCGCTCGCGAGGGCCTGGGCGAGCCACTGGTCGAGGTACGGCTTGGGATTAACTGGGCCCTTGCCCTTGGGATGGATCTCGAAGTGCAAGTGCGCAGCGCCGCCCTTGGCGTTGCCGGTGTCGCCGACGAAGCCGATCACGTCGCCGACCTTCACTGTGTCGCCCGGCTTGACCTCGGAGTAGGCCGAGAGGTGAGCGAAGTACACGTCGTGGCCTTCGACCGTACGCACGTACGCGGCCATGCCTCCGGCACCGCCCGAGGCGTGGCGCACCACGCCGTCGACCGGCGAACGCACCGGCGTACCCGTCATCGCGAATATGTCGGTGCCCTCGTGGAGGTGGAACACGGGCGTGAAGCGCGGGTTTAGCCAGTCGTCGGTGAAGTTGGCCGGGCCCGCTACGGGGAAGCGGCCAAAGCCATAGGCCGCCGCTTGGCCTGCGTCCAAGCCGCGATCCACCAGGGGCTGGAGCGATGCGAGCAGCGCGCGTGTGTTGTTCGCCTTGCTTCGCTTTACCGACGCGATGATCTTGGCGTAGCCCGGAGGGATGACGCCTCTGGTCTGGCCCGGATCGTCGCCGCCACCACCAACGAGCTTGGGCTGCTTGGGGTCCGTCGTTGTTGTGGTGGCCGGGGATTGCGCGGGCGACGTAGTCGTGGTCGTGGTCGGCTGCAGGATCTGCGCGGACGCGCCGGTAGTAACGGCTGCCGTAGCCGTGCACAACAGGACAGCGAGCGCGATCGTGCCGCGCGCCATGGTCAAGCGATTCCGCATGGTTCGGGCACAGAGAATACTTACGTCGGGCCCAGTTTCCAGGGTCACCCCAAGATTTCGGGGTATTCGGGCTAATTCACCCAGTCGCGGCTTCGAAGCCGAGCGATCCGATCTTCGGTCGGCGGGTGCGTCCGGAAGAACTTGGCGAACTGCACCTGGCGGCCTGTCAACGGGTTCACGATGTAGAGAGACGCCTGCTGAGGCGACACGTCCATCGGAATGCGTTGGGCGGCGGCGTCGATCTTGGCGAGTGCGCGCGCAAGAGGTTCCCCGTCGCCCAGAAGCCGGGCACCGGTGCGATCGGCCTCGAACTCGCGGCTGCGGGTAATGGCCATCTGGATCAGCATCCCGGCCATCGGCGCCAGGATCATGAGCCCCAACATCACGATGGGGTTGGGGCGGTCCTCGTCGTCGCCCCCACCGCCGAAGAAGAAGGCGAAGCGGCTCGCGAACATGATGCCGGTCGCGATGGCGGCGGCGACCGAGCCGATGAGGATGTCGCGATTGCCGACGTGGCTGATCTCGTGCGCCAAGACGCCCTTCAGCTCATCCCAGTCGAGCACCTCAAGAATGCCTTGCGTTACTGCGACGGCTGCGTGGTGTGGGTTGCGGCCCGTCGCAAACGCGTTGGGCTGCATGTTCGGCGACACGTAGAGCTTGGGCATTGGCATGTCTGCCCTTTGGGCCAACTCCCGCACGATCGCGAAGTACTCCGGCATCGTCGCTTCGGTGGCGGGCACCGCGCCCGAGGCCTTGATCGCAAGGGTGTCGGAAAACCAGTACGAACCGCCGCACATGGCGAGGCCAAGAAGAAGCCCGATGGCGGCGCCACCGGAACCGCCGAGTGCGCCGCCGATCAAAACGAGAAATCCGCCCAGCGCTGCGAGCAGCACGTAGGTCTTGATGGTGTTCTTGCTCATTGTTGGCAACGGTACGCCCGTCGACTGCGAGTTCTTACGCGGCCGCTACGCAGAGCCGTGGTGGAGCCAGTGCGCGAACTCAGGCGCGCAGAGCTCGCCGACACGCTTCTCGTAGCGAGGGAGTTCGTCCTCGCTCATCAGGTCGCGCCACTGGCCGGAGGTGCCCTTATGAAAGAAGTCCGTGGTGCTTTTCCAGAAGCCTTGATCGGCGTTGGGGGCCACCCGCTCGGCATCGTCGCGCATGCGATCGAACGAAGCGGCGGGCGCCAGTTCGGCGAGGCGTTCACGCGAACGCTCCAGACCCAGGCGGGCGGCGAGCCGGACCATCTCCCCGACAAGATCTCGTTGCAGATCGGCGTAGTGCAGCGCGATCACGTTCGGCTCGCTCCGGTGATGCCAGAACGAACCGAGGTGGGAAACTGTCGCGCTCAAGCTGCCCATCGGACTGTCCGACTCGATCCAATGCCAAAACGCCTCCGTCGGGTCATCGGGGACGGGCTCGGGCGCTCCGAGTTCGGCGAGATCCTCCATACCAACCGACGCAATGCGTTGACGCATGAACTCGTCGAAGTCGATGTTCGCCAGGTGGTGCGCCCACGACACCGCCACGTCACGCGGGTCGCGCCCGCAGGTCACGTACGTAACGCGTTCGTCGTAGGGCAGCGAACCAAACGGTAAGTGCGACTTGATGAAGCGACGGTGCGACTGGCCCTCGAGTTCGGCGCGTACATCGGCGAGCGGCCTCGTGTTCATGTCCAGCCACGGCGAAAGGTGCGCGACCGGTGCCGGTAGATCGGTGGTGTCGAAGATCAACAGCGCCACGAGCATCTGGGTCCAGGTCGTGCCGCACTTCGCCGGCGTGCTGATGATGATGTCGTCGTCGCGGAACTCGAAGCCGCTCCAACGGTCGCTATCGAAGACAACGGTCTTTATCTCAGCCACCAAGTCTCCCAGAGTCGTTAGCCGTAGTACCCCGAGTGTAGGTAGACGCAGGGCACGCCCGCCGATCGCAGCATCATCACGTTGCGCGGGTCATCCTCGAACGCAAGGACAAGATCGATCCCTCTCTGCTTCAACTCCTGCACGCTGTAAAACTTGAAGTCTTCGGCGTAGTCGTAGTCGCCGTGGTCGCGCATGATGAGAAGGTCCCAACGCAGGTCGTAGCGCTCGAGCCAGCCAACCGTTTGTGGTTGCACGCGCAACGGACGCGCCGTGAGCAGCACGATCGGGAGCGACGAGTCGAGTCGGTGCAGTAGCTCGCCAACCTCCTCGATGAGCGGATCGTCGCCACACGCCTCGAAAAACGCCGGCCAGTCGCGGCGCGGGCCCTCGATGTAGTGCTGACGGCCGACGGCGTCCGAGAGGACGCCGTCGATATCGAACATCACCGCGGGTCCGGCGGCGACCGGACCCACTCGCCAGCGCCAGTTCTTAGGGGTGGACTGGGTACTCACTCCTCGGTCGGCGCGGTCGCCGCCCGCCGGGCGATCTCGTCGACGACGCTCGCGTCCGCAAGGGTGGTGGTGTCGCCGAGGGCGCGGCCTTCGGCCACGTCGCGCAACAGGCGGCGCATGATCTTGCCCGACCGGGTCTTGGGCAGGTCGTCGGTGAACACGATGGTCTTGGGCTTGGCGATCGGGCCGATCTTGACCGACACGTGCTCGCGTAACGCCTGACCGTGCGCGTCGTCACCCGTCTCGCCGGTCTTCAGCGTGACGAAGGCGATGATCGCCTGACCGGTGGTCGCGTCGTTGGCGCCGACCACGGCTGCCTCGGCGACCGACTGATGATCCACGAGCGCGGACTCGACCTCGGTGGTGGAGACGCGGTGGCCCGACACGTTCATGACGTCGTCGACGCGACCGAGGAGCCATAGGTAGCCGTCGTCATCGAGCTTGGCGCCGTCGCCCGCGAAGTAGCGACCGGGGAACCGCGACCAGTAGGTCTCGTGGTAACGCTCGGGATCACCCCAGATGCCCCGGAGCATCGCGGGCCACGGCTCGGTCAGGGTGAGGTAGCCGCCGCCGTGTTCGACTTTCTTGCCCGCGTCGTCGACGACCTCGGCACCAATGCCCGGCAGCGCGAAGGTGGCCGAACCGGGCTTGAGCGTCGTGATGCCAGGCAGTGGCGAAATCATGATCGCGCCCGTCTCGGTCTGCCACCACGTGTCGACGACTGGGCAGTTACCGCCGCCGATCGTGTTCCAGTACCAGACCCACGCTTCGGGGTTGATGGGCTCGCCGACCGACCCCAGCAAGCGCAGGGTCGAGAGGTCGTGGCTCTCGGGATACTGCGTGCCCCACTTCATGAAGGTCCGGATCGCAGTAGGCGCGCAGTAAAGAATCGACACCTTGTACTTCTCGATGATCGACCACCAACGGTCTTTGTCTGGGAAGTCGGGGGTGCCCTCGTACATGACCGACGTCGCGCCGTTGGTGAGCGGCCCATAGACGATGTAGCTGTGACCCGTCACCCAGCCAATATCGGCTGCGCACCAGTAGATGTCTTCATCGGCGTGGAGATCGAAGACGTATTTGTGGGTGAAGGCCACCTGCGTGAGGTAGCCGCCGGTGGTGTGCATGATGCCCTTGGGTTTGGCGGTGGTGCCCGACGTGTAGAGCAGGTAGAGCAGGTCTTCGGAGTCCATGTGTTCGGGCTCGCAGTGCGCCTCGAGCGACGGGTCGTCCATGAGGTCGTGCCACCAGTGGTCGCGGCCTTCGGTCCACTCAACGTCTTGGCCGGTGCGGCGCACAACCACGACGTGCTCGATCGTGGGCGTGTCTTTGACCGCTTCGTCAGCGTTGACCTTGAGACCGCTCGCGGCGCCGCGGCGGTACCCACCGTCGGCGGTGATGAGGACGGTGGCCTCGGCGTCGTTGATGCGGTCGCGCAGCGCTTCGGAGGAGAACCCGCCGAAGACGACCGAATGCGCCGCACCGATGCGCGCACACGCGAGCATCGCGACGGGCAGCTCGGGCACCATCGGCATGTAGATGTTCACGCGATCGCCACGCTTGACGCCGAGGTTCTTCAACACGTTCGAGAACTTCTCGACATCGGCGAGCATCTCGGCGTAGGTGATCGTCCGCGTGTCACCGGGTTCGCCTTCCCAGTAGAACGCGACCTTGCCGCCCTTGCCCGCCTTGACGTGGCGGTCAAGCGCGTTGTAGCTGACATTTAGCGTGCCGCCGAGGAACCACTTCGCGAACGGCAACTCCCACTCACAGACCGTGTGCCACTTGTCGAACCAGTCGAGATTCCCGGCCTGCTCGGCCCAAAAAGCTTCACGATCGCGCCCGGCCAAGTCGTGCAACGACGAGTTCGCGAGGTTGGCCCGCGTTACAAAATCGGCGGACGGCGGGAACGTGCGGTCCTCGGCGAGGAGGGCTTCGATCGCATCAAAGTCGGCCATGGCCTTGACCTTAATTAGGACAGATCCCATTCGGCGACGAGGAAGCCGCCGGGACCGCCGGGGTCGAGGAGCGCGTCGGCTTCGTTGACGCGACTGCGGGCCTTCAACGCAGCAAGGTCACCGATCGCCGCCCGTGCGTGCCACGTGGCGCGGGCTACGTCAACAAGTGCGTCGATGCCGTGCGCTCGCAACCAGTCCGCCTGGGTCACCAGACGGTCTGGGACCAGTTGGTCGAACGCGACGTCCGTGGTGATGTCTTGCTCGCCGGGTGCACGGAGCGGGTCGAAGCCGCGGCCGTGTTGCTGGTAGGTCCGCAGCCACTGACGCCCGACGAGTTCCTGCGCGGTCGGGGTGCCGTAGTCGACGAGCACGATGCGGCCGCGGGTAAAGGTTGCGTGAGCCCGCGCCAGCCAGTCGATTCCAGTGGTGTGCCACGGAAGACGTGAGCCGACCGGCGCGTCGACGTGATCAAACCCCGCGACCGGCGCGCCGAGCGCGAACGCGTCGCCCTCGACGAGCACTTCGACCCACGCGTCTTTGGTGCGTTCGACGATCTTGAAGGCGAGGTTGTCCAGCAGTTCGTTGGCGATGATCACGCCAACTTCGCCGCCTTCGGGCCACGGATCGGCGAACTCGACCGGCACGTAGCGGAGGGATGCGGCGCACCGCGGGGCTGCGGCAACGACGCTGCGTTCGAGCGCGCCGGTCCCGGCGGCAGCTTCGATCACGACGAAGGGGTCGGGGTGGCCGAGTTCGTCCCACCACTCGTCGAGGGCGTGCGCGACAACGGCACCAAACAGCGGACCGATCTCCGGACTCGTGATGAAGTCGCGGTGTCGGCCTGCGCCGCGACCCGTCGCGTAAAAGCCCTCGGACCCGTACAGGGCCGCGTGCATGAACTCGTCGAAGGGTACGGGCGCACTCATCGCGCCGGTGCCCGTTTAGAGCACGCCGCGGGTGAGAACGGTGAGGTCGGCGAGCTTTGCGAACAGCGTCGGGTAGACGCCGACCGCAATCGTGAGCGCGACGCAGATACCGAGCGCGGTGGCGAGCGCCGGAGGAATGCGGATCGGCGTGACGTCGCCGTCGGGCACCGGCTTCATCCACATCTCGCGTGCGATCGACGCGTAATAGAACAACGCAATGACCGAGTTGAGCCCAGCGATGACCGCGAGACCGATGGCCCACGGTGTGCCCGCGTCGAGCGCGGCGCTGAACATGTAGAGCTTGGCGAACCAGCCTCCAAGGGGCGGGATGCCGGCGAGGCTGAACATGAACGCCGTCATCAGCAGCGTCAGTCCGGGCGCGTACGTGAACAGGCCACCGAAGCTCGAGATCTCGCCGGAGCGGGTCTTACGGGCGACAGCGATGATCACGGCGAAGGCGCCGAGGTTCATTGCGGTGTAGATGAGCAGGTAGAGCACGGTCGCCTTTTGGGCGGTGACAAGCGAGCTGTTGTTCGCCCCCGCTACGGCGAAGGGCACGAGCATGTAACCGGCCTGGGCGATCGACGAATACGCCAGCATGCGCACGATGTTGGTTTGGCGCAGCGCGACAAGGTTGCCCACCGTCATCGTGAGCGCCGCGAGCACCCAGGTAAGCGGGCCCCACACGTCGTTGTTGGCGGCGAAGCCGACATAGAGGATCTCCATGAGCGCCACGAAGCCCGCGGTCTTGCTAGCGACCGACAGGAACGCCGTGACTGGAGTGGGCGCGCCTTCGTAGGTGTCGGGCGCCCAGAAGTGGAACGGAACCGCCGAGACTTTGAACGCGAAACCGATGACGATCATGAGGAGCGCGACCGTGATCATCGGCGTGTCGCCGTACTGACCGAGGATCGAACCCATGTCGGCGAGCACGGTGGTTCCCGAGAGTCCGAAGACCAGCGACATGCCGTAGAGCATCACGGCCGACGACAGCACCCCGAGCAGGTAGTACTTCAGCGCAGCTTCGTTGCTCTTGAGGTCGCGCTTGCGCCAGCCGGCAAGCATGTAGGCCGGTAGCGAGAGCATTTCGAGCGCCACGAAGATCGTGATGAGGTCGCGCGCCGACGCCATGACGACCATGCCGAGGATCGACGACAGCATCAAGAAGCTGTACTCGCCCTCGTAATAGTCGCCGTCGGCCACGTAGTTGGTCGACATCAACAACACCACGTAACCCGTGGCGATGAACAGACCCTTCAGCACGAGCGCGAAGTGATCAACCACATACGCGCCACCGAACATCGATCGGTCGTTGTTGCTAACCGCCAACGTGATGATCGGGATCAGCGCGCCGAGCAAACCGAGTCCGGCGAGGTTCGTGACCCAGACCTTGCGGTCTTCGGGAACGATCAGATCGGCAACCAGCACCATGACGAGGACGCCCGTGAGAACTATCTCGGGCGCGAACGCGTGATAGTCGAGCACCGGCGCGTGGAACGCACCGCCCGTCTTCGCGAGAAGGTCGAGCAGCACTGGTTAGTGCCCGATCGCTGCGAGGGTTGAGGAAATCTGCGTGACCGCTCCGTCGGTGATGTTGAACAGCAGTCCGGGAAACACGCCGAGGATGACGATCAGAGCAAGCATCGGCACCCACGCAATCCACTCCGGCGTGTGTACGTCGTGGATGTGGGCGTTGGCGAACTCTTCCTTCGGCTCACCGAAGGCAACCCGTTGGAACATCCACAGCAGGTAACCCGCGGCGAACACGGTACCGATCGAGGCGATCACCATGTACCAGCGAAACAGCACAACCGACAGTCCCGGCGCCGGATTGAACGCCGACAGAATCGCCGGGAACTCACCCCAGAAACCGGCGAGTCCGGGCAGACCAAGTGATGCCATGGCGCAGAAGCCGAGCATCCAACCGATCTTGGGCGCTTGGGTGAGCACGCCACCGAGGCGGGCGATTTCGCGGGTGCCGTAGCGCTCCCCGATCGACCCGGCGAGGAAGAACAACATGCCGGTAATGAGGCCGTGCGCAACCATGCCGAACACCGCGGCGTTGATGCCGAAGTCGGTCAGGGTGGCAATGCCGAGCATCACGAAGCCCATGTGGGCGACGGACGAGAAGGCGATCAGGCGCTTGAGGTCTTTCTGGGCCAGACAGCCGAGGGCGCCGTAAATGATGCCGATGACCGCCAGCAGACCGATAACCGGAGCCCAGGTGTGGGCCGCGTCGGGAAGGACCGGCAGCGCGATGCGGACGAAACCGTAGGTACCGAGCTTCAGCAGGACCGCAGCGAGAATCACCGACCCCACCGTGGGCGCTTCCGTGTGGGCGTCGGGCAGCCACGTATGGAACGGGAACATCGGCACCTTGATCGCGAAGCCCATGAACAGGGCGCCGAAGATCCACACCTCGGTGTTGTGCGGCAGCATCGTCGACGCGTTTGCGACGAGCGTCGGGATGTCGAAGGTATGGCCCGCCTTGAAGAACAGCGCGAGGAACCCGAGGATCATCAGCGCCGAACCGAAGAGCGTGAACAAGAAGAACTTGATCGACGCGTACTGGCGGTTGGCGCCGCCCCACACCCCGATCATGAAATACATCGGCAGCAGCACGAGTTCGAAAAAGACGAAGAACAGGATGAGGTCCTGGGCAACGAACGTGCCGTTCATGCCGGTCTCGAGCAGAAGGATTAGCGCGAGGAACGCCTTGGGGTTGTGCGGCTCGGGAAAGTGATCCCACGAATAGATGACACACAGGATGCAGATGAACATCGACAGCACCAGAAGCGGTAGCGACAACCCGTCGAGACCGACGTGGTACCGGCTGTTGATGATCTCGATCCATTCCTTGTTGACCGAGAACTGCAACTTGTGTGTGTTGTCGTAGTCGAAGTTCTTGAGGATCCACACGCCGAACCCAAACGTGACGATCGTGGTCGCCAACGCAGTGGACTTGATGGCCACTTCGCTCTCGCGTGGGATCAACATGATCAGTACCGCACCCGCCACGGGGGCGAAGGTCGCGAGGGTCAAAACCCAGTCGTGCATCAATTAGCTCCCGCATTCACGTGCCACCAAAGTCCGATGGCAAAGAGGATGAGCGCTCCAAAGAGGAACGCTGCGTACTGCTGCACCTTGCCGGTCTGCGAACGGCGAAGTGCTCCGCCGCCAGCTTCCGCAGACACGCCGATGCCGTTCACCGCTGCGTCCACGACCTGTTGGTCGATGACGTTGTAGGTGAAAGTCCCGAGGCGAATCGCCACGGCGGCGGCGCCGTTGAGCACGCCGTCGATCACGTTCTGGTTGACCCAGTACGTGGCCGAGGCGATCGGGCCCTTCAGGGCACCAACGACGCCGTCGGTGTAGACGGTGTCGAGGTAGTACTTGTTGATGAGGAGGCGGTACCCGCCTCGCGCCAGCGGGTTGCGCGCGACCAGATTCATCGACCGCCCTTCCCGTTGGAAGTAATAGGTGAACGAGGCCGCCACACCGAGCACGGCGGCGACGATGCCGGCCAGCGCCAGACTGCCCACGAAGCCGTGATGGCTCACCACGTTGGTGACATACGACGGCTCGACGATGTCGGCGAAGGCTTCGATCCCAAACAGTGGGGCCTGCGCGAAGCCGGCGACAACTGACAGCACTGCGAGAACCACGAGCGGACCCGTGATCGGCAGCGGCGACTCGTGCGGATGGTGATGTGCCGCGTTGCCACGGGCCTCACCGAAGAAGGTGAGGTAGATGCAGCGCGTCATGTACGCAGCGGTCATCGCCGCGCCAACAAGGCCGACGATGAGGAACAGCTTGTAACCGTTCTCGCTTGCGCCAACGAGGATCTCGTCCTTGGAAAAGAATCCCGCGAAGGGCGGCAGTCCGGCGAGCGCGAGCGATGCGACGCTGAAGGTCCAGAACGTAATGGGCATGTGCTTCTTGAGCCCGCCCATGTCTTTTTTCATCTCGAAGCTGTGATGCGACCCGCTGTGGGCGACCGAGCCCGCCCCGAGAAACAGGCAGGCCTTGAAGAAGGCGTGGGTGAAAAGGTGGAAGATCGCGGCGGTCCACGCGCCGACGCCCAGCGCCATCACCATGTAACCCAACTGGCTGATAGTTGAGTAGGCGAGGACCTTCTTGATGTCGGTCTGCACGAAGGCGAGTAAGGCGGCGATCACGATCGTGACGCCACCGACCATCGCGACCGGCGAGTAGCCGTCGGTAGCGCCGATGTGAAAGCCCTGCCAGAACACGCCGTACATGCGGGCGAGGAGGAACACGCCGGCCACGACCATGGTGGCGGCGTGAATCAGGGCCGACACAGGCGTAGGACCGGCCATGGCGTCGGGCAACCATGTGTGCAGCGGGAACTGGGCGCTCTTGCCGATCACCGCAACCAGGAGGGCGCAGGCTGCGACGGTGAGCAGGCCCTGGTCCATGCCGCCGCGTAAGGCCAGGTTGTTGATGTGGAGGATGTCGAAGGAGTTGCCGGCCAAGCCGAACAACATCGACACACCGACCAGCAGGCCGATGTCGCCGGTGCGCGTTGTGAGGAACGCCTTGAGCGCGGCGTTCGAAATGTCCTTGTCCTCCCACCAGTGGCCGATGAGCATGAACGAGCACAGGCCCATTAGCTCCCACCCGAAGATCATCTGCAGGGTGTTCGACGACGTGACGAGGATGAACATGCCCGACGTGAACAAACTCAGCGCGGCGAAGTAGTGCGTTTTGCGCCGGTCGTCGCGCATGTACTCCGTCGAGAAGATGTGCACGAGCAGCGAGATGGTCGACACGACTACAAGCAGCGCGACGGCGAGGCCGTCGATGAGAACCCCGACCTTCACCTTGACGCCGTGGGTGCCGCCGGTCGTGAACCAGACTTTTTCCTTCACGACCGGCGCGCGCTTGAGGACGACTTCTTCCTCCGCTCCGCCCTCGACCGCGTGTGACCCCACTGCTTCCGCGGGCGTGTCGCCGATAGCCGGTTCGTCGCCTGCTGCGCCTTCGTGGGCACGGAGCTGCGTGGGCGTCGCGCGATGCAGCGTCTCGACGGTCTTGTCGCGACCGATCCAGTCGGCCGCGAGCACAAGCGAGAGCACGAAGCAGATCGCCAGCGCGGCTACGCCGATCGACGAGCCCTTGCTCGGCAGGCGCTTCCCGAAGAAGAGAATCAAAACGAACGAGGCGACCGGAATTAGCGGGATGACCCAAGCGTGTTCGAGCACCGATCAGCCCTTCAACGAATCGATGCCGGTGAGGTCAACCGACTTCCGATTCCGGTAGATGAGCAGCACGATTGCGAGACCAACGCCGACCTCGGCGGCAGCGATCGCAATAACGAACAGGGCAAAGACCTGCCCGGTGACGGTCTGGTTGAACGCCCCAAACGCGACCAGGTTGAGGTTCACGGCGTTGAGGATGAGTTCGACCGACATGAGCACGAGCACGGCGTTCTTCCGGGCGAGCACGCCGTAGACGCCGGTGCAGAAAAGGAACGCGGCGAGGAAGAGGAACCAGTTGAGAACCATCAGTCCCTCCTCGCCAGAACAATGGCGCCCACCAGCGCGGCGAGAAGCAGCACGGAGGCGACCTCGAAGGGCACGAGGTAGGTGGAGAAGATCGCGTCGCCCACCTGGCCGGTGGTGAAGGGATGCTCCACGTTGATGCGGGTGCGGCCGAATGCGCCGCGCAGCAACGCAACGAGCAGGACCAGCAGTGCGACCGACACGATGCCCGCCGGCCAACGGTTGGGGTGATCAAGGTCGGCCTCGAGGCCGATCTTGGCGCGGGTCAACATGATGCCGAAGAGGAAGAGCACGACGACCGCTCCGATATAGACCATCACCTGCACGACCGCAGTGAACTCGGACGCGAGCAGGATGTACTGCGCCGCGACGCCCGCGAGCACGATGACCAGCGACAGCGCGGCGCGCACGACGTTTGTGCTCGTGACCACTGACAACGCCGAGAGCATCATGATGAGCGCGATCACGCAGAAGGCGACGTTCTCTGCCGTCACTACTTCGCCCCCTTCTTCGCCTGCGCGCCCGCTTCAAGGCCCGGCGCTTCGGGCACGGTCTGCACCCAGTCGGCAAGGCGGCTCTTGTCGTGCAGGAGGTCGGCGATGTTGACCTCGCTGTACTCGTACTCGGGGCTCCAGAACAGCGCGTCGAACGGGCACACCTCGACGCAGATGCCGCAGTACATGCAAAGCGAGTAGTCGATATCGAAGCGATCAAGAACGTTGGCTTTACGCGGCTTGCCGCCTTCGCGGCGCGGCGGGGCGAGGTCGTTGTGGCCCTCGATATAGATGCACCAGTCGGGGCACTCACGCACGCAGAGCATGCAAACGGTGCAGTTCTCCTCGAGCATCGCAATGACGCCGCGGGCTCGCGCAGTGGGCGCTTCTTTTTCGTGCGGGTACTGCACGGTGACGGTCTTTTTCGTCATCGTCTTGAACGTGACGCCGAGACCCTTGAAGTAGGCGTCGAAGATGCGGGCCATTACAGGACCACCTTCAGAATTGCCGTCACCACGATGTTGAGCAGCGACAGCGGGATGAGCGCTTTCCACGCGATGCGCTGCAGCTGATCCTCACGCAAACGTGGGTAGCTGAAGCGGACCCAGAAAATCAAGAAGCCCAGGAACATGATCTTGCCGCCCAGCGCGAGCGGCCCGAGCACGTTGGCGAGCGTGCCGTGGACGCCCGGGATGTACCAGCCGCCGAGGAACAGCGTGGCGGCCAGCGCGCTGAAGGCGAAGGCGGTTGCGAACTCGCCGATGAAGAAGAGGAGGAAGCGCACGCCGGTGTACTCGGTCATGTAGCCCGCCACCAGCTCGGATTCGGCGACCGGCATATCGAACGGCGTCTGGGTGAGCTCGGCCTGCGCGGCGATGAGGAATATTGCGAACCCAACGAACTGCGTCAGCACGAAGGGGTTACCGATGGCGCCGATACCGAAGATCGCGCCGTCGGCCTGCGCATGCACGATGTCTTGCAGGCTGAGACTCCCGGCCTGGATGACCACACCGACCACCGCAAGGATCATCGGGAGTTCGTAGGCGATGAGCTGACCGGCCGAGCGAAGGCCTCCGATGAGGGCGTACTTGTTGGCCGAGGCCCAGCCCGCCATCAGGATGCCGATGACCGACAGCGACGAAACGGCCATCGCGAAGAACACGCCCGTGTTGAGGTCTTCGATGACGAGTCCGGGCCCAGCGGGCAGTACGACGTAGAGCAGGAACGTCGAACTCAGCACCACGAACGGTGCCAGCTTGAACACCAGACGGTCGGCCTTGGCCGGAACGATGTCTTCCTTTTGCAGGAACTTGAGCATCTCGACGATGGGCTGCAATACGCCGTGCGGACCCGCTTCCATCGGCCCGAGTCGGCTCTGCATGTGGCTCATCATCTTGAAGAGGAACACGTAGGTAAACACGAGCGCGCCCACAGGAATGACGCCGAAGACGGCGCCGATCTTGATGGCGGTCTCAGCCGGATACGAAAACGCGAGCAGGTCCATCTAGCGGTCGATGTCCCCGAGGATGAAGTACAACGAGGCGAGGATCGTGATGACGTCGGGCACGTACACACCGCGCAGCACCCACGACGCGACCGAAATGTTGTTGAAGCTCGCGCTGCGGATCTTGACCCGGAACGGGCCCAGGTCGCCCTTGGACACGACGTAGTAACCCATCACACCGAGAGGGTTTTCGGTCTGCACATAGGCCTCGCCCTCGGGCACCTTGATGATGCGCGGGACCTTGGTCATGATCGGGCCGCTGGGCAGGCTGTCGCAGAGTTGGTCGACGATCTTCGTCGCCTCACGCGTCTCCTGCAGGCGCACCCAGTAGCGGGCGAAGCTGTCGCCGTCGGGGTGGGTCCAGACCTTGAAGTCCGCGTGCTTCCACGCCATTGCGATCGACGTGTCGTCGCGTCGCAGATCCCAGTCGACGCCCGAGGCGCGCAGGTTCGCGCCGCTCAGGCCGTAATCGAGGGCGACGGCAGCCGGGATGACGCCGATGCCGCGGCAACGGGTCTGGAAGATCTCGTTGCCAACGAGAAGATCTTCCATCTCGTCGCAGAAGCTCCGCACCCGGATCATTACGTCCTTGACCTCGGCGAGCCAACCCTTGGGCAGGTCGTCCTTGAGGCCCCCGACGCGGTCGAAGTTCGGGTGGAACCGACCACCGGTGGCGGACTCGATCAGGTTGAGCACGCGCTCGCGGTCGCGGAACGCGTAGAAGACCGGCGTAACGGCACCGAGCTGCACACCCATGTCACCGAGGAACAACGCGATGTTCGCGATGCGTGCGAGCTCGAACAGAATGGTGCGGATGTACTGCGCCCGCTCGGGGGCTTCGATACCCATGAGCTGCTCGGCCGCCAGAATGAACGGCACTTCGTTGGCGAAACTGCCCAGCCAGTCGATGCGGTTGATGAGCGTGGTGACCTGCGGGTACTTGCGAACCTCACACAGCTTCTCGTAGCCGCGGTGCATGTAGCCGGGAACGGGATCGGCCCAAAGAACCTGCTCGCCATCGAGGCGCACGACGATGCGCAGCGTGCCGTGGGTGGCAGGGTGCTGCGGGCCGATGTTGAGGGTCATGCCCTCGGTCTCGAGCTCGAGGTGCACGCGCGCGTCGGCGGCTTGGCCGGCGATGTAGGCCGACTTCTGCCACTCGGAGACGGTTTCAGTAGCGGTCATTCGCCACCCTCAGATTCTTCGTCGCCCTCGGCGTCTTCGCCGGGCATTGGTTCTTTGTCGACAAGGCCGGGCCACGGCTTGATTTCGCGCGCCAGGAGCGGGAAGTCCTTGCGCAACGGGAAGCCTTCGAACGCGCTGGGCAGATACAGGTGGCGCAGCCCGGGGTGGCCATCGAAGTTGAAGCCGTACATCTCCCACGCCTCACGTTCGTGCCAGTCGGCACCGGCAAACACGTCGGTGATCGTGCCGACGCTCGGCTCGTCGGTCGCGAGGTCAACCTTGATGGTGAGCCCGAGGTGCGCGTCGAGGTTCTGCAAACGGCACATCACCTGGAAGCGGGTGTCGCCGCCCGCGTAGCCCGTGACGATGTCTGCAAGGGCCGCTGCCTCGGCGTCGGCGTCCCAAACCTTCTCGCCCGACAAGCTCGGGTTGTTAAGCCAGTCCAGGCCAGAGAGAAAGTCGAAGAAGCGGAAGCCGAGTGCGTTCTTGCAGAAGGCAATGACGTCGTGCCAGCTCTGGTTCGTGACGCGCACCCACAGGTCGCCCTTGGCGATGTGGCTGCCGACGACGGCGTCGCTGAACTGCGCAGTGATCTGCGCGAGGAGCGCCTCGCGAACCGGATCGGTCGCAACGACAGCCACCTCTTCGGCGGGCGGATCTGCGGGCGCGTCAGTCGCCTCGACGGTCGGCGTATCGCTCATTCGATACTTCCGCCGCCGACGATGATCGGTTCGCCGCGCCAGCGCTCGGCCGGGTCTTCATTCTGGATCCGTTCCTGCAGCAGCACGATGCCTTCGAGCAGCGCCTCAGGTCGCGGCGGGCAGCCCGGCACGTAGACGTCGACTGGGATGATCTGGTCGACACCTTTGGTCACCGAGTAGCTATCCCAGTATGGGCCGCCACAGTTCGCGCAGCTGCCCATGGAGATCACGTACTTGGGGTCGGGCATCTGCTCGTACAGGCGACGGATGGGCGGGGCCATCTTGTCGGTGACGGTGCCCGAGATCACCACGAGGTCGGCCTGGCGCGCCGAGGCCGGCAAGGGAATAACCCCAAGACGCATGACGTCGTAGCGAGGCGACGCAAAGGCCGCGCCCATCTCGATCGCGCAGCACGCGAGGCCCCACTGGTACACCCACAGCGAGCGCTTGCGGCCGTAATTGAGCAGCCAGGTCAGCGCCTTTGGTGAGCGCCCGCTGTCGACTAGACCCATCGGAGCACGCCCTTCCGCCACGCGTACACAAGACCGAGGGCGAGGATCGCAATGAACACGAGCATCTCGATGAGTCCGAACACGCCGAAGGCTTCGAGGCGCACGGCCCATGGAAAAATGAAGACCGCTTCGACGTCGAACATGACGAAAAGCAGGGCGAAGACGTAATACCGCACCTGGCTTTGGCTCCAGCCGTCGCCGATCGGGTCCACGCCCGATTCGTACGTGAGGTACTTCTGCGGCTGTGGTCGTTTGGGTCGTAGCAGGCTTCCCAAACCCAACAAACCGGCCACGAGAAGCACGGCCGAAAAGCCGACAATCGCAACGACTAGAAAGTTGCCCAGATAGTCCGACATCGCCCGGCGAGCCTAGCGAGGCCGCCGATAAACATGCGAAACCCCGGTTAATTTCTGCGCCCTAACCTGTAGGGATGTTCGGGGTAGCCCTTAGCGCCACCGTGCTCGGGCCGCTGGACTACATGTTCGGCGAAACCCTGCGAGTCGCCGTGACGGTGGCGCTGCTTCTCGCGCTCTTGATGACGATCGCCGCCCGGATCAACCAGTGGGGCTTCGAACGGGCCGCCAAGAACTGGCTCTTCGTCGTCGGGCTTGTGGTGATCGTGATCTTCACCCAGCACTCCCCCTACGAAGGACACGGCCGTGTGCTTGACCTCACGCCTTTCGGCGACCTCAAAGCGGCGCGGATCTCCGTGCATCGACGCGACCTCGTGCTGGCGAACATCGCGCTGTTCATGCCCTTCGGCGCCGCGCTGGCGTGGCGGGGCACGCGCCTGGTCAAAACGGTGACGCTCGGGGTGTTGTTGTCGGTCGGGGCGGAGGCGCTCCAGTTCGTCGGAGGCCAGGGCCGTATCGCGCAACTTGAAGACGTGATTTACAACACGCTTGGCTCAGGAGCGGGCTGGATCCTCGCCGCATGCCTTCTCTTTTTCACGAGATCTGGTGGCAGAAACGCACGGAACCAGTCAGTTCTTGCGACCAGTTCGAATAAGAGGCTGTCTTAGAAGGCGATCGTTGCGTGACGGGCGAGGTCGAGCGCCGGACCGGGCAGCACGCCGGTGATGACGGTGACCACGACGGCGATGCCGAGCGCAATTGCTATCGGTCCCGCGGGACGCAGACGCGCATCGCGGCCGACGTCTTCTTGGCCTTCAACGGGCGCGTACATCGCCAGGACGATGCGCAGGTACAGGAACGCCGCGATCACGCTCGAGAGCATGGCGATCAGCGCAAGCGCGTAGGACTTGGCTTCGACCGCGGCTGCGATGACGCTGAACTTGGCGATGAAACCGCCCGTTAGCGGCACGCCCGCCTGCGCGAGGAGGAACACCGTAAAGAGCAGCGCCAAGCCGGGACGACGGCGCGCCATGCCCTTGTAATCCTCGACGGTGTGAGCGACGTCGTCTGACGGGCCGCCGAACACGGTCACCACGGCGAAAGATCCGAGGAGCATGAAGGAGTAAATGCCGACGTAAACCAGCGTCGCCGCCACACCCTTGTCGGTACCGGCTTGCAGTCCGACGAGCATGAAGCCTGCGTGGCTGATCGACGAGTACGCAAGCATGCGCTTGACGTCGGTCTGCACGGCGGCGAGCACCGCTCCTACGACCAGGCTCAACACTGCGAGGGCGGCGACCATGGGCTGCCAATCAAGACGCGACGACTCGAACGCCGTCATGAACACACGCAACATGCCGGCGAACGCACCGACCTTGGCGGCTGCGGCCATGAACCCCGATACCGGGGACGGCGCGCCCTGGTACACGTCGGGCGCCCACGTATGGAACGGCACGGCGGCGACCTTGAACGCGAAGCCAATGAGCAGCAGGGCGATGCCCGCGAGCAACACGCCGCCTGTGGCGACGTTGGCGGCGAGGAACGCGCCGATCTCGTCGAGGTTGGTCGAGCCGGTGGCGCCGTAGGTGAGCGCGACGCCGTAGAGGAACAGCGCGGACGAGAAGGCCGAGAGGATGAAGTACTTCATCGCCGCTTCGCGGCCCAGGGCCCGGCGACTGTGGAAGGCGGCGAGCACGAACAGCGGCAGCGACAGGATTTCGAGGCCCAGGAACGTGACGATCAGGTCGTTCGAGATCGCCATGATCATGGCGCCTGAGGTCGCGAGTAGGACCAGCACGTGGAACTCGGGGCCGCGGCTCTGGTTCTCCCGACGCAGCCACCAGTCGCCAATGAGCACCGACATGAACGCGATGCCGAGCAACAGCCCGACGAGGAAGATCCCGAAGCCGTCGTTCACGACCGCGCCAACCACGGCGCGGGTCGACGGGCCACCGGCGGCCGCCGACCCGAACTGGTCGGCCACGGCGCCGAGTTTCTTCAGCGCGGCCGAGTAGTCGCTGTATTCGTTCCAGCGGTAGACGAGCGGAATCCCTGCGGCCACGAGCGTGGCGAGTGTGATCAGGGTGTTCAGGGTCGTGCGGTTGCGCTTGACCATCGTCGCGGTTAGCAGCAGCAGCACGAGCGCACCGCCGATCACGATCAACTCGGGAAGCAGTAGCGAGTACTCCACGTGCGGGAGCTGGAACGTGGCGCTGCCCGCGGCGGGAGCCGTGGGATCAGTCGGCAGGACTTGGGCGAGCAGGTTCACTTCGACGCTCCGTCGGTGGCCACGCGCACGTGGTGGATCAGCCGGTCAACCGACGGATTGATGCGGTCGAGCACGGGCTTCGGGTACACGCCCATGCCGACGATGAGCAGCAGCAATGGGACCATAACCAGCTTCTCGCGCAGGTTGAGATCCTTGATCTCCGCGTTCTCGCCCTCGGGCACGCCGTGGAAGACACGTTGATAGGCCCAGAGCAGATAGACCGCGGCGAGCACCACACCGGTCGTGGCCACTACGGCCCACCAACGGTGCGGGCCGAAACTACCGATGAGCACCAGGAACTCGCCGACGAAGCCGTTGAGGCCGGGCAGTCCGATCGAGCTCAGCATGACGACGGTAAAGACCGCCGCGAGGACCGGCACGGTCTTCTGGAGCCCACTCAGCTCTGCGATCGCACGCGTGTGGCGGCGCTCGTAGATCCAACCAACGAGGAGGAACAGCGCACCGGTAGACACGCCGTGGTTGATCATCTGGATCGTGGCGCCAGACATGCCTTGGCCAGTGAAAGCGAAGATGCCGAGCACGATGAAACCCATGTGCGCGACCGACGAGTACGCGACGAGTCGTTTCAGGTCCTTCTGAATCGCAGCAACGACGGCGCCGTAAATGATGCCAATGACAGCGAGCGTGACGAGCAGCGGCGCGAGGTCGTGCGCCGCCTTGGGGAACAACTCGATGCTGAAACGCAACATGCCGTAGGTGCCCATCTTCAGCAACAGGCCCGCGAGGATCACCGAGCCTGCGGTGGGCGCTTCGGTGTGCGCGTCGGGCAGCCAGGTGTGCAGCGGAAACAGGGGCACCTTCACCGCGAAAGCTGCGGTGAAGGCAAGGAACAGCCAGCGCGCGGTTGTCGAGCTCACGCCTGGGTCCTTGGCGAGCGTGGCCAGGTCGAAGGTGATCGGGTTGCCGCGGGCGTGAAGGAACACCACTGCGAGCATGCCGACGAGCAGGAACGCAGACCCGGCCAGCGTGTAGAGGAAGAACTTCATCGCCGCGTAGTCGCGACGACCATGGCCCCAGTTGGCGATCAGGAAGTACATCGGGACCAGCACGACTTCGAAGAAGACAAAGAACATGAACAGGTCGAGCGCAAGGAACGTGCCCATGCACGCGGCCTCGAGCACGAGTAGCCACGCCACGTACGTCTTCACGTTGTCGTTCACAACAGGGCCAACCAGCGCGAGCGGAAACAAGATGCCCGTCAGCGCGACGAGCCACAGACTGATGCCGTCGACGCCGAGCTTCCAGTGGATCCCAAACGCGCGAATCCACGCGTGATCGGTGACGAGTTGGTAATCCGCCTCACCGGTCTTGAACTTCATGACCATGTACCCGGCGATCATCGCGGTGGCGAGGGTGCCGAGGATGCCGGCCATACGAATGACATCAACGCGCTGCTTGGGGAGCAACGACACAAGGATCGCAGTGAGCGCCGGCACTACCACGAGCGCAGTGAGCACCGGGAACGCCGGAGCGGCAGCGTGGTGGGCCTCGGCGGCCAGCATGAGCGTGCTCACGAGAAACTCCTAAACACGACCCACAGCATCATGGCTGCGGTTCCGCCGGCTACGACGAGCGCGTAGCTGCGCACGTAACCGGTCTGGGCTTTGCGGATGACGCCGCCGCTCCTGGCCACCACCGCGGCGAGACCGTTGACCGCACCGTCGACGACATTGGAGTCGATGGCGAGCGAGGCCTCGGCGAGTGCGCGCGAGGGGCGCACGATCAGCGTGTCAACCACCGCGTCCGCGTTGTACGCGTTGGCGAGCAACGCCGGCTCGAGCGATGGGTTCTCGGATCGCTTCGACCACTGGCTGCGGGCGAAGAACAGACCGCCAAGCGCGCCGCCGGTAGCGATCGCGGCGAAGACGATCTTTTGCAGACCCGAATAGTCGAGCTCGACGAGCGCGTCGCGAAACACCGGATGCAGGAAGTGGTTGAGGAACTCGGTCTTCTCGCTGAAGGGCAGGTTGAGCGCGCCACCGAGGAACGCGGCAGCGGCCAGGACAACCAGCGGAAGCGTCATGGTCCAGGGCGACTCGTGCGGCTCGTGCGCATGCACGTGCTCGTCGGCGCCTTCCACGTGCTCGTCGGCGTCGTGCGCGTGGTCCTCGCCGAAGCGGGGCTCGCCGAAGAAGACGAGGTACACCTGACGGCTCATGTAATACGCAGTGAGGATCGCGGTGACGAGCCCCATCGCCCAGAGGATCGGGCTCTTGTGGAACGCGGCGAGCAGGATGTCGTCCTTAGACCAGAAGCCTGCGAACGGCGGGACGCCGGCGATGGCGAGCCAGCCGATGATGAAGGTCACCGAGGTGATCGGCATGAACTTGCGCAGGCCGCCCATCTTTTTCATGTCCTGCTCGTGGTGCATGCCGTGGATGACCGAGCCCGCACCGAGGAACATGAGCGCCTTGAAGAAGGCGTGGGTGATCATGTGGAAAATCGCAGCCACGTAGGCGCCCGAGCCGACGGCGAGGAACATGTAACCAAGCTGGCTCACCGTTGAGTAGGCCAACACCTTCTTGATGTCGTTCTGCGCAACCGCGATGGTCGCGGCCACGAATGCGGTGAGGCAGCCGACGACCGCGATCACGGTGGACGCGTCGGGCGCCTGCGCCAGTACGGGGGCGATACGGCACATGAGGTACACGCCGGCGGTAACCATCGTCGCGGCGTGGATCAGCGCGGAAACCGGCGTGGGGCCCTCCATGGCGTCGGGCAACCAGATGTACAGCGGTAGCTGCGCGGACTTGCCGCATGCGCCAACGAAGAGCAGCAACGCGATGCCGGTAGCGGTGACCTCGGGCAGGTGCGCCTGGGTGAGCGCCGTGAAATCGAGCGAACCGATCGTGACGAACACGAGCGACATCGCCAGCATGAAACCGACGTCGCCGACGCGGTTGGTGATGAACGCCTTCTTGCCTGCGGCCGCCGCGGCGGGTCGATCGAACCAGAAGCTGATGAGGAAGTACGAGCACGCGCCGACGCCTTCCCATCCGAGGAACGCAACCAACATCGACGAGCCGAGTACGAGCATCAGCATGGAGAAGGCAAAGAGGTTCAGGTAGACAAAGAACTTCGAGAACTTCTCGTCGCCGTGCATGTAGCCGACGGCGTAGAGGTGGATCAGCGTGCCGACTCCGGTTACGAACAACGCCATCGTGATGCTCAGGGGGTCAATCAGCAGCGCGGCGTCGACCTTGAGGTTGCCGGCGGAGATCCAGGTGAACAACTTCTGGATGTGATGGCGCTCCTCGCCGTGAAGTTCGAGGAGCCCGGCGAAGGTGATGCACGCGCTGAGGAACGCACCGCCCATGGCGGAGGTCGCAATCCAACCCGACAGCGGATCGCCGATGCGCTTGCCAAAAAACAGCAGCGTCGCGAACCCCAGCAGGGGAAACAGCGGGATGAGTACTGCGGCGTCGATCAAAGTCGCTCTAACCCTTGAGGATGTGGAGGTCGTCGGCGGTTGCGCCGGAGGGACGACGGCGGAAGATGGCCACGATCACACCAAGGCCAACGACGACCTCTGCGGCGGCGACCACCATCACGAAAAACACGAGAGCCTGCCCGCCGATGTCGTTGAGCTCGCGGGCGAAGGACACGAAGGTGAGATTCACCGCGTTGAGCATCAACTCGACGCACATGAACATCACCAGCACATTGCGACGCGTCAACAAGCCGATCGCACCGATGCTGAAGAGGGCCACGCCGAGCCAGAGATACCAGTGGACGCCGACGGTCACGACGAGACCTCCTCGGTCGCTTCGGACTCAGCTTCGGCTGAGGCTTCTTCTTCGGCGAGTTCTTCGACAGCGGCGTCGGCCGCGGCTTTCGCGTCAGCCACTTCGGCCTCGTGGGCTTCGATGCCCGCGATGTACTCGGCGTCGACGTCCTCGCCGTCGGGGCGACGCGCCAGCGCGACCGCGGCAACGACCGCTATCACCAACAAGACCGAGGTTGCTTCGAACGCGAAGAGGTAGCGGGTGAAGATCGCTTCGGCGAGCTGCTCCACGTTCGTCGCCGGACCTTCGAGCTTGCCTACGACGCTCGGGGCGCCGGTGGCCCACGTGTGCCGGCCCAGCGCGACGAGTTCGGCGAGCGTGACGAGCACGATGAGCGCGGCGACCGGTACCTGGTTGCGAAGCGTTTCCGCCTCGACCAGCTCCTGCTTGTCAACGCCCAGCAACATGATCACGAACAGGAACAACACGACGATCGCGCCGGCGTACACGATCACCTGCACGGCTGCCAGGAAGTGCGCGCCCTGCGCCACGAACAGCACGGCCACGCCGAACAGGGTCTGCACGAGCAACAACGCCGCGTGCACCGGGTTGCGGGCCAGCACGACGCCGATGGCGCCGCCGAGGATGATGACGGCGCCGAGCATGAAGGTCAGTGCATCTACCTTCGAGGTGGTAGCCAGAAGCGACAGCAGCGGCATCAGTGGTGGCCACCGCCGTGGTCGTCGTCGTGGTCACCGTGTGCATCGTGATCGGCGTGGTCCCCGTGGGCGGCGATCGCAGCAGCCCGCGCTGCGGCTTCCCCGGGCTGGCCGCCTTCGGCCGGCTTCACGCCGTAGCCGAGCTCACCCGACCACAGCGGCTTGTTTTCGTAGTTCGGGTCGCCGCCGGGCGCGGTGGCGCGCATCCAGGCCGAGGTGTTGGCGTCGTCGCCTTCGCGCCAGTCTTCCCACGGCATCTGCTTGGGCTTGCCGTCGTCGCCGACGATCAGTTCCTCACGCGTGTAGATCGCGTCCTCCCGGTTGGTGAAGGAGAACTCGAACAGCTTTGACTCGGTGATCGCTTCGGTGGGGCACGCCTCGACACACAGGTCGCAGTGAATGCAGCGCAGGTAATTGATCTCGTACACAAAGCCAAAGCGTTCGCCGGGCGACACCGGCGCATCGGGCGGGTTGTCCTTGCCGCGCACATAGATGCACTTCGCCGGGCACACGCCGGCGCACAGTTCGCAGCCGATGCATTTCTCCATGCCGTCCTCGTACCGGTTCAGGACGTGACGGCCGTGGAAGCGCTCGGGCTTGGGTCGCTTGCGTTCGGGATACGGAACGGTGACAACGTGATTGATCTGCTTCGCAGTTATACCGAAGCCTTCGAGAAGTCCCATCTACTGCCCTACCTTCTCTTCGACGCGCGCCCGACCCACGACCATGGCTCGGTTCAGCAAGAACGCGACCGCGAGACCGGCCGGGATCGCATACGCCGCGTAGATCGACTCCAGGCGCACGGCAGCGATCACCAACAGCCAGAACAGCGACAGCGGAATCAGCAGCTTCCAGCCGAGGTCCATCAGCTGGTCGTAGCGCAGGCGGGGCAGGGTGGCGCGGAACCACACCTGGACCGACAGGAACACCAAAAGCTTGGCGACGAACCAAAGGATCGGCCACAGCCAGTCGGGCAGGACGCCCAGGATCGGGCCGCTGGGCCCGCCGAAGAAGAGCGTTACAACGATGGCCGACCACGTGACCGTGTTCATGAACTCGGCGAGGAAGAACAGTGCGAACCGAATCGACGAGTACTCGGTGTGGAAACCACCGACGAGTTCCTGTTCCGCTTCGACGAGGTCGAACGGCGGGCGGTTGAGCTCGGCGGTGGAGGCGATGAGGAAGATCACGAACGGCACGACGCCGAGGCGGATCACGTTCCACGCCGGAAGGATGCCGCCGGGGCCGACTCCCGCTTGATCGAGGGCGATGCCGCGGGTCGATAACGTCCCGGCGAGCAGTACCACTGTCGCAATGGAGAGGCCGAGGGCGGCTTCGTAGCTGACCATCTGGGCCGAGGCGCGCACGGAGCCGAGCAGCGGGTACTTCGAGCCCGACGACCAGCCGGCGAGCATCACGCCGTAGACCGAGATGCCGCTCATCGCGAGCAAGAAGAGGACTCCTACGGGCGGATCTGCAAGCTGCAGGTTGGTCTGGTGGTGCAGCACCGAGATGGTGCCGCCAACGGGCACGATCGCGAAGCTGAGGAAGGCGGGGACCGCAGACAGGTACGGCGCGAGACGAAACACCCGGCGGTCGGCGCGGTCGGGCAGTAGGTCTTCTTTAAAGAACAGCTTGATGCCGTCGGCGAGCGATTGCAGGACGCCGAAGCGGCCACCGGCCCGGGCCGGGCCGATGCGGTTCTGGAGATCGGAGATGAGCTTGCGCTCGTACCAAACCATGAACAACACCGCGATCATCAGCACCGCAAATGTGATGAGCGTCTTGACCGCTATGACGATGACGATCCCGAGGTCGAGACCGCCGTTGAAGATCGGGTCGCCCGCTAGGAGGTTCATACGTTTTCGATCCGAACGTCGGTCACGGGGCCGCTGGCGTCGATCAGCGATCGAGCGTCGTCCGCGGCCACGTTGGCGGGAAGCCACGCCGAGCCGACGGGCACACCGGTGTCGGCCGCGACACGCACAACGAAGCTGGCGCGCGCACCGCTGACCCGGACCTGGCCGCCGGTGGTTACGCCTAGGCGGTCGAGGTCGCGCGGGTTGGCGCGCAGCTCGGGCGTCTTCTTGAGGCTCGCGAGTGACGGCGACGCCGCGACGGCGTTGCCTTCGTCATAAAGCATGCGGCCGGCAACGAGGCGCAGCGAATAGTTGTCGAGGGCGGGCACCGGCACTTCACCGATCACCGCAGGGGTCTTTGGTGCCGACGCCATCGGCATCACGACGCCGTCTCCAAGCACGGCGGGCGTGTTCGTGCCGATGGCAGCGGCGACGTCTTCGATGGCCTCGAAGCCGAGGTCGCCACCGAGCGCGACTGCGAGTTCCGTTGCGATCATCCAGTCTTCCCACGCAACGCCCGGCGCCGTGACCTTCTGGCTAACGCGGGTGACGCGACCTTCGATGTTGGTGGTAGTACCGGCCTTCTCGGCGAAGGTCGCGGCAGGCAGAACCACATCGGCGCGATTGGTCGAGGCGCTCGGGCTGGACGTGACGGCGATCGTGAAGCCAGCGCCCGCAAGGCCGCGCTGGGCCAAGCTCGCGTCGGGCACGTCGCTCGCCGGATCGGCGCCGAGCAGGATCAGGGTGGCGAGACGACCGTTGGCCGCGGCACGCATCATCGCGCCGGTATCCATGCCGTCGCCCGTGGGCCGAAGGCCAGCCGCGAGCGCGCCGTGCACATTGGCCCGACGCAGGGCCGAGAGGAACCTGACCCCGGGAAGTTTGGCGAGCGACAGCGCGGCGTCGGCCACGAAGTTCGGCGCCTCCGCGGTAGACGGGCGACCAAGAATCACAACAGCCCCCGATGTTTGCAGCAGGGCGCGCGCGGACTCAATCGACGCCGCACTGACCGGACCGATGTCGGCGGCCGGAGCCGTGTCGACGAGCGCTGCCGCGACCGCCGCCGCGTCGCCGGGCCGGTACCCGATCGACACCGCAGCGTGGCTCGTGAAGCTGGTCGCGGCCGGCGTGAGCTCAACGAGCTTGGTCGTGCCACTGACTACTGCGTCGCGCAGACGCAGGAACAGCACCGGGAGTTCGTTCTTGATATCGGGCGCGAGCAGCACCACGACCGGGGCCGTACACGCGTCGTCGATGGTCGCCTTGGGGAGCCCCAGGACGAGCTCGGCGGGCAGGCCGTCGTCGAGCTGACAGTCGACGTTGGTGGTCTTGATGACTTCGGATGCGAGCTTGGCCCACGCGAACGCGTCTTCGTTGGTGAGACGCGCACCACCGATGATGCCGACGCTGCTCGGACCGTGACGCCGGATGGCGTCCTGGATGCCCTCGGCCGCTGCCGTTAGCGCCTCACCCCAGCTGACCTCAACGAGCTCACCGTGCTTTCGCACCATTGGCGCGGACACGCGCGCTTCGTTGTTGTTGATGGCCTCGTACGCGAAGCGGCCCTTGTCACACAACCAGCCGTGGTTGACCGGATCGCTGTCGATACCGATGTAGCGGGTCACGTCGCGGCCCGAGGACTGCACGCCGATGCGACAACCCACCGCGCACGTCATGCACGTGGACTCGACCGAGTCGATATCCCAGGGGCGGGCGCGGAAGCGGTAGGGCTTCGCGGTGAGCGCACCCACCGGGCACAGCTGGACGGTGTTGCCGCTGAAGTACGAGGCGAAAGGCTCGCCCGGGAACGTGTTGATCTCGGTCTCCACGCCGCGTTTGATGAACTGGATTAGCGGGTCGCCCGCGACCTCGTCGGCGAAGCGAGTGCAGCGGTCACACAGGATGCATCGCTCGCGGTCGAGCAGCACGAGGTCGCTCAGCGGGATCGGCTTCTCGCGGTGCCGCTTCTCTTCGACCATGCGGCTCTCGGCCGGGCCGAAGGCAACGGTGTTGTCCTGCAGCGGGCACTCGCCGCCCTTGTCGCACACGGGGCAGTCGAGCGGGTGGTTCACGAGCAAGAACTCGATGACGCCGTCCTGCGCCTTGAGGGCCTTCTCGCTGCGGGTCTCGACCTTCATGTCGGGCGTGCACTCAACGAGGCACGCGGGCGACAGCATCGGGCCGCGACCGCCGTCGACCTCGACCAGGCACATGCGGCACATGCCCACGGGCCGGAGCCGCTCGTGGTAGCAGAAGCGCGGAATGTGCGAACCAACGCGCTCGGCCGCTTCGATCAGCAGCTCGCCTTTGTCCGCGTACACAAGTTTGCCGTCGATGGTGACGGGCACGCCGGGAGGCGGAGGCGGAGGCGTTGCTTGTTCAACGACGTCGGCGACGTCCACAGCCGCGGTGTCCTCGGTTGTTTCTTCGTCAGCCACTCGTGACCTCAATCAACTTGCGCGGGTTCTGCGCGATATAGGCCTCGAAGTCCGGACGGAACCGACGCAGCGCGCTCATAAGCGGCGACACCACCGAGGGACCGAGGTCGCAAATTGTCGTCTTCTTGTACGGGAACGGCGCGTAGGCGGGTTCGCCCGGAACGACGTTTGGCCCGGGGAAGGGCGCAGGGCTGATGTTGTCGGACACGTCGAGGAGTAAATCGAGGTCCTCCGGGCGGCCGCGACCACTGATGATGCGGGCGAGGATGGTCTCGAGCCAGCTCGTGCCCTCCCGGCACGGCGTGCACTTACCGCAGCTCTCCCGGGCGTAGAACTTCACGAGGCGCCAGCAGGCGCGGACCATGTCGGTGGTTTCGTCCATTGCAACGATCGCACCGGACCCCATCATCGAACCGGCCGGGCCGATGATGGTTGGGTCGAGCGGCAGGTCGAGGTGCTCGGGGAAGAACCACGGTGCCGAGCCGCCACCCGGGATGAACGCCTTCAGCTCGTGGTCGTCGCGGATTCCGCCCCCGAGCGACGGGTCGAAGAACACGTCGCGATAGGTGGTAACGCCGCACTCGATCTCGTAGGTGCCGGGCTGCTTCACGTGGCCTGACACCGCGATCAGCTTGGTGCCCTGGGACTTCGCGGTGCCGACCGCTGCGAACGCTTCGGGCCCATTCGTGACGATCCAGGGAATCGTCGCGAGGGTCTCGACGTTGTTGACGATCGTCGGGTTCATGTAGAGACCCATGACCGCCGGGAAATACGGGGGCTTCGGGCGAGGCATGCCCCGCTTGCCTTCAAGCGACTCGAGCAACGCAGTTTCGTCGCCCACGATGTAGGCGCCCGCGCCCCAGTGGAGCGTGACGTCCATGTTCCAGCCGGTGCCGAGAATGTTCTTGCCGGCGTAGCCGTTCGCATACGCCTCGTTGAGGGCCTGCGCAACGCGCTCCTGCGCGAGGGCCATTTCCCCTCGGACATACAGGAACACCTGGCTCGCCTTGCACGCGTACGCGGCGATGAGCGCGCCCTCGATCACCTCGTGGGGGTCGCGCTCCATGAGCGTGCGGTCCTTGTGGGTACCGGGCTCGGACTCGTCGCCATTGCACACGATCCAGCGCGGAAACTTGGCGGTGTCGAGGAAGTGCCACTTGTTACCGGCCGGGAAGCCGGCGCCGCCGCGGCCTTGCAGGGTCGCTCCGGTGACGATGTCGACGACCTCAGATGGCTGCATACCCAGCGCCTTGCGCAGCGCTTCGTACCCGCCGGTTCGGAGGTATCCGGCCAGCGTGTGGGCGTCTGCGACGTTGAAACGCTGGCTGACGATGATGAGGCGATCGGCGCGGACGGTCACGAGGCGTGCTCTTCGGTCTGGCCCGTATTGGCCCACTTGTCGGTCGGCTCCTGACGAATGCGCGCCAGGGTCCCGTGCTGGGGAATGTCGTCGCGCTTGCCGGCGCGAATGTCGGCCACCAGCGCGTCGAAGGACTCGGGCGTGACCTTGTCCTCGTAGCGGTAGTTGACCTGTACCGCCGGAGCCACCGTGCAGGCCGCCGAGCACTCGACCTCTTCGAGGGTGAACATGCCGTCGGGCGTCGTACCGCCGACGGACACGCCGAGGGATTTCTCGCAGTGTTCGAGCAGTTCGTAGGCGCCGGTGAGCATGCAGGAAATGTTCGTGCACACGCCGACGAGGTACTTCCCGCACGGGTGCATCTTGAACATTTCGTAGAAGCTTGCGGTGCCGTAGACCTGCGCCGGAGTGGCGCCGATCAGCTCAGCGATGTGCGCCATCGCGTCGTCACTCAGGTACCCGTCCTGCTCCTGGGCGAGGTGGCACAAAGGCACCAGGGCAGAGCGTGGTTTCGGGTACCGAGCGATGATCGCCTGGGCTGTTGCCAGGTTGCTCGCACTCAATCGGGCCATACGTATCCGACACTAGTGAAAGCTTTCACGAAGGCGGGATTTAGAGCAGGCCGTGATCCTTGAGGAACTCCTTGGCGATCACCGCTGCGTCTTCCTTGTCTATATCGAAACGCTTGTTCATCGAGATGAGCGTGTCGGTTTTGAGCTCGGCGGTGATCGCATCGACTGCGTCGGTGAAGCCGCTGACTCCCTTCAACGCGGTGGTCACTATCGGCAAGACGTTGTCGGCGGCGAGCATGTGCTTGTCGTCGTCGAGTAGGACGTAGCCCTTGGTTTCGATCGAGCCGGCGGTCGAGAACAGCAAGCCGATCTGCACGGTGTCTGCGTCGAGCGCGTCGGTGACCTGTTCGGCTCCAAGCGGCGTGAGGTTCTTGGAGAGATCGAGGCCATAGGTCTTCTTCAGGCCCGGGAGGCAGAACGGGTTGGTCGAGCAGTCCGCGGGGGCGGCGATCTTGAGGTCCTTGCCTTTGGCGGCGAGGTCCGACAGCGACTTGATGCCGAGCTTTTCGGAGGTGGCCTTCGTTATGACAAACGCGTTGGTGTCCACGGCATCGCTCGGTGTGAGCGCGACAAGGCCCTTGGCGTCGAGGTAGGTGTTGAGCTTCGCCGTGGTCGCAGCGGCGTCACCGGTCGCCTCGCCCTTCTTCTCGTTGACGAACTCGAGCATCGACGCCGCGTACTCAGGCGCAAAGTTGATCGTCTTGGCGTCAAAGGCTTCCACTTCGACCTTGCGGTACGCGTTGGTGCCGAGCAGCTTCACGGTCGCCGCGTAGCCCTTGGCCGCGAGGCCCTGGGCGTAGATCTCGGCCAGGATCTTCGATTCACCGAAGTCTTGGGCGCCGACCGTTACCGACACCTTCTTGCCCGCATTCGTTGCGGCGGTGCTGCCTTTGGACTCCTTGGAGTCGCTGCCGCAGGCGCCGAGCACGGCGACACCAAGAGCCAGGGACAAGACAGTGATGAGCGGACGCTTCACTATTCGATTCCTTTCACAGACGAGACCCTCGGCGCGCGCCACGGCATGGACCGTCGCGCGATGACACCGAAGAGAAGGTCGACCACCAGAGCGCACGCGGCCACGGCAACCGCACCCGTGAGCAACTTCGCGTCGTCGCGCTGAAGGAAGCCTTCGTTGATGAACGATCCGAGACCGTTGAAACCAACGTAGGTCCCCAGCGTTGCCGTCGCAATTACCTGCAATGTCGCGATTCGGACACCGGCGAGGATCAGCACGAGTCCGCTCGGTATCTCGACCCGTGTGAGCACTTCACGCGGACGCATTCCCATGCCACGCGACGCGTCGACGATCCATGGGTCCACGCTGCGTATACCTGCATAGGCGTTCGTGAACATGGGTGGCACGGCGAGAATGACGAGCGCCGCAAATGTTGGCCAGAAGCCGAGGCCCCACCCCCACCGCAGCGAGAGCGGAAAGAGCAACGCCAAGATCGCCAGGCTCGGCACGGCGCGGCCGATGTTCACGACCGACTGCACAAACAGGCCGCCGCGTCGTAGGTGGGCGAGGACGACGGCGGGCGGTAGCGCCACCATGGCTGCAACCACGACCGCGAGCGCTGACAGGCGAAGGTGCTCGCTGCTGCGGTGCAGGATGCCGCTGCTCCCCCACCAGTGTGCGGCGGTGGTGACGTAATCCGTGAAGGCCCGGATCATCGCCGCACCCGCCGCCACGGGGTCAAGGCGCGTTCTGCGACTACCAGCACCGCGTCGAGCGCGATCGCCATCAGGACCGACAGCCCGCCCCCCACCATGATCTCGGTGCTGAAGTCACGCGAAAGACCCGACTGGATAAAGCGTCCGTAGCCGCCTTGGCCGATAAGGCCCGTAACCGTGACGAGGCCGACTGTGCTGACCGTAGCGATCCGCAGCCCAGCGACGATCGCAGGCAGCGCGAGCGGCAGATCGACCGATACAAAGCGACGGCCGCGGGTGAAACCCATACCGTCGGCCGCATCCACCACGTCAGGCGCGACGCTGTCGATGCCTTCCACGAGATTTCGTACGAAGATCGCCAGCGTGTAGCCCACGAGGCCGATCTCGGCCGTCAGGGTGGTGAAGCCGGTAATGGGCAACAACAACGCAAACAGCGCCAGGCTCGGGATTGTGTAGAGCACGCCTGCGAAACCGGCGATAGGCGCGTAAAGCCGACGGAAGCGCAGCGAGACCGCGGCCAGTACCAGGCTGAGGGCGAAACCGGCGACGACCGCGATGACCGTGAGACGCAGGTGCTCGATGGTGGCGGTTTGGATCTGGTCGGTGTGACGACCAACCCAGTCCCACCAGATCAGGCTGTCTTTATTCATGGCCCTTTATTCATCGCCGTTTACTCATGGCCGGCGTGCAACGCCCGGGCCAGGGCGACGAGGTCGAGCGATCCAAGCGCGGTGTCGGCGTCGTCGACTACGACGACCTGCGCGTGACCTTCCGCCACGAGCGCGTCGAGCGCCTCCCGCAGGCCCGCGCTCGCACGGACGCGGGGCAGGCCATGCGCGTCTGGTGGCACCGGAAGTAGCGCGGCGTCGCTCACGGTGTGGAGCGCGAGCCGGCGCAGCGCCCGTTCGTTGCCGAGGAATGACTCGACGAATGGAGTGGCTGGCGCGCGAAGGATCTCGTCGGGCGGCGCAAACTGCTCAAGTACTCCGCCGGTATTGAGCAATGCCACGTTGTCCGCCAGCTTGATCGCCTCGTCAATGTCGTGGGTCACGAACACGATCGTCTTGTGCAGGCGGCGTTGCAGCGCGAGGAGCTCGTCCTGCAAGCGCACACGGACGATCGGATCGACCGCGGAGTACGGCTCGTCCATCAACAACACGGGTGGATCCGCCGCGAGCGCACGCGCCACGCCGACGCGTTGTTGTTGTCCGCCCGAGAGTGCCGCCGGGTAGCGCTTCAGCATTGACGCATCGAGGCCGACGAGCTCGACCAGTTCGTCGATCCGTTTCGCCACGCGGGCCCGGTCCCATCCGAGCAGTTTCGGCACTGTGGCGATGTTGGCCGCGACACTGCGGTGCGGAAACAAGCCCGCGTGTTGGATGACGTAGCCGATGCCGCGTCGCAGCTCGTGCAGGGGTTGCTCCGTGACGTCGCGTCCGAAGAGTGCGATCCGACCCGAACTCGGCTGCTCGAGGCGATTGATCATTCGCAGCGTGGAGGTCTTGCCGCAGCCCGACGGGCCCACCAACGCCGTGAGCGTGCCCTCGCGCAGTTCGAGCGAAAGGTCGGTGACGGCGCTGTGATCGGCGCCGGGAAACCGCTTGGTAACCCGGTCAAGCCGAATCGCCGCTGCCATCTGACCGAGCCTACGGACTCGCTTGCTTTAGCGTTGGCACACCGTGGCCAGGCAATCACTTCTCCAACAGTCGTGGGCCGAGACCCGTGAGTGGGTCGGCGAGCACGCGCGCGTCACCGTGTACGGCACCACCGCGCTGGTCTTGGTGGTGCTCGCGGTAACCATCGCGGCGTCACGTGACGACTCCGACCCGGACGCGAAGACCACCGTGCGGGCCGACCAGACCGCGGTGTCAGTCTCGACGCCCACGACCTTCTTCGGTAACGACGTGCTGCCCAACCCGAATCGATCAAACGCCAACTCCCCGGCGTCGCCCGCCGCCCCCGGCGTCACGCTCAAAAATGGTGACGGGCTGCACCTCTATACGGGCACGGTCCCCGACTACAGGAGAGGCGGCAGCGGCGGCAGCGGGTCGACCAACACCACTGCACCGGGGGGCACGACCGGCACGACCGCGGTCGCGGGCGGAGACGGCGGGGGCGGTGGTCCAACCACGACCTTGCCCGCGGCGGTCTTCGGCGCCAACCGCATCGCGTACGTGAGCGGTGGCGCGACCTGGACCGTCAACCCCGATGGGTCAGACCCGCGCGCGGTGGCCAACAGCGCGTACTACCCGGCGTGGGCTCCGTCGCACGCGGCGATCGCGGTGGTCGACGCGCAAAGCCCGGGCGGCATCCTCTCCTACATCTCGCCTACGGGCGCCCGTTACGCGCTGACCCCTGCGCCCGATGGCAGCGGCGAGGGCGACAGCCGCCCGACGTGGTCGCCCGACGGACTGCGTCTTGCATTCGGCCGCATCGATTTCCAGGGCCAGGGCGGGTACTCGAGCATTTGGGTTATCAACAAAGACGGACAGAACCCCACCCGGATTGCGATCGCAGGTTGTTTCAGCGCCGATCCGTCGTGGTCCTCAGACGGCACCCACATCGCGTTCTGGTCCTCACGTGACCACTGTTCGAGCGGCGACAACATCGGCGCCACCGAGCTGTACGTGATGCGCAGCGATGGCACGGGCATCAAGCGGCTCGGCACCGCCATCAACAGTCAGGCGCCCGCGTTCAGCCCAGACGGCACCAAAATCGCCTTCTCGACCGACCGCGACGGCAACGCCGAGATCTATGTGATGAACGCCGACGGCACGGGCCAGAGCCGCCTCAGTTCCGCTACCGGCGAGGACACAGACCCCACCTGGTCGCCCGACGGCGCCCGCATCGCGTTTCGCAGCGCGCGCAACGGCGGCGGCGTCTACTCCATGAAGCCCGACGGCTCGGACGTGCGCCTCGTGGTCAGCGGCGGCACCCAGCCCAGCTGGTCCTAGCCCTCGACTGCTAGCGGTCGACTTCGCCCATGACGGGGTCAACGGAGGAGATGACCGCAACGGCGTCGGCGATAAGGCCACCGCGCAGCATGACGGGCAACGCCTGCAGGTTGGCGAAGCTCGGCCCGCGAATGTGCAATCGGTACGGCTTCGACGTGCCGTCGCTCACGAGGTAGCAACCCAGTTCGCCACGGGGTGACTCGACGGCGACGTACACCTCGCCCTCGGGCACCTTGAAGCCTTCGGTGAACAACTTGAAGTGATGGATCAGCGCTTCCATCGACTCGTCGATCCGTGAGCGCGGCGGCGGGGTGATCTTCTTGTCGAGGCTGCGGTAGGGGCCGTTCGGCATCCTGTCGAGGATCTGCCGGACGATCTTGACCGACTCACGCATCTCATTCAGACGGATCGCGTAACGGTCGAAGGCGTCGCCGTAGGTACCGACGACGACGTCGAATTCCATCTCGTCGTAGAAGAAGTACGGCATGTTGCGCCGCAGGTCCCACTCGACGCCCGTGGAACGCAGCACGGGCCCGGTTGTCGACAACGCGATCGCTTGCTCAGGAGTGAGCACGCCGACGCCCTGGGTGCGCTGGGTGAAGATCGGCTGACCCGTGAGCAGCGTGTCGTACTCGTCAAAGCGCGGCGGCAGCATGTCGAGCAGGAACAGCACGTCGTCGCGCCAACCGTCGGGCAGGTCGGCCGCCGTGCCGCCGGGGCGGATGAAGTTGTGGTTCATACGAAGGCCGGTGACCTTCTCGAAAAAGCCCAGCACGTGCTCGCGCTCGCGCCAGCCGTAGATCATCATCGAGAGCGCGCCGACGTCCATGCCGTTGGTGGCCATAAACAACAGGTGCGAGCTGATGCGGTTGAGCTCCGCGAGCAGCATGCGGATCCACACGGCGCGCTCGGGCACTTCGATGCCGACGAGTTGTTCCACCGCCATCGAGAACACCATCTCGTTGTGGAACGGCGAGAGGTAGTCCATACGCGTGACGTTGGTGCCGCCCTGCACATAGGTGAGGGTCTCGCCCGTCTTCTCCATGCCGGTGTGCAGGTAGCCAATGACCGGCTTGGTGCGCACGACGGTCTCGCCGTCGAGTTCAAGCATGAGTCGGAGCACGCCGTGGGTCGACGGGTGCTGCGGACCCATGTTGATGATCATCGTCTGGTCGTCACCGGACTCGATCGACAGGTCGTTGGCGTCGAGGAAGCTGTCCTCGGGCATGCGCAAGACCGCACCTTGCTCCCGCAGCAGCTCCATCTCGGAAGACTTCGCGGCAGCGTCCATCTCCTGGGCGCCTTCGGAAGTCTGTTCGACCTCTTCAAATTCGTTGGTCGTTGTCACTTCGACGCCCTCGGGTGCTTGAACTGCACCGGAACCCGCGGGTTCTCGAAGTCCTTGCGCAAGGGGTGCCCTTCCCAGTCCTCGGGCATGAGGATGCGGGTGAGGTCGGGGTGGTCGTCAAAGACGACGCCCATCATGTCGAAGGCTTCGCGCTCCATCGCTTCGGCGCCGGGGTAGAGGCCGAACAAGGTGGAGACGTGCGGGTCTTGTTCGGGGACCTGCACGCGGATGCGCACGCGGGTCGCTTCGGCCATGTTGAGCAGGTTCACGACAACCTCAAAGCGCATCGGCTCCATGCCTTCGGGAAGGACACGCCCCGGATGCTCGAGGTAATCCACGGCCGTCACGTCGATGCACATGTTGAAACCGGCTCCGCGCAGCTCAGTGACTTTGGCGAGGTAGTCCTCCCGGCCAACGTGCAGGACTTCGGCGGTGTCGTTCATCGCGTCGGCGAGGCGGTCTCGAGCAACAGGCCCGCTCCGGCGCCCGATACTTCACGACGGCGCGTGATCTCGCCGTCCTTGATGCCTTGATGCAGCGTGAGGATCGCGTGGATCAGCGTCTCAGGCCCGGGGGGGCAGCCCGGCGCGTACACGTCGACAGGAACGATCTGGTCGACGCCTTGCACGATCGCGTAGTTGTTGAACATGCCGCCGCTCGACGCACACACGCCCATGGAGATGACCCACTTGGGCTCCATCATCTGGTCGTAGACCTGGCGCAGCACCGGCGCCATCTTCTGGCTGACACGGCCGGCCACGATCATCAGATCGGCTTGGCGAGGCGAGGCGCGAAAGACTTCCATGCCGAAGCGGCTCAGGTCGAAGTTCGCGGCGCCCGTCGCCATCATCTCCATCGCGCAGCACGCGAGGCCAAAGGTGGCGGGCCACACGCTGTTGTAACGCGCCCACTTGACGACGTCTTCGAGTGTGCCGGTGATGAAGTTGTGGTTGAGGTCTTCGAGTCCCATGTCGCTTCCTACGCCGCGTCGTGATGCGCAGCGGCACCAATGCGGCGGACGGTGGAATCGGTGGTGCGCGTAACCGAGGTCGTGCCCGTAGGCACCGACTTGAACGCGGTGAGCGTCTTGGCGGGGCCCCAGTCGAGGGCACCGTTGGCGATCAGGTAGGCGAAGCTCACGACTACGGCGAGCGCGAAGACGAGCATCTCGACAAGACCGAAGGTGCCGAGCTTGTCGTAGATCACGGCCCACGGATACACGAAGACGATTTCGATGTCGAAGACGATGAAGATCATCGCGACGAGATAGAAGCGAACCGGAAAACGCTCAGCCGGCTCCCGGCTCGGCACGATGCCGCATTCGTAGGGCGCTTCTTTGGCGCCGGTACGGCGTTTGGGAGCGAGCAGCCCTGAAGCGAAGAACGACGCACCCGCAAAGATCGTCGCCAAGACAAACATCATGAGCAGCGGTAGGTAGTCAGCCATGTTGTTCGTCCTTTGGATTTCTTACGCGGTAACCGGTTGGGAAAGCCCAGCAGCTCGCGCCGCCATGATCTGCTTATCCCGACGGTGCAGCTGCAGGCAGGTCAAGGAAAAGATGATCGCCGACGAGATTGCCATCATCACCTGCGGGAACCGGATCGAGCCGAGGTCGCGCAGCACTATCACTGCGGTGACCGGCTTGGTCGGGTCGGGCCGGGGCGCCGACGGCACACGCGACACGATTGTCGGGACAACCACCGGGCGGACCAGCACCGTCACGTAGTGGGCGGAGTGCCGGAAATAGAACTTGTGGTGGCGGATCGTGAACAGCTGGTTGTCGCCACCCTTGTCGTAGCCGCCCACGACGATGTAACCCTCGCTGCTCGAGAACTCCGCCGGCCAGCGCAGCTGTGCGGGGGTGGGCTTCTTGATGATCGGGCCTTCGTGACCAAGCTTGGGCTTGCGGCCCGACTTGGTGATGAAGTTGTCCACTGCGGCCTGCGCGTCGCCCAGGATCGGCGAGCCGCTCAGCGGCAGCTTCTTCCAACCGTCGGGGTAATCGCCGAGCGTCTTGAGCGTGCCGGTGGAGAGATCGGTCGGACTCATGGAGTGCACGACTTCTTGCACCTTCCAGCTTGGCTCTCGACCCTTCAGGCCCTGGCCGTAGAACGCCCAGGTGACGCCGAGCAGCATCGTAAATCCGGTGATGCCGGCGATCGCGAGGAGAAAACCGATGCGGGCGCCGACGTTGGTGGCGAGCAGCAAGAAGATGCTCCCGGGCAGCATCACGACGACGGTGACCACGATCAGGATGCCGCGGATCTGCGGATCCCAGGCCAGCGTGCCGAGCACGTTTACGAGGTGCAGATGCATCTACAGGCTTCTCTCGTACTCGACAATTGCTCGGATTTGGGCGTCGGTGAGCATGCCACCAAAGCCGGGCATACGACCCGAGCCCACGCCGCGAGAACCGTAGGGCTTGGCGAACTCAGATCCACCGGTCACAAACTCGAGGTGATCCTTAATGGTGGGGAACTGCAAGAGCGTGGACCCGCCGGTGAGGTTGGGGCCGAATGCGCCCGAACCCGGCTTCTCCGGTTCGCCATAGGACCAGCCCTTGGTGTGGCAGCGCGAGCAGAACTGGTCGAACAGATTCGCCCCGTTGGAGAAGTCGAGGCCGAGATCGGCAAAGTTCTTGGCGTACAACTTTTGCTGCTCTGCTTTCGAAAGCTGCAGCGTCTTGATGTACGAGACGAGATCCTGCACCTGCTGCTCATTCATCGGGCCACCGCCCGCAACACCCCAGGCCGGCATCGGACTGTTCGCCCGGCCGTAGGTGATGATGCCGGTGACCTCTTCAGGAGAGAAACGCGTGAGCACGGTGTTGAGCGCTGGCGCCTTCCACACGACCGAACGCGACGTGCCATCGGAGTTCGCAAGCGTGTAGTTCGCAACGCCGCCTTCGCCTTGGGTGCCGTGGCAACCACCGCAGGCGAAGTGGCCGATGTTGCCTTCGGGCACGCTGGAGTCGGCGGGCTGGAACAGCACAAAGCCGCGGTGCGCGGCGCGCTTATCGAAGCCGTTGATCGCGTTGGCCTGACGACCGGGCTCTTTGAGCCAGTAGATCGGCATGCCGAACACAACGATGAGCAACATCGCGACGGCTGCCTTTTGTGCACCTTCGAGACGACGGCCTTCCATGGCCTCGTCGTCGAAGTACGGGCGACGGTTCGGCGCCGTGGACGCTTCGTCGCCGGGTGCTTCGCCGCTCTTGCGAATCGAGATGAACAGGAACACCGCCCACCCCAGGACGAGCGTGACTACGAAAGCAGCTGCAAGCTTTTGTTGCGTCGCTGCCAAAACGACTGGACTCATGCGCAGTGCGGACCTTCCGCTTGTTGGCCGGTGGTGTTGGTGCCGATCGGCGGGCCCTGCAGGACCTTGCCGGTGTCAATCACAACGGTGCCGTTACTGACAGAAACGCTAAAGCGGTCGAGGCCGCGTGGCGCGGGGCCACCGACTTTCTCGCCGACGCGGTTGTACTTCGAGCCGTGGCAGGGGCACTCAAACCACTGCGACGAGCCGCACCACGGCACGCGGCACCCGAGGTGCACACACTTTTGGTACAGGGCGACGACCCCGGCTTCCATGCCGTCGAGCACGCCACCTTGGTAGGTCTTCTTTGCGTTCGGAAGCGAGTCTTTGGGATAGGCGGAAAGCCACGTACGGGCTTCGGAGACGTAAAATGGAGACTTGTCGGTCTTGATCGCGCCGAGGATCTCGGTGAGCTTCCCGGCGGTGATCTTGGCGCCGAAGCCTGAGCCCAGTTGAGGCCAGATGAACGCGAGCACGGCTGCGCCGAAACCGGCGAGACCAAGACCCATGAGCGTGGCGGCGCCACGGTTGAGGAACTGGCGTCGGGTGACGGCGATGGCATCGTCGTCGGGCGGGATGAACGGTGCAGGCGGCGCGGGGCTCGCCGGCACTGCGACGACTTCACTGCCACGACGAGCGAGCACCGCGTTTCGCTCGACATCGCGACCGCTCGCAGAGCCCGAGCCCTCGAGCGGATTGCCGCGGTCGGCTTTACGAGCCTCACGACGCAACGAGGTTGCAGCGGTGCGATCACTGCGCGCGCCAGCCGTCGCCACAAAGAGCACGGCGAGGACGGCGATGCCAACTACGGCAAGGATGACGACGGTAGAGGTATTCATCGTGACCTAGAGATCGAAGATGTCGTGGACGCCTTGGCGCCACGGAAGGATGAAGTTGAAGCCCTCACCACGGAAGAACGATCCGATGATGGTGAGCACGGCGAAAGTCATCAGGAACATGGTCATCAGGGCGATCGCGAACTTGCGATCTTCGGGCTTGTTCGACGGGTTCTTGTCGATATAGCCGGCGCCCATGAGGCCCACGATGATGACGGTGGGGATGGTCACGCCCGCGACCATCGGGTGAAGCATGGTCAGCAGTTCCTGCAGACCGAGGAAGTACCACGGGGCCTTCGACGGGTTCGGGGTGCGGTTGACGTTGGCGGCACCGAGCAGCGGCGCGTTGACCAGGGCCGAAAACACCAGCAGGAACGCGGTGCAGGCCAGCGCGGCGACGAACTCACCCACGAGCAGGTGCGGCCACGTGTGGACCTTGTCGGTCGGGGTGGCCTTAACGTCCTGAATCGAACCGGCCTTGACGACGGTGAGGAGGCGCTGCGTGTGACCGGTCGCGCCCTGGACGGGCATGGCTGCTGCGATCGGCGCGGTCGCGACTGCGGCGGCAACGCCGCCGCCGGACGCGACTTCTTCGCCGCCCTTGGCGCGAGCCGCGGCGGAACGCTGCAGCAGGTGCGCGGGGATCTTGTTGCCGTCGTCGACGGGCGCCGCGGCTGCGGGCGTCGCCGGGGCGTCGCCGCCCGCGGGCGCGTCGCCGCCTCCGCCGGCCTTCTGCGCTTCGAGCGCGGCCCGGCGTTCAGCGGCCTTTTTCAGTAGCGCTTCAGGAATATCAGCCATTGACTGTCTCCTTCCTACAGCGGTCCACTGATGCCGCCGTCCTTGCGGAC
>JBKJQZ010000125.1:0-11490 GCA_046594835.1 Acidimicrobiales bacterium | reverse complement strand
CACCGACGGCGACTTCTTCAGCTCCAGCTGACGCAACGAACGCACGATGCGGGCCACCTGGTCGGCCAGGTTGTCGGTGATGTCGGGGACCTTGGTGAGAACGATCTCCTTCTCGCGCTCCATGTCGGGGTAATCGATGTGGAGGAAGAGGCAGCGGCGCTTGAGCGCCTCGGACAGCTCCCGGGTGTTGTTCGAGGTGAGGAACACCAGCGGGATTTGCTTGGCGGTGACGGTGCCCAGTTCGGGGATCGACACCTGGTACTCGGAGAGGATCTCGAGCAGCAGCGCTTCGGTCTCGACCTCGACGCGGTCCACTTCGTCGATCAGCAGGACGACGGGATCCTCGGCGCGGATCGCCTCAAGCAGCGGACGGGTCATCAGGAAGTCTTCGCCGAAGATGTCTTCCTCGATGTCGCTCCAGGTGCCGCCCTCTTCGGCGTTGCGCTGGGCCTGGATACGGAGCAACTGCTTCTTGTAGTTCCACTCGTAGAGCGCCTTGGCCTCGTCGAGGCCCTCGTAGCACTGGAGGCGAATGAGGCGAGCGCCGCAGATTTCGGCGACGGACTTCGCCAGTTGCGTCTTGCCGGTACCGGCCGGGCCTTCCACGAGAATGGGCTTCTGGAGGCGGTCGGCGAGGTGCACGACTCCCGCGATGCCGTCGTCGGCGAGATAGGCAACGTCGTGCAGGCGTTGACGAACGTCGGCGACGGATTCGAAGCGGTAATCGGCCATTTCGTGATGCTAATTGAACACTTGACCGGTCGGTCTAGTTTTGCCACGAGCGAAGCGAAAGAGTCGCTTGCCCCTCCGCGTAGGGCCGCATGGCGGGTTCCCTCCAACCACTCGCTGGATCACCATGTGTGCAGGGTTCGACAACTGGAGGCGCCCCATGGCACTAACCAACGAGACGGTCGCGAACGAGTGGGCGACCTTGAACGTGCTGAGCGAGGCCCGGTGTATCGAACTCCTGCATGCGCGGCGGTGGGGTCGTCTTGCCGCGGCGCTCGAAGGCTGGCCGGCCATATTGCCGGTCAACTACGGCTTCGACGGCGACAACGTGGTCGTCAGGACGGCGCCGGGTTCGAAGCTCGCGGAGTCGCCGATGACCCCCGTCGCCTTCGAGATCGACGACGCCGACCACGACGGCGCGTGGGGCTGGAGCGTGCTGGTCCAGGGCCCCGCCTTCGACATCACGGTCTCGACTGACGACACATCGGCACGCCTACGCGCGCTACCACTCAAGCCCTGGGCCCCGGGGCGAAAAGACCACTGGATCCGCATCGGCACGATGCGAATCAGCGGGCGTTGTTTCGGTGAGGTGCCCGGCTGGAACAATGAAGTATGGGATCACGCACCGTTCTCTTCGGCAGCGTCGCCGCAGTAGACGGACACGACACCGGTCCTGGGCATCCGGAGCGCCGCGAACGTCTCGTGGCTGTAGAGACCGGGATCGTTGACGCCGGCCTGTCGGAATTCATCACACGAGTAGTCGCCCGCGCCGCAACCGACGGTGAACTCGCTCGTGTGCACGATCCCGCCTACATCGCAGCATTGACGCGTTTTGCGGCAGACGGTGGCGGCCACCTCGACCCGGACACGGCCGTCTCCCCCACCTCGGCTGACACGGCGCGCCTCGCTGCGGGCCTCGGCCTTGCCGCGATCGAAGCGCTCGACGCCGGGGTTGGTGACGCCGCCTTTGTCGCGCCGCGCCCACCCGGCCATCACGCTTTCGACGCGCAGGGCTCGGGCTTTTGCCTCTTCAACAACATCGCGGTCGCGGCGGCAACCCTCGCCAACCGCGGCGAACGGGTGGCGATCTTCGACTGGGATGTCCACCACGGCAACGGCACACAAGCGATCTTCTGGGACGACCCGCGCGTTCTCTACGCGTCGACCCATCAGTACCCGGCGTACCCGGGCACGGGTCGAGCCGACGAGCGCGGCGGGCCCAACGCCGGGGGCCTGACGATCAACGTGCCGCTCGCGCCTGGTACCGACGGCGCGCTCGCGCTACGCGCCTTCGACGAGATCATCGGCCCCGCCATCGACGCGTTTGCGCCGACCTGGCTGCTCATCTCAGCGGGGTACGACGCACATCGCGTCGACCCGCTCGCCGATCTGCGCTGGGAGGTTGAGGATTACGTTGCGCTCACGCGGCGCGTGGCCGGATTCGGCGCCCGCGTCCTCGCGTTTCTCGAGGGCGGTTACGACCTCGACGCACTTGCGGCGTGCAGCGCCGCGACCGTGGCAACCCTCATCGACAGCTAGGCCGCCGGAATCTCCATCTCGAAACGGACGAAACCTCTTCCACGGCTCGTTCGAGGCTCCGGGGTTTGTTCACCTCTCAGGTGATTGGTATTCCTGGACAGCGAGCTGGTGACCGTGATGTCCGCAGTGTCGTAGCGACAAACGACGAAAGCCCGCAGCGTGCCTTCGACCGCAGACCTGAATTGTCGCTATGACACTGCGAACACAGCACCGACACTCTGGCGACCCGGTGTGGCTCGCGACGCGCTCGGAGCGCTCTAGAGCGCCAGCCGCCACACCACGCGCTCTGCTCCGGGTGCCCAGTAGTCGGGATCGATGCGTATCGACGGGCCGTAGCGGCTGGTCCAGAACGGATACCCGAGGGAAGCGTTGCGCGGGCCGCTGCAGACGACGATGTCGGAAAATGCCGCGTCGCGCGCCTCGTCCTCGAGCATCGTCACCATCGCGGTGCCGATCCCGTTCCCGACCACGTCGCGGCGTACGTAGACGGAGGTGATCTCGGCGGGCCGCGCCAAACCTTCGGTGAGCGACGGTTCGGGATCGTCGTGAAGTGCGGCGATGCTCACCACGGCTCCCGCGGCGTCGATGCCGACTGCACACAGGCGCGCGTGCGGCAGGACCTCGACCATTCGGTGCTGCAACTCGGCCTCGTAGCCCGACGGGTTGTACTCGCGCAGCCAGTCGGCCAGGACCGCTTCGATACCGGGCCAGTCGGTCCCGGTAGCGGCCCTAACCGCGAACTTGGCCAGTGCCGTGCACGACGTACTTCGTCGTGGTCAACTCGCGCAGGCCCATGGGACCCCGCGCGTGCAACTTCTGGGTGGAGATCCCGATCTCGGCGCCGAACCCGAACTGCTCCCCGTCGGTAAAGCGCGTCGAGCAGTTCACCATTACGGCCGCCGCATCAACCTCGTGCGTGAAGCGTTCGCTCGCCGCAAGCTCGCTCGTGATGATGGCCTCGGTGTGGCCGCTGCTAAAGCGGTTGACGTGTGCCATGGCGGCATCAATATCGTCCACCACCGCAACACTCATCTTGAGGTCGAGAAACTCGGTAGCGAAGTCGGCCTCGGTGGCCTCGCCCATCGTCGCGACGATCGCGCGAGCCCGGGCGTCGCCTACGAGTTCGACGCCATCAAGCGCAGAGGCCACACGGGGCAAAAACTCGTCGGCCACAGAGGCATGCACAACAAGCGACTCGGCCGCGTTGCACACCGACGGGCGCTGCATCTTGGCGTTCACGACGATCGCTTCGGCCATGTCGAGATCGGCTGACGCGTCGACATAGACGTGGCAGTTGCCGTCGCCGTCGATCACGTAGGGCACGGTCGCGTTTTCGAGGATCGACGCGATCAGCGATGGGCCGCCGCGGGGGATCAAGCAGTCGATCACGCCGCGCAGACGCATGAAGGCAACCGCTGCCTCGCGCGAGACGTCGTCGACGAGCATCACGGCGTCGGCGGGAAGCCCGGCCTTCGCCACCCCTTCGCGCAGCGCTGCGGCAATGGCGCGATTGGAGTTGATCGCAGCAGACGAGCCGCGCAGGAACGCCGCGTTGCCCGACTTCAGACACAGCGCCGCCGCATCGGAAGTCACGTTGGGTCGGTTCTCGTAAATGATCGCGACCACGCCAAGCGGGACACGCACGCGCCGCATCTGCAGACCGTTTGGACGCACCCACCCGTCGAGCACTTCACCGACGGGATCGGGAAGGGCCGCGACCTGGCGCAACCCATCGGCCATCGACTCGACACGCGCCGGGTTCAGGCGCAAGCGGTCGATGACGGTCGGGCTCGTACCGTCGGCCTCGGCTTGGGCCACGTCGACGGTATTGGCCTCGAGGATTTCGGCGCTGCGAGCGAGCAACACGTCGGCCGCGGCAACAAGGGCGGCGTTCTTGGTGTCCGTACTGGCGAGGGCAACCTCACGAGCGGCGGCCTTCACGAGAGCACCCTGCGCTGCGACATCCATAACGCAAAAGGGTACCGCTAGGTTCACCGTGTGCCTGAGGTCCGTAAAGCCACCGCCGCCGATACCGGTGCCATCGCATCCGTGATGGCCCGCGCCTTCGAAGACGACCCGTTCTGGAACTTCATGCTTCCCGACCGCGACTTCCTTAGGCGGGCCGCCCGGCTAACCGCGTTCGAACTGCAGCATGTCCATCTGCGCCACGACGAGGTGTGGGTCACGAATGGCGAAGTCCACGGCGCGGCTTTATGGGCTCCACCGGACAAGTGGCGACAGTCGAACCTCGAAACGATGCGCGGCACGCCCGCGACGCTGCGCATCTTTGGTAAGCGTTCGCTCGCAGTGCTGCGCGCGTTTACCGCCATTCAGGCTGCGCACCCGCCGGGCCCGCACTACTACCTCGCGATGCTCGGCACCGATCCGAGCCAGCAGGGCAAGGGCGTCGGGTCTGGCGTCCTCACGCCCGTGCTCGAGCGCTGCGACGCACAAGGTATCGGCGCGTTTCTCGAGTCGAGCAAGGAAGCCAACATCGCCTTTTATGGCCGCCACGGTTTCGAGGTGACTCGTCGCCTCGATCTTCCGGCGGGCGCTCCGCCGCTGTGGGCCATGTGGCGCGAGCCGCGATGAAGTGGCCGTGGTCGCGCAAGGGCGCGAAGCGTGAGCGGATCGATCCATTCACGCTGACCGATCCGTGGCGCTCCTTCGTGCAAGACGCGCAGTCGGCGCGTAACCGCTTCGAACGGATCGTCGACGGTGTGAAAGACGGCCCGCTGCGCGATCGGTTGCGCGACGTCGAAGCGAGAATCGAAGATGGCCTCCACGCATGTTGGCGCATCGCCCAAAGCGGCTACCACTTGCAGCAAACGATCCGGCAGGTCAGCCCGAGCACGTCGGATGCCGTGGTGCGGATGCGCGCGCGGCAGGACGAGACCGAGTCAAAGCTGGCGACGTTGATCAAGAATCTCGACGAGGCGCTCGCCCGCGCCGCGGAGTTGGCGACGGGTCAACTCGACGGACTCGACGCGCTTACTGGCGACGTGAACGGGGTCGTCGGCGACCTCGAAGCACTCCGGCAAGCGCTCGCCGAAATCGAACCCGCCTGATTCGTTACGATCCGGACATGTTCAAGCTCCTCCAGCGCATCCGCCGTTACTTCACGGCCGCAGGCAACTCGAAGTTCAACGAGTTGGCCGATCCCAAAATTCAGCTCGAGCAGGCGCTGGCCGAAGCACAGGACCAGCACCGCCGCCTCACCGAGCAGGCCGCGAGCGTGATCGCGAACCAGAAGCAGACCGAGATGCGGCTGTCGCGCTCGATGGAAGACCTCGAGAAGGTCAATGCTTCGGCGCGCCAGGCCGTACTGATGGCCGACGAGGCGAACAAGAAGGGCGACACCGCCAAGGCAATCGAGTACACGCGCGCCGCCGAGGCGTTCGCCGGTCGGCTCGTGTCGGTCGAGCGTGAGGTCGAGTCTCTCAAGACGCTGTCGCTGCAATCGACCGAAGCTTCCGACAAGGCCAAGGCTGCGGTGCAGCAGAACGCGTCGGTCCTCCAGCAGAAGCTGAACGAGAAGCAGAAGCTTCTCAGCCAGCTCGACCAGGCGAAGATGCAGGAGCAGATGAACAAGGCCATGGCGCAGCTCAGCGCCGCCGTGGGCCAAGACGTGCCGACCCTCGCCGAAGTCCGCGACAAGATCGAAGCGCGCTACGCCAAAGCGATCGGTAACGCCGAACTCCAGAGCTCAACCGTCGAGACCCGCATGCTCGAGGTCGAGCAGGCTGCCCAGGACACCGAAGCAGTGGCCCGCCTCGACAAGATCAAGGCCCAACTCGGCATCGCCACCGCCGGCGCCACCGAAGCCGCTCCCACTCCAGCCGCTGAATCAGCCGCGCCCGAGGTGGCCGGGCCCGCCGAGTAACGGTCTCGTGCGGCCCCGTCAGGGCCGTTCTCCTCTATCCCCTTACCCAACCCTTCGCCATCGTGGGGTTATGACCATCCATGCAACACCGGTACGCGCACCCGAGGGACTCATCGGGCGATTTGTCTCGATCGGATACGAGGAGTGCACCCGCCGCCTCCAGTGGGAGTCGGTTGGACGGGTGGCGGTCGCTGAGGCCGGCGCCGCCCCGTCTGTCTACCCGGTCAACTACGCGTGGCACGACGGAGCGATCCTGTTCCGCACTACACCGCGGCGGGCGCAGGTCCTTGCTGCGCACCCCGTCAGCTTCGAGGTCGACCGCCTCGATGATCACCGCGGGACCGGGTGGAGCATCCTCGTACGAGGATGGGTAACCGTGCTGCGCGACAGCCCACTAGGCGTGCAGCCGGTGACGTGGGCTCCCGATGAACGGGTCGTGACCGTGAGCCTCGCTCCGGCTGAACTGACCGGGCGCGAGATCTTCGTAGGGCGGTCGAACTCCGAGCCCTAGCCGTCCAACACGACAAGATCGTCGCGGTGGACGACTTCGTGGTCGCCGGGCTCGAGCGCATCGGTGCGCTTGCCCTTGGCCTGATCAACCCAGGCCGCACTGTGAGCGACGAGGCCCTTGGCGAACACCACGCCATCGGGCCCGGCGATTTCCACGCCGTTGCCTTCGATGAAGCCGCCTGCGACCGCGACAACGCCCGCGGGTAGCAGCGACGTGCCGCGCTCGATCAACGCGCGACGCGCGCCTTCGTCGACGGTGATCGTGCCCTGCGAGCCCAGAGCAAAGGCGATCCACAGCTTTCGAGCCGACAGCTTCTTCTCAGCGGCGCGCACGACCGTCCCGACTCCGGGCTCGCCCGCGACCGCCGCGCGCAGCACGCCCTCACGCGACGCCGCCGCGATCACGGTCGTCACGCCGCTGCGCGACGCGATGCGAGCCGCAGCCAGCTTCGAGGCCATGCCGCCGCTGCCCCGCTCGCTCCCCGCTCCCCCGGCCGCGGCTTCGAGCGCAGCGTCGACGGCAACGATGTCTTCGATCAGCGTGGCGTTCGAATCGAGCCGCGGGTCGGCAGTGAACACGCCGTCGGTATCGGTCAGCAACACCAGGAGGTCTGCGTCCACGAGATGGGCCACGAGGGCGGCGAGACGGTCGTTATCGCCAAATCGAATCTCGTCGTCGGCCACGGCGTCGTTTTCGTTGACGACCGGCACCACGCCCAACTCCAGGAGCCGTGTGAGGGTCTGACGGGCGTGGAGGTACTGCTGGCGGTGCACGAAGTCCAGCGGCGCTAACAGCACCTGCCCGCACACGATGTCGAGCGCCGAAAACGCGTCGTCATACACGCGCATGAGGCGGCTCTGACCCACCGCCGCGACGGCCTGCAGGGTCGGCAAATCCTTGGGCCGCGGCTCGTGCAAGCCGAGACGGGGCAGACCCGCGCTGATCGCACCGCTGGTGACTACGACGACCCGGTGCCCGTCCGCCCGCAGCTCCGCGACCTCAGCGACGAGTTTCGCAACTGCGTCTTGGGCGATGACGCCGTGCGTGTCGGTGATCGAGCTGGTGCCGATCTTGACGATGACGCTCGCCATGGCGGCTAGTCGGCCTCGTATTCGAAGGCGAAGCCGCCGATGCGGACGATGTCGCCGGGCTGTACCTTCGCCCGCACTAGGGCGCGGTCCACGCCGAGGCGCTTAAGGCGCTGCTGTGCGTACTGGAGCGCGCCGAGGTCGGTGAGGTCGCTGAGGGCAACGGCGCGCTCCGCAGAGCGTCCCGTCACCACCCACTCGGCGCCTTCACGCTCGACCCGGAACCCCTCGGGCACGGGTCGGTGGATGATGAAGGTCTCGCCGACGGGAATCTGTTGGCGCGCCTCGTGGACGAGGTCCATCAGGTTCCCAAGCAGCGGCCGTAAACCTTCGCCGGTCGCGGCCGAGATGCGTGCGCCGTCCCAATCCAACTCCGCCGAGTCCGCTTTGGTGCCGACCACGATCCGAGGACGCTCCAAGAGGTCGGGCTCGTAGTTACCGAGCTCGTGGAGCAACTGCTCTTCCTGGTACGCGGGGTCGCGGCCTTCGCTCGCGCCGAGGTCGATCAACACCAGCAGCACACGGGCGCGCTCGATGTGGCGGAGGAAGGAATGGCCGAGGCCCTTGCCTTCGCTGGCGCCTTCGATCAAACCCGGGATGTCTGCGATCACCATCTCTCGCTCGCCGAGGCGCACGACGCCAAGGTGCGGCTCAAGGGTGGTGAAGGGGTAATCGGCGATTTTGGGACGCGCCGCGCTCACCGCACTGATGAAGGTGGACTTGCCGGCGTTCGGGAAGCCGACCAACGCGACGTCGGCCATGAGCTTGAGTTCAAGGTCGAGCCACACTTCTTCGCCAACCTCGCCCTGCTCGGCAAATGATGGCGCCCGACGTTTGTTGGCTAGGAAGCGGGCATTGCCGCGACCTCCTTCACCCGCCTTGGCTGCGCGGAACCGCATGCCATCGGTGTGGAGGTCAGCGAGGATCTCGCCGTCTGGGGTCTTGACGACCGTACCGATCGGCACTGTTGCGACGCACTCGACGCCACGCCGGCCGTGCTTGGCGCGGCCCTGGCCGTGCACGCCGGACTCACCGGCGCGGTGCGGGTGGTCACGAAACGACAGAAGCGACGCGGTGTTGCGGTCGGCCACGAGCCAGACGTCGCCGCCGTCGCCGCCGTCGCCGCCGTCGGGCCCGCCGCGGGGAACGAGCGCCTCACGGCGGAACGACACCGAGCCGGCACCGCCGTTGCCCGCTTTGGCGTGGACCTGTGCGGTATCGACGAAGGACGAACTCATGCGCTGATCAAAACCCACGGGACAAAGTCCCGTGTGGAATTAGAGGATCGAGACGATTTTGCGGCCGCGGCGGTCGCCGAACTTGACCGCACCGTCGGTGAGAGCGAACAGCGTGTCGTCGTTGCCACGACCGACGTTTTCGCCCGGGTGAATACGCGTGCCTCGCTGGCGCACGATGATTGCGCCGGCGCGTACGACGCCGCCGTCGAACACCTTCACGCCGAGGCGCTGTGCATTGGAATCGCGGCCGTTGCGGGTGGAGCCGCCGCCCTTAGTCTTCGACATGTCAGTTAACCCTTGCTGATTCCGGTGATCTCGATGGTCGAGAAGCTCTGACGATGACCCCAGCGCTTCCGCTGGTTGGTCTTGTTCTTGTACGTGAAGCCGCGGATCTTCTTGCCCCGGCCTTCGCCGACTACGCGTGCTGCGACCGAGCCTCCTGAGGCGGCCGGGCCGGCGAGCACGCTCTCGCCGTCGATGAGCATCAACGGCGTGAAGGAGACCTCCGTGCCGGTGACCTTTTCAACGTCAAGGCGTTGGCCTTCGGTGACCTTGTATTGCTTACCGCCGGTGCGAATCACTGCGTACATAGGGTCGGAGATTGTAGTGGGTTAGAAGAGATCGCGGGCAATCAAGAGCCCGCGCCCCTCGCAGGTGGGGCAGGTTTCGGAGAGAGATTCGACCAAACCCTCCGAGATCCGCTTCCGGGTCATCTCCACCAGGCCGAGCTCCGAGATCTCAAAGGCCTGCGTACGGGTCTTGTCCCGGGCCAGTGCTGAGCGGAACGTGCGCATCACGTCCTCTCGGTTGGGCTTGATCTCCATGTCGATGAAGTCGATGACGATGATGCCGCCGATGTCGCGCAAGCGCAGTTGGCGGGCGATCTCGTCGGCCGCCTCAAGGTTGTTCCGGTACACGGTCTCCTCGAGCGACGAGGACCCAACGTTGCGGCCGGTGTTGACGTCGATGACCGTCAGAGCCTCGGTGCGCTCGATGATGAGCGACCCGCCCGATGGGAGCCACACCTTGCGGTCAAGCGCCTTGTGGATCTGTTCATGGACGTGGTGGCGCTCGAAGATCGGCAGACCACCCTCGGCGTCGGCGTCGTAGAACTCGACGCGATCGGCCAAGCCCTGACTGATGTCGGTGACGTAGTCCCGCACCCGCTGCCACAGGTCGTGGTCGTCGATCACGATGCTGCGGTACGAGGCGTTGAACTCCTCACGAATCACGCGCAGCGCGGCAGCCGGTTCCCGATACAGCAGCGCAGGCGCTTTTGCCCGGGCCTGGTCTTCGATCTTTTGCCACTGCTCAAGCAGCAGACGCACGTCGGCTACGAGCTCGTCCGCGTCCACGCCAGCGGCGGCGGTGCGCACGATGAGGCCGTGGTGCTCGGGCTTGATGTCATCGAGGATTCGGCGCAGCCGCTTGCGCTCATCGTCGGGCAGGCGCTTGGAGATGCCGTAGGTGTCGCTGTTGGGCACCAGCACCACGAAGCGGCCCGGGATCGAGACTTCTTGGGTCAAGCGGGCACCCTTGGTCCCGATCGGGTTCTTGGTGACCTGGCAAGTCACGACCTGGCCCGGACGCAACAGTTGCTCGATGCGCACGGTGTTGCGGTCGGTGGTGTCGAGATCGCCGCGGTCATAACGGACGTCGCCGCGGTAGAGCACCGCGTTCTTGGGGGTGCCGATGTCGACGAAGGCGGCTTCCATGCCGGGCAGCACGTTCTGTACCCGGCCGAGGTAGATGTTGCCGTCGATCTGGTTGGCGTCGTCGGCGGGGCGCGACACGTAGTGCTCGATGAGGGCGCGGCCCTCGAGAATCGCGATCTGGGTGATCCCCTCACGCACGTGCACGCACATCATGTAGCGGCCAACGGCGCGCCCACCGCGGGTCTTGCCGACCCGGATGTCCTCGACGGAGATGCCGTCGTCTTCGGACCGGTCGCGGGTGCGCCGATCACGCCCACCGCGCGCACGCGTCCGCGCCCGCGACCGGTCGGTGCGCTCAGCTCTGGGATTGGAGCCCAACTGGTCCCACGCAACGACCGCTGACTCGTCGCTTTGCGCTAGCGGTTCGCTCGTGGTGGGACCGTCGTCGGTCGTGCGACGGTCTTGGCCGGCGCGACGCCGACGACGACGGGCCGCACCAGAGGTGGCGCTGCGTCCCTCGCCTGCTCCTTCGTTTTCAGATCGCTCCGCCGCCGCGGCAGCCGGTGCCGGACGGGTGTCGCCGATCTTGGGCCGGGGCACGCCTTCATAGGGTGGATCCGGCAGGTCATCGGGACGGTTATCGACCGCAGGAGAGGCCTCGGGTGTTGTGGCTAGCTCAGCGACGGGGCCAGGACGATTGGGTCGGCGTCGCTGGCGCCGGGGGGTCGGGGTGTAGTCGAAGGGGGAAGACTCGGACATGAGTAACTCGATTCATCGAGCAGCAGTGGCTCGGTAAGCGCGCCATCGGGCGCAATCCATTGGTGTGTGCGGCGGACGTCGAGACGCG
>JBKJQZ010000106.1:0-2896 GCA_046594835.1 Acidimicrobiales bacterium | reverse complement strand
TTAACGGGTTGGGCGGGTCAGATCAGCCTCGGCCAGTTCGCCTTCGTCGGTGTCGGCGCCGCGGTCGCCGGCGGACTCGTCGCCAACCATCAGGTCGACCTCATCACCGCACTGTTTGTTGCCGGCCTCGTCGGCGCCACCTTCGCCGTGCTTATCGGACTCCCCGCCGTGCGTCTCCCCGGTCTGTTTCTCGCGGTTACTACCCTCGCCTTCGCGGCCAACACGCAGTACTTCTTCCTCCAGACGCAGTACTTCGGGTGGCTGCTGCCGAAGCCGGGCGAGTTCGTCGAACGCCCGATCCTGTGGGGTCGCCTCGACCTGCGCGGCGACCACGCGTTCTATTACACGTGCCTGTTCTTTTTCGTCCTCGCCGCGGCGTCGGCGCGCAGTGTGCGAGCGCATCGCAGCGGACGGATTCTCATGGCTGTGCGCGACAACGCTCGCTCCGCGCAGTCCTACGGCATCAGCGCGACCCGGACCCGACTGGCGGCTTTCGCGATCTCGGGTTTCTTCGCGGCGGTCGCCGGTGGGCTCTTCGCGCACGTGCAAGGCGTCGTGGATCCCAACCAATTCTCGCCCGCCCAGTCGCTCCAGATCTTCGCCATGACCGTCATCGGTGGTCTGACCTCGGTGGGCGGAGCCCTCGTCGGAGCGCTCTACGTGCTTGGCTTCCAGTACTTCCTGCCTAATTACTCCCTGCTTGCGTCGGGCCTAGGAATGCTGTTGTTACTGCTGTTCTTCCCGGGGGGGCTCTCCGAACTGGGGATCAATCTGCGCGACGCCTATTTGCGCCGCGTTGCGATTAGGAAGGGCATTCACGTGCCGAGCCTGCTGGCGGACTCCCTTCAGGGCGTCGTCGACATCCGCGACGAGAGCACCGAGTTGTTCGACGACATCGCTGCGGACAACGACGAACAACCAGAAGCACTGGCGGGGGCCAAATGATGAAGAACAGACTTTTGAAGATCACCGGCGGAGCGCCAGCGTTCCCACTGTTGGTCCTGTTCGGGCTCAACGCGGTGGACGAACTCGACCGCGCCGCCTTCGGCGTCCTGCTGCCCAACATTCGCGACAGCTTCGGCCTCAGCGTCGCGGGTGTTCTCGCAGTGCAGGCATTCGTCGAACCCATCGCCATCGGCCTTGGTCTCGGGGTGGCGTTGCTGTCTGACCGCGGCCGACGCACGCGCATCGCGGCGATCGGCGCCGTGACCTGGGCGGCGTTCTCGGTCATGACGGGCTTCGCGGTAAACGTCTTTGTACTCGGCCTCGCCCGCATCGGTGCTGCCCTGGGCAAGTCGGTGAACCAACCGACGCACAACAGCCTGCTGTCGGACTACTACCCGGTCGACGCGCGCTCGACCGTGTACGCCGTACACGGCGCCGCGAATCCCGTTGGGCTCATCATCGGCCCGCTCGGCGCCGGCGCCATCGCCGTGTACTTCTCGTGGCGCGTGCCGTTCATGCTCGCCGCGATCCCGACGATGGTTCTGGTGTTCTTCGCCCTCCGGCTCAAGGAGCCCAAGCGCGGCATTCAGGATCGTCTCGCATTGGGCGCGTCGCAAGAAGAGGCCGAGACCGAGGAGACTCCGCCGACCCTCGCCGAGGCGTTCCGCATGCTCTTCGCCGTGAAGTCGTTGCGCCGCATCTACGTTGCGTTGCCCTTCATCGGAGCCTCGGGCGCCGGCGCCGGTGCGCTGTTGAGCCTCTTCTGGGCCGACGTGTACCACCTCAACGAACTCCAGCGCGGCCTGATCGCGTCGATAAGTCAGCCGGTTGCTCTCATCGGGCTCGCCGTGTTCGCGCCGCTGTCGCAGCGCCTTATGAACCGTGACCCCGCGCTCGCGGTCCGGCTTCTCGGACTCAGCTCGATCATCACCGCCGCGTCCTACGCCCTGATCGCGTTCTCGCCCAACGTGTGGGTGGCGATCGCTGGCGCGCTGCTGCAAAGCGCCGTGCTCGCGGCGCTGTTGCCCGGTGTGTACGCGATCTTCTCCGTGGTGATCCCGGCGAAGGTCCGCTCGCTCGGCTTCATCTCCGGGTTGGTGTTCGCCGCGCCCGGCGTGTTCATCCTCGTGTTCATTGGAGCTATCGGCGATGCGTTCGGTCTTCGCGTCGGGATTCTTGTGATGATCCCGCTCTACGTCGGGGGCTTCCTCGTCATCGGGTCCGCCGGCAAATTCCTCGCCGAGGACATTCAGAGCGTCCGCGTGCAGTCGATGGCCGAGCAGGAAGTACGCAAGTCCCTCGCCGAGGGCGACCCCAAGCTGCTGCTCATCCGCGACCTCGACGTGGGCTACGACCAGGTGCAGGTCATCTTCGGCGTCGACATCGAACTAGCGCCGGGGGAGATCGTCGCGCTGCTCGGTACCAACGGTGCCGGCAAGTCGACCTTGTTACGGGCCATCTCGGGCCAGACCGACCCGTCTTCTGGCGCCATCTACTTCAACGGCGTGGATATCACCCACGTCGACCCCGTGGGCACCTTCGGTATGGGAATCGTGCAGATGCCCGGTGGACGCGCCGTATTCCCGAGCCTCACCGTCGAGGAGCACATGCAGCTCGCCGCGTGGTCGATGAAGGACGATCCCGAGCACGTGAAGACCGCGACCGCCGAGATGCTCGTCGTATTCCCCCGACTACAGGAACGATGGGATCAGCCTGCGGGCAACCTCTCGGGTGGTGAGCAGCAGATGCTCGCCCTCGCAATGGCGCTTGTGGCCAAGCCGAAGCTGCTCATGATCGACGAGTTGTCGCTCGGTCTCGCGCCGACGATCGTTGGCCAGTTGCTCGACGTGCTGCGTCGTATCAACGCGGCGGGCACCGCGGTGCTCATCGTCGAACAGTCGATCAACGTCGCGTTGACGATTGCCGACCGCGCCTACTTCCTCGAGAAGGG
>JBKJQZ010000072.1:0-3087 GCA_046594835.1 Acidimicrobiales bacterium | reverse complement strand
TTTCGAAGCCCTCGAATTGCTCGTGCGTACCCGCGAAGGGGTGCCCACCGCTGCGCTCGACCTCACCGATCCCGATCTCACAGGGCTCATCGCGACCCACGGCGACCGGGTCGTGCTCACGGTCAAAGGCCGACTTCTTGCCAACGAGGTGGCGCTGCGGCTCCGCTTTGACGCCGCAACCCAATAGCCTGGCTGTTTGTCATGGGCATGAGCATTCGGACAAAGAACATCCTGACCGCACTGATCGCTGTAGCGATCGTGGGTGGATTCATTTTCGTAGCCGAAGGGCTGAAGAGCGACAAGACCGACGACCGCCTCGCCGCGATCGAGCAGCCGACCACGACCACGGTCCAACGTTCGACCACAACGCGACCGCCTGCGACCACGTCGAGCACCGCGCTCAGCACCACGACCACACCGCTGGCGAACTCCGCGACGACCGTCACCACAGCCAGGAAGACGACCGCCACTACGGCGCGGGCCACAACCGGCACGACCGCGAAGCGGACCACCACAACCGTTTCGGGCTCGCCGAACCCGCCCTTCAACGGAGCGGGGACCGAGAACGCGGACAACACCGGCTCCTTCACGCGCAATGCGGACGGCTCCATCACGGGCGCTGCGGCCCCGGCCTGTCCGGCCTCGGATCCCTTCTGCTTCTACTTGAGCTCGAGCGACGCCGGTGGAGCGACCAAGTTCAGCGTCAACATTCGCAACAACACGGCACGCACGATCTCGTTCCCCAACGGGCTGCGCATCGTGGTCACCGTGAATCGTCCCTCGGGCACGCAATCGCAATTTGTGATGGACGCGTCGTCGGTGACGAACCTGGCCAGCAAGGAGGGTCTGATGATCTCATCGTCCACGACGTTCCCCGATGACGGTCAGTACACCTTCAGCGCTACCTGTGGGGTTGATTACGGATCTTGAGTGACCGCATCATTTGGCTGAGCACCAAGGAGTGCTGTGAGCGACTTGGGGTGACTGTGCGCACCCTGTACCGCTTCATCGACGAAGGGCAGCTGCCCGCGTACCAAATGGGTCGCGTCATTCGTGTGCAGGAAGAAGACCTAAGCACCTTCATCGCAAGCGTGCGGATCGCGCCGGGTTCCCTCGCACACCTCTACCCCGATGGCGCTGGTGGAGACGAAGCCACGAACGGGTCGGGCTCGGTCGGCTTTGAGGCCGAAGTTGGCTGACGACTGCCTCTTCTGCAAGATCGTCTCGGGCGCCATTCCGTCCACAAACGTGTTCGAGGACGACGACGTGCTGGCGTTTCGTGACCGCAACCCGGTTGCACCAATGCACGTCCTGGTGATTCCGAAGCGTCACATTGTTGGCGCCGATCACATCGGCGCAGCCGACGGCGACGTTCTCGCAAAGATGTTCCGCGCGGCGCAGGTCGTGGCTGGGGCTGAAGGCGTGGCCGAGACCGGTTATCGCACCGTCTTTAACGTCGGCGCCCACGCAGGCCAAACCGTCCCGCACCTGCATTTGCACGTGATCGGCGGTCGCGCCATGACCTGGCCGCCCGGATAACACGCTGCATTCGGTCCCTCAACGCGTACGATTCGCGTAGCAGTGTCTCCCACCGCCACTTACCTCGTCCCTGGCAATGATCTGATGGCCGCGCTCGTCGGTCAACACGACGAGACGCTGCGAGCGATCGAAGCCGCCTTCCCCGGCACCACAATCGTGGTGCGCGGCAATGAGGTGATCGTTGACGGAAGTGACGCCCACGCGGTGGAGAAGCTCTTCGGCGAGCTGGTGAAGCTTCTGCAAAAGGGCACGCCGCTCGACGTGGCCAACGTCGTACGCACGATCGACATGATCCGGGCCAACGAGGTGCCGAGCGAGATCCTCACCGCGGAGATTCTCAAATCTGCTCGTGGACGCAGCGTCCGGCCCAAGACCGCGGGTCAGAAACGCTACGTCGACGCGATTCTTGCCAACACCATCACCTTCGGCATCGGCCCGGCCGGCACGGGCAAGAGCTACCTCGCGGTTGCGCTGGCGGTGCAGGCGCTGCAGGCCAAGACCTGTGAGCGGATCATCCTCACCCGACCTGCCGTCGAAGCCGGCGAGCGCCTCGGGTTTCTCCCCGGCGACATGCTGGCCAAGGTCGACCCGTATCTGCGCCCGCTCTACGACGCCCTCTACGACATGCTCACCCCCGAAGGTGCAATGAAGCTCCTCGAGCGCAACACGATCGAGGTCGCTCCCCTTGCGTTCATGCGCGGCCGCACGCTGAATGGAAGCTTCATCATCCTCGACGAGGCGCAGAACACGACCCCGGAGCAGATGAAGATGTTCCTCACCCGAATTGGCTTCGGGTCCAAAGCCGTAGTGACCGGCGATGTAACCCAGGTTGACCTGGCTACGGGACGCTCGGGCCTCATGAGCATCGAGTCAATCCTGGGCGCCGTCGACGACATCTCGTTCGTGCGCCTCGGCCCGCGCGATGTGGTTCGCCACAAGATCGTGGCCGACATCGTGTCGGCCTACGAACGACATGACGACGCGAACGCCAAGACGTCGCGGCGAAAGAAGTAGCGCGTGACGATCCAAGTGTTTGTGGCCGACGAGCAGTCGGATGAGCCCGTCGACGCCACGCGTTGGGACACGCTGGCGCGCAAGGTGCTCCTCGCGCAGAAGGTCAAGGGCGAGGCTGAACTGTCGGTCCTCTTCGTCGACGAAATTACGATCGCCGGACTCAACGAACGTTTCCTGGGCAAGGCGGGCCCCACCGACGTGCTGGCCTTCCCCCTCGACGACGACCCGGACGAACCCGGTCGCTGGCCCGACGCCGGAGGTCCGGCGCCCGGGCGTGAACCACTTGAGGCGGGCGACCTTCCGATCCTGCTCGGCGACGTTGTGATTTGTCCGGCGGTTGCGGCCCGTAATGCGCCCGAGCACGCTGGTACCTACGACGACGAGATCGCGTTGCTGCTTGTCCACGGGATCCTGCACCTGCTCGGTATGGACCACATCGAGGACGCCGACGCCGAGAAAATGGAAGCGCGCGAACAAGAACTACTCGCGGAGTTCCACACCCAATGAGCTCGACCGACGTTGTGATGTTCGGGG
>JBKJQZ010000016.1:0-3540 GCA_046594835.1 Acidimicrobiales bacterium | reverse complement strand
TTCATCGACGCGGCGGTACCCGTCAGCAGTTGCCCGCGGCCCGTCGCCCACTTACGGAAGGCGCGATTGATAGCGGTTATCGGCGCGTCGGGCTTCACCAACACGCCGTTGGCGCGGCACGTGCGCCGCACGATCGACGCATCGGTATGCCCCAGCGGATCGCCGATGCCTACGGGGCCCATCGACAGAGCGGACAGCAACGACTCCACATCGGCGTGCGCCTCGGCGTTGTCCGGCTCGGCGTGGAAGACGTCTTTGTACGGGAACAGGCCGAGGGCGTCGGCGAAGGTGTTCGTGTAGAGAAACCACGCCCAGAGGTAGCCCGCGCTTACGAGATAGCCGTGGTCGCCACTGGTGCGGATCGACGTGACGTTGGCGAGTGTGACGGTCTGGCAGATGTCGGCCGGGCTCGGCATGCACCACTGCAGCGTGCGGTCGCGTCGGCCCGCCGCGCGGTCAACGCCCTCCTGCCACGCACGGGCGCGGCCGGGCGCGGCGCGCAGGCCGCGCACACCGAGGAAACACTCGATCAACCAGTCGTGCTCGAAGGTGTCAACGCCCCACTCGACGCACTGCTCCATCCATCGCTCGTAAAGCTCGGGACCCTTCGGGTGGGCGCGCTCGCCGTCGATCCAGCAGTCGTAGTCCTGCACGTAAGAAGACGCCGACGACAGGTGGCGGCAGTGTGCGGCGAGCGGCGGGTTGCCGAGCGCAGCGCGCACGGGGGCGATGCCGTCGGGGAACACGTCGTCGCGCGGCTCCCATCGCATGAGTCCGCTCGGAGGAACGACCCACTCGGCGGTGTTGAACGGGCGCAGGGTTTGGTGCGGGTACCACCACGAGTCGAGCTGCACAGTGGAGAAAGGCGCACCCTTGGCGCGGAGGTCGTCGATGGTTGCGACGAGGGTTTCGGTCACGCTCATGTCGGGTTCGGTCTTGTACCAGTAGGCCGCGCCGTTGTCGGTCCAGTACGAGGGGTGCGTGAGCAGGTCGTCGTCGTAACGACCCGGCCGCGCAGTGCGGTAGCGGCGCAATAGCTCCGCGCCCCACTCGCGCAACGCGGCACGCGGCGAGGCGGCGCCCCACAGCACGATCTCGGTGTCGAACCCGGCGGGGATCTCCGCGAGATCGCCGTGCCATCCGCAGCGCAGTCCCCCTTCAACCGCCATCACCTGTTCGTGGAAGCTGTTGAGCGGTGCGATGAGGATCGTGCGGTCGTCGGGCGCGATCAGCATCATCGGCAGCACGAGCGACGGTCGGGCGGGGAAGAGGAACCAGTCCTGCAGCGACGCGTCGGTCACCGTTGGCATCGCGAACTCGCAGTACTGGAAACCGAACCCGCTCGCGTCGGCCGGCGCGCCGCCCGGAGCGCGCTCGTTGGTAGCGAAGGACCAGTAGTTCGACGGGTCCGCGAACGCACCGGTTGCGGCGTCGTTGATGTCGCGCGTGGCGCTGAGGCGCAACACCACGCGGGGCGCGTTGTCGTCCACCTCCACGCTTGTTGCGACGCCTGCGGTGGTCACGGCGCGGATCGGGCCGAACCAGTCCGGCTCACCCCATCCGATGCGCAGCGCGCCGTCGTCGTCCCGCGTAACTACGAACTGGTCCATGGCCACGATCTAAGCAGGCAAGCTGGAGGGGTGACGGACCCCAACACTGCGAGCGTGATGGCGCGGGCCGCGCTGGCGGGTAACCCATCCGATCTGCACGGTGGCGCCGTGATCGGCATTCCCGTGCCGGGTCTGCAAGCCACGGTCACCATCGGCGTTGACGGGGGAGAGCCACCAACCATCGTGCGCGCCGCGCTGGCCCGCGTCGGGCGCATCGGCGCCGCGGTCCAGTGGGACAGCAACATCCCGCGCTCGGTCGGCCTCGCGGGCTCGAGCGCGCTCGTGCTCGCCGCACTGCGCGCGAGCGGGAACGCGCCGACCGATCCGTTGACCCTCGCCGAACTTGCGTTGTCGATCGAACGCGACGACCTCGGTATCGCCGCGGGGTTGCAGGACCGCGCCGTGCAGGCGTTCGACGCGCCGGTCCTCGTCGACGTGCTCGCCGATCAGACCGTGCGCGTACTCAGGCCGGCGACGCCGCTCGAGTTTGTCGTGGCGTGGCGCCCGTCGGCTGCCGCCGACTCGGGCGCGTACCACGCGTCGCGCGCCGTCGATCCGGCCGGCATGGAGGAGTTGGCGCGCATCGCGCGCGGCGCAGCGGGAGCGTTCGAAGCAGGTGATGGGGCCGCGCTCGCGAATTTGATGGGCCTCTCGGCCGAGATACGACGCGAGGTCGCGCCGCTCTCGCTCGGCCACGACCAACTCGCTGAAGCGATCCAGGCCGTCGGCTTCACACCCAACTCTGCGGGCTCGGGTGGCGCAGTGGTCGCGGTGGTCACGGAGCGTTCGCGGCCCGACGAGTTACGCCGTGCGCTCGCGCCCCTCGACGCCGACTACCTGATCGTGCGTCACGCCTCGGAGACGAGCTGAATCAGCTTGCCGCACGACCTGCGACAAATGTTCTGCGCCAGAAAGGTCCGATGATTCGGCCGCCGCCCAAATCGACGGTAATCGCCGGACTTTCGTGGCGCCAAACCTGTGTCCCCGATGTGTCGTGAGGGGCGGACGCTCGGTCAACGGACGCGAGTACGAGCGTTATGACGGAGCGACGGGTGCCTCGTCAACCAGCGCGCGCAGCGCGGTCACGTGGCGCTCGAGGGCGGATCGGCCGTTGGGCGTGGCTGCGAACCAGGTCTGTCCGCTGCGGCCGTGGCCCTGCTTCTTGACCTTGGCGTAGCCCGCCTCGCACAACGCGCTCATCTGCTTCGACAGATCAGAGTCGGACACGTCGAGCTGCTCGCGTAGGAACGAGAACTCCACCCATTTCGCGGCGGCGAGCATGGCCATGGCGCCGAGACGTTTCGGCGCGTGGATGACGGGATCGAGTTCGCCGATCGTCATGCGTGCGTAGCACGACGCGCAGATACAGCGCCGTAGCCGGCGCCCAGCAGCGCGAGGCCGATTCCTGCCAGCGTCCACGACACATGGCTCAAGCCGAAGAAGATCGCGTTCGCTGTGACTGCGAGAGCGAGCCACTCGATGAGGTCGTGAATGCGCTGGGACCGATCGCGTTGTGTTCGACGCGGACGAGCGCGATTTGCACGCCGCGTGGTGATGATCCAGACGATGACGAACAGGGTCCAGCCAACAGTGGCAACCCCACGACCGGCTTCACTAAGCACGCCCATCAACGCGAAAAAGGCGATCATCGCCACGACCATGACGGGCCACGCCCACGCTGCGGCGTTGAGTGATTCGGCCCGTGTGGCCGAAGCGAGCCGATTCGCCTCGACGAGTTGACGCTGGATGTCATTGCTTTCCATAGTGGCAACTAAACTCGTTAGTTTCCAACCTGTCAAGTAAAACTAGCGGCGGCGTGCGAAGCCGAAGTGGGCCAGGAGGCGTTCGGACGGCAGGTTGCCTGCGGTCACGCCGGCGACCGCTACGCGTTTGCCCTGGATCGCCAGCTCGACCAGCGCCATCGACGTGG
>JBKJQZ010000244.1:0-11603 GCA_046594835.1 Acidimicrobiales bacterium | reverse complement strand
CGATTGAGTGCACCGATCCGCCGGTGCCCGCAGCCTTCTACAGCAAGCCGGGACGGCTACTGACCGACTCCCCGGCCGACCAGGTCGCGCTGCACGCGCACGCTTTCGTCGGGCAAGTCGATCCCAACCTGCGGTGGCGGGTCTTCACCTCCGGCGACACCCTGACCTACCTGGGTGGCGAGCCACCCAATCTCAAGGTTGCGGTTTTGAAACGACAGGCCGACAAATGGAAACAGCAGGGAAGCGGCGGATGCACAACGTTTGTTCATCACGCGGGTCGGCGTACCGCTGTTTGGGGACTGTCGGAGGTGCCACCGCCGACGGCGACGGAGTTCTCGGTCATCGCGACGGACAGGCAGTGCGCGAGCGGCGCTGCGGCAGAAGAACGCGTCGGGCCCGCTCACGTTGTCGAAACGGCGACTTCCGTGACGGTGACGTTCACCTCGACGCGACTCGTCGGCAATCAGAACTGCCCGGGCCACGCCCCGACCACACGCGCCGTCAGGCTTGCGGGACCTCTGGGCGGACGCACCTTGCTGGACGGCGCCGTATTTCCACCGCAGCCGCCATGCGCGATCGGAGGCCCCATAAACGAACTCGGCCCCAACGCCTACTGCTCCGTACTTCGTTGATCTGATCGCGCTCCCGGCGATAGAGGGCAGCTGTCCGTGGAAGACGATTGCTGCCGAACAGGACTTTCGCGACAACTCGAGCGGTCCGGGTCCGTGGGCTCTGTGAGGATGCCCAGATGGTCCTTGCCGAGATCCTTGTCTCACATCAGGATCGGGCGGTCGTCCGTGTCGGCGACGCGTACATCAAGGCCGAGACCGATCAGAGGAAGGCGGAGCGCGAGCACGCCATTCTTCGCTCGGCGCCTGTTCCTGTGCCCGAGGTGCTGTGGTGGCGGCCCGGGAACCCGTCGCTCCTAGCGCTTGCGCGGGTGTCGGGTGAAACGCTGGACCGATCGACCGCGCGCGCTGACTGGGTGGCAGCTGGGAAGGTGATGCGGACCTTGCACGAGGCCCCGCTCCCCGACTGGGCGCCGTGGCTCGTGGAAGGGGTCGTCCGGACATGGCTCGACGCCGATCGGGATTGGCTGCTCGAACAGAACTTGGTCGATGCCCATGTCGTCGAGGTCGCCCACACCATCGCCGCCGAGGTGTTGACGGATCGGATGGTCGCCCCGGTGCTCACCCACCGGGACCTCCAGGCGGCGCACGTCTTCGTCGAAGACAGTCGGGTCAGCGGGATCATTGACTGGGGCGACGTGGGCGTTGGGGACGCGCTGTACGACGTGGCGACCCTCACCGCCCGCAACCCAGATCGCCTCGATGACGTGCTGGCCGGCTACGGAGACGTGGAACGCAACGTCGTCCGCGCCTGGTGGGCGGAGCGGTTCCTAGGCGAGCCACGGTGGTACGTAGAACACGGCTTGGATCCCGCTCCGAGCCTCGACGGCCTCCGTTCCTTCACGCAAGAGTCATGAAACGAGGGGCCTGCAGTCGGGTCCACACGGACGGCACCGTTTACCGCGATGTGGGAGAGCCCTCCGGCGTTCGCGGACAGGTTCTGCGCCGTGAAAGTCCGGTGATTCTGGCGGCGGCAAATCAGCGCTGATCGTCGGACTTTGGCGGCGCCAAACGTGCCGCCAAACGTGCGGGACCAATGAGCCGTTAGAGGACGGAGCGGATGGCGGCGGCCCAATGCGGGTCGCGGCGCTCGGTTCGCATCCACGCGCCGAGTTCGTTCGTGAGCGCGGCGGAGGTGCCCAGCAGCGAATCGAGCGCAAGGACGCGGCCGTGGAAGTGATGGTGGTCGTGCTCGGCGGTGAAACCGATGCCGCCGAAAACTTGCAGGGCGCGCTCGCAGGCCTTGCGACCGTTGCGCCCGGCGAGCGCTTTGAGCGCGGCGTCGAAACACTTGGGCATAGCTGCGCCCATCGCTACCGCGCTGCGAGCGACGGTCTCGATCGCGACACAGTCGGTGCGCGCCCACGCGAGCAAGTGACGCACCGCCTGGAACGAACCGATCGGTTGCCCGAACTGTTCGCGCTGGCCCGAGTACTCGATCGCGAGACTCACGGCGGCGTCCGCCGCACCGAGCATCTCCAGCGCGAGCGCGATGCGCCCCAGGACGACGGCCTGCGCGCGCAGCGGCGCCGCGGCGGCCTCCGGCAGGATCAGGTTCGCGGTCGAGGCCTCGAAGTCTGCGAGTTGCAAGCGGCCGGGCACGTCGATCCGGCGAAGCTCAACCTCATCGACGAGCGCGACGCCGAGGCCGGGCATGTCGACCAGCAGACGCCGGCCGGCGACGTCTCCCACAACGATGTGCACGTCGCCCCGACGCGGCGAGCGTCGCGTGACGGCGCTGATCACTTCGCCCGGGGCGAACCCGAACTCGTTGGCGAAGGGCTGCGCGAGCAGCCCACCGATCGCGGCCGACGACGCGAGCGCCGCGCCCTGGGCGCGGAACAACGCGAACACGGCGAGACGCGCGTCGGGGTCATCGAGGTGCGGAAGGAACTCCCACCAGCCGAGCGCATCGAGCGCCTTATCGCCGCCGCTTTGGGTGACCGCCTGCGCCGCGACATTGAGGTACTCGAGCTCGGTCTCCGCGATACCCGCAGCGTTCATGGTCAGCCCCGTCATCGGACCGGCACGATCTGCTTGGCGATGGTGTCGAGCTGCATCTGCTGCGAGCCGCCGTAGACGGTGACGATTCGGGAGAACAGATACTCCTGGCGACGGACCGCGACGTGGTCGTCGAACACGTCGAGAGGCAGGTCGGCGTCAAAGGTCAGCGTGGCGTCGCACACCGACTGCTCGGCGTTGCACAGCATCAGCTTCGGGTACGCGGCGAGCGGGCCGAGCGGCACACCGGCCGCGTGCGCAGTGACCCCGGCGTAGCCCGTGGCGCTTGCGGCAACGAGATCGAGCAGCGCGTTGCCGGTCGCTGCGTCGTTGGCTTCGGTTGCGAAGGCCATGCCGTCGCGCAGGTACTGGTACAAGAAGCCGTGCCGGAACCAGCAGAACGTGCCGCGCTCGTGGCTCAGGATGTGCATGGCGACGGCCCAGCCGCCGTCCACCTCACCTACGACGCGATCGGACGACACGAACACGTCGTCGAAGGACACCTCGGCGAGCTCGTCGGTGCCGTTCGCCTGTTCGATCGCGAGCGGCTCAACGCCTGCGTCGCGCATGTCGACGATCAGCGCGGTCAGGCCGCGGTGGCGGGAGTCGGGCGTGCCCGTGCGGGTGAGCACGAGACACCACGTGGCGTACTTGGCCCAGCTCGTCCAGATCTTGCGGCCGTTTACAACGAAGCCCCCGTCGACCGCGCGTGCGGTGGTGCGAAGGCTCGCCAGGTCCGAGCCCGCGTCGGGTTCCGAGAAGCCCTGGCACCACAGTTCGCGGCCCGAGAGAAAGGCGGGGAGCGCGTCGGCTACGAACGCGGGCGGGCCCATCGCCGCAAGCGTTGGCGCGAGCACCTCGAAGTGTTCGAACACCGCCATCGTGGGCACCCCGAAGCGTGCGAGCGTCTCCCACATTGCGGCACGATCCAGCACTGACCCACCGAGCCCGCCACATTCCTCGGGCCATCCGTGGCGGTTCCACCCAGCGTCGTAGAGCTGTCCCATGAAGGCCCGCATAGCCGCGACGCGGTCGGCGAACACGGGGATGGGCGCCGTGACCGCGCTGAGCGCGTCCGGGTTGGCGCGCAGCCACTCCTCGAACTCCGACACAGCAATTGACATCGACGTCAATATAGAAGATAACTAGGTCGTAAGAAGAAGTACGCCCGACGGGGTACCGCCGCCGGAGGTGACCACCGCCGTCTGCGCGTCGCGCACCTGGCGCTCGCCGGCCTCGCCGCGCAGCTGGGCTACGGCTTCGTAGAGGAAGCCGTAGCCGTGCGTGCGGCCCTCGCTCAGCTGGCCGCCGTGCGGGTTCACGGGTAGCTCGCCGTCGAGCGCGATGCGCTTGCCACCGTCGAGCCAGTCCTTCGCCTCGCCGAAGCCGCAGAAGCCGAGGCCCTCGAGCCACGAGATCGCGTTGAACGTGAAGCCGTCGTAGAGGAGCGCCACGTCGACATCCGCGGGCGTCATATCGGTGCGGGTCCAGAGGTGCGCGCACTGGCCGAGCACCTGGGGTTCGTGGGTGAGCGTGCCTTGGTCCCACGACACGCGCTCGAGGATCTGCGACCCGATGGCCTCGACCTTGATCGCAGGCTTGGGCATGTCGGCGGCCACGTCGATGGCCGAGACGATCAGCGCAATCGATCCGTCGCACGGCACGTCGCAGTCGTAGAGACCGAACGGCGTGGTGATCGGACGCGCGTTCATGTACTCGTCCATCGTCAGCGGATCGCGATAAATCGCGTACGGGTTGCGCGCCGCGTTGGCGCGATCGTTCAGCGCAATCCAGCCGAGCATTTCCTTCGGCGCGTTGTAGCGGTGGAGGTACTGGTTCGCGTTCATGCCGATCCAGTTCGCGGCCGACGCCGCGCCGAAGGGCATGCGGTAGTCGTACATCACACCGCCGCTGCTCCCGCTCGACGGACGCGGCAATCCCATCGCGGCGTTGGTCGATTCCCACACCGTGCGGAAACACAGCACGTGCCGGCAAAGCCCGGCGGCGACCGCAAGCATCGCGGCGATGACCGAACCACCCGGGCCGGGTAGTTCGCCGCCACCGTTGAACCACGTCGGTTGGATACGCAGCGCCTCCTCGATCGCCCACGAACCGCCCTCGCTCATGCCCATACCGCCGGCGCCGGGGTAGGTCGAGAGGCCGTCGATGTCGTCGACGGTGAGGCCGGCGTCGGCGATCGCGGCGAGACACGCGTCGGTCGCAAGCGACATCGGATCACGCATCAGGCGTCGCCCGAGTTGGCTGCGGCCGATGCCGGTGATCGCGACCTTGTGCTCGAAGCGATCGCCCGTGGGCGCGGCGCGCGGCGTGGGGATGTTGGGTTCGCCGACACGGTCGACGGGGTCGACTTCACCGGTGGGCGCAAACAGCGGCAAGAAGATCGCGTCGTGCTGTTCGAACTGCACGGCGACGATCTGGCCGATCCGCACATCGAACGGATCGACGCCGACGATGTTGGTGGTGAGACGAACGCTCGCGTCTTCTTCGAGCGCGACGACAGCGATCGCATAAGGGGGGTCGAAGCCCGGGATCCACTGGTGCTGGTTGACCGTGAGCCCGACGATCGTCGCGCGTCCCGACACCGGGTGCGGTGACCAGTTAATGCTGCGACACGACGGGCACACCGGCACGGGCGGGTGCACCAGCTGCTGGCAGTCGTCGCAGCCCTGGATTCGCAGCGCGCCGTCCGCGCCCGAAGTCCAGAACCACTCGTTGAACGGAGTGACGGCGGGCAGTGGCCGCTTCACTACATCGCCGTCCGCGCGTCGCCGGCCTTGGCCGCGTCGGCGAAGCCGCGCACCATCGACTCCACGCTGAACGACGCCACCAGCGCGCCGGCCTCGGTGTGCACGCGGCAGTCTGAGTGGGTCATGCCGTCGCCCGAGAACGTGACCTCGTGGTGGTACAGCAACCACTCGTCGACCCGCACGACGGCATGGAGCGAGAGGTGGATCGCGTTGACGCCCGTCGACAGGCTCACGTGAGCCTGGGACTGGCTGATGTGCGCGTGGGGTCGCATCGCCGCAGCGATCGACATGTGACCGGTGAAGTGTGCGAGCAGACCGGCGTGGATGGCAGGGTCGTCGGGCACACTGCTGAAGCGGACCCACGCGTCGATGACTGGCGGGCCAACAGGCGCGTCGGCGTCGCTCGTGTAGGCGTTATCGACCACGCGAACGTCGCGGCCAATCACGCCCATGTCGATCGGAGTTGCGGCGTCGGGGCCGACGACTGACGGCACGGCAGCGGCGTGGCGCATCACGTCGGGCGCGGTCGCGTCGAGCAGGAGCGTGCCTGCGGCGCAAACCTTGTTGTTCTGGCTCACCTGGGCCCAGTACGCAGACATCGTGCGTCCGTTGCTGATCTCGCGCAGGGTGATCGGTGCCGGAATCGTGGCGTTGGCGACGCGGGTGAAGGCCATGTGCGCAGACACGACCCGCCGACCATTGGTGGTGCGCATGGCCGCAACGATCGCCTGGCCGAGCAACTGGGAGCCCTCCACAACGGGCCGCGACTCGGAGAACTTCAGGAGCCCGTCCCAGTCGCCGTTCTCGTTCGGTGCGACGTCCATCTGGCCCACGAGATCAGCTACATCCCAGCTTTGGTCTCCGTTGGTTGCCACGAGGCGCCCCACTTTCAGTATCGACGTCGATGTCGAGTCGGAGGTTAGTAATGTCGGCGCATGCGCATCATCGTCGAATACGACCTCTGCGAGAGCAACGGCCTGTGCGAAGAGGCCGCCCCCGAACTGTTCCGTCTCGGCGACGACGACAACCTCAACGTGCTCGACGAAAACCCGGGCGAGGAACTGCGGGCGAAAGCGGAAGAAGCCGTCCGCCGCTGTCCCAAGCAAGCCCTCCGCATCGAGGGCTAGCTCGCGGATTCCTACGTAGTCGTCTCTGTAGTTAGACGGGCGATGTTGTCGAGCACGGTGTCGCGGCCCTGCGCAATGTGTTCGGCCATGAGCGCCCCCGCGCGGCCCGCGTCGCGGCGATACATCGCCTCGACGATCAGGCGGTGAAAGGTGTCGGAGCGTTCCATCTCGGCGGGGCCGAAGGACTGGAACGCCTGGAACACGAGAGGGATGTCAACCGTGCGGGCGAGCATCGTGGTGAGGCGACGGTGCCGCGCCGCGTCAAGGATGCCGTCGTGGATGCGGCGGTTCGTTTCGTGTATGCGACGAAGCCCTTCGATCGACGCGTGGTCCCGCTTCTTGCGAGCGTTGCTGAACGCCTCGACTGCGTCGAACAGTTCAGCGAGCTCGCCTTCGGTCACGCGCTCGGCCGCGACCTCGGCCGCGTAGGACTCGAGACGGATACGTAGGCCGTAGAGATCCACAACTTCGGTGGGCGAGAGGGGACGCACCATGGCGCCGCGGTTGGGTTCGCTGATGACGAGGCCTTCGGCTTCGAGGCGGTGTAGCGCCTCGCGTACGGGTGTGCGCGAGAGGCCGAGTTCCTCGGCGATTCGGGCTTCGACCAGCCGGCTGCCGGGCGGGTACCGGTTCTCGACGATCGCGGCGCGCACCTGCTGGTACGCCTGCTCGCTCCCGACGGTCGTCGTCGTCACAAGCTCCGCGTCCGGAAGCGAGGGCCAGCTTTGCCGACGTGGCTCTCGACGCTGCGGCCCACGAGGCGGCACGCGAGTTCCGCGGCCTCTATCAGCGCGTCGAGGTCGATCCCGGTGTCGACGCCGGATTCGGCGAGCACATGGGCGAGGTCTTCGAGGGCCATGTTGCCACTGGCGCCCGGGGCGAACGGGCAACCGCCCAAACCGCCGACGGTGCCGTCGACACGCGACGCACCCGCGTCGATCGCGGCGAGTGCATTGGCCACGCCGAGGCCGCGAGTGTCGTGCAGGTGCACCCCGACGGGCTGCGCGCCAAGCGCGGTCGTCGCGCGCACAAGCGCGGCAACCTCGGTCGGGACAGCGGTGCCGATGGTGTCGGCGAGCGACACGCCCACCGCACCGGCGGCGAGCGCGCGCGCGGCGGCGTCAAGCACGTGGCCGGGGGGCACCGGCCCTTCGAACGGGCAACCAAACGCCGTCGAGAGCGTTACCTCTAACCGAGCCGCGTCGGGCAGAGTGGCTGCGATCGTTTCCATCTCGGCGAGCGCTCCGAGTCGATCACGCCCGGCGTTGCGCTGGCTGTGCGCGTCGGAGCAACCCACCACGTACTGGAGGTGCGTGAGACCCGCGTCGAGGGCGCGCTGCACGCCGCGCCGGTTGAGCACGAGCGCCCAGAGCGTCAGTCCGTCGCGACCGGTCGTTGCCGCGGCCATCTCCGACGCGTCGGCCATAGAAGGCACGCGATCAGGACGCACGAACGACGTGAGCTCGAGGTCGCGCACGCCGGCACGCACGAGCGCATCGAACAACGCGACCTTGTCTGCGGTCGCCACAGGCGTCTCGTCCTGCAGGCCGTCGCGCAGCGTGACGTCGCGCAGGGTGATGCTCATTCCTGTGCCCATTCTTGGCCTGTCACTCCGCCAGCGCGCAGCGCCTCGATGGTGGGCCCGTCGTAGCCGAGCACCTCGCGAAGCACTTCGGCCGTGTGCTCGCCGAGCGACGGCCCGGGGTGACGGATGTCGCCCGGCGTTCCGTTAAAGCGTGGCACGATGCCGGTCATCGGCACGTCCCAACCCTGCTTGGTGGTGACGCGGCGCACCATCTCGCGGGCCAGGTACTGCGGGTCGTTCAGCATGTTGGGCGCCTGATAAATCCGCCCCGCCGGCACCCCGTGGGCGTCGAGCGTGCGCAGCACGTCTTCGCAGGGCAGCGTGCGGGTCCACTGGGCCACGCGCTCGTCGAGTTCAACCATGTTCTGACCGCGCGCCACGTGGGTCGCGTAGCGAGCATCGGCTGCCAGCCACGGTTGACCCATCGCCTCGCACAGCCGTGCGAATACGGCGTCGGCGTTGCCCGCGATGACCAACTCGGCGTCGTCTGCGGTCGGATACACGTTGGCCGGAGCGACGCCCGGTAATACGCCGCCGGTCCGCTGCCGGACGACGCCGCCCAGTTCGAAGTCGGCCATGGTCGACTCCATCAACGCCGCGACCGCTTCGTAGATCGCGACGTCGACTTCTTGGCCCTTGCCGGTTTTCTCCGCCGACACGAGCGCGGACAGCGTGCCGATCACTGCGAACACCGATGCCAGCGCGTCGCCGAGCGAGATGCCGCAGCGCGAGGACGGGCGATCGGCGCTACCCGTCGTATGACGGATGCCGCCCATCGCCTCACCCACGCTGCCGAAGCCGGCCTGCTCGGCCAACGGGCCGGTCTGGCCGAACCCGCTCACGTGCACGAGCACGATGCGGGGATTGACTGAAGCGAGCGCGTCGTAAGTGATGCCCCACTTCGCCAGCACCCCGGGACGAAAGTTCTCGACCACGACGTCGGCCTTCGCCGCGAGTTCTTTGAGGACCCGACGTCCGTCGTCGCTGCGAAGGTCGAGCGTGATCGACCGCTTGTTGCGCGCGATGGTGGGCCACCACAGCGAGTCGCCGTCGCGGGTGACGCCCCAGTGCCGCATCGGGTCGCCGTCGCCGGGCGACTCGACCTTGATGACGTCGGCGCCGTAGTCGCCGAGCAACTGGCCCGCGAACGGGCCCGCGATGAAGTTGCCAAGTTCGAGGACGCGTACGCCGTCGAGGGGACCCGCCATAGGTGGACCTACTCGCCCGTGGTGGTCATCCGGCCGATGTCGGCTGCGCCGTAGCCCTCAGGTGCGGCGATCTCGATGATCGGATCTTCGCGGTCGTCGAACTCGGTACGCAGCGCAACCGACATCACTGCGTGCATCGCGTAGGTCATGGTGATGTAGGTGAACTCCATGATCTGCTCGTCGGTGAGGTGCTGCTGCATCACTGCGAACACGCCGTCGGCGACGCGGCCCTTATCGAGGGTCAGCCCGTCGGTGTAGGCGAGCAGGGCGCGCTCGAGCTCGTCGAACTGATCAGACACTTGCCAGTGCTTGAGCGCCTCGATCTTTTCCTCGGAGAAGCCGAGGGCGCGGCAGCTCTTGCAGTGCTGCGAGAACACGAACTGGCTGCCGAGCGTCCAGCCGGCGCGGGTCTGGCCGAGCTCGCGCAGCGCTGGGGGGATCTTGCGATCCGGGCTCGCGTACAGGCCGAAGCCCTTCACCGCGTGCTTCAGCACGTCGGGGGAGTTGGCCCACACGGTCCACCAGTCGCCCGGCGTGCCGGTGGCGGTTCCGGGCTCGGCGACGGGGTCACGGTCGCCAAAGAGGATCTTGTACATCTGGGCGACGATCTTGGGGTTGTCGTCTGACTTTGCGACTTGTCCGAGCCGGGGCATAACGCAGATTGTATACAAAGTGAGAAGAAGGGTGATTGGACGTACCCGGCCGCTCGCGCGGCCACACCGGCCAACGCGTAACTCCTGAGAGCGTAACTTCGGAGCATGGCATCCGAAGCGAACTACGAACCCAGCCCGTGGGATTGGGTCAAGGACCAGGTCGACAAGATCGAGTCGAGCGGCGGTGCCGAAGGCACCACGCTCATGGACACCGGCATGGCCGTAATCGTCGTGACGATGATCGGCGTGAAGTCTGGCGCAATCCGCAAGGTGCCACTGATGCGCGTCGAGCACAACGGTGAGTACGCCGTTATCGGTTCGATCGGTGGCGCGCCGAAGAATCCCCAGTGGGTGGCGAACCTGCGCGCCAACCCGAGCGTCGCCATTCAGGACGGGGCCGAGAAGTTCGACTACGTCGTGCGTGAGTTGCCCGAAGGCGACGAGCGAGAGGCGTGGTGGACGCGCAGCGTCGAGGCGTACCCGCCCTACGCGGAGTACCAGGAAAAGACCGACCGCCGCATCCCGGTGTTCGTCGCGTCGCGCGTGTAGGTGACGCAGCTCGAATACCACCTGCTCGACGTCTTCACCGACCGGCCCTTCGCAGGCAACGCGCTGGCGGTCTTCGTAGATCCGCCGCCGCTCGCGGCAGCGGAGATGCAGGCGCTGGCGCGCGAGCTGAACCTGTCCGAGACCGTGTTCGTGTCGACCCCGGTCGCGGGCGACGCTTGGCCGACGCGCATCTTCACCTCAAGCGTGGAGCTGCCGTTTGCCGGGCACCCGACGGTGGGCACGGCGGTGCTGCTTGGCGAACTTGGCCTTCTGGGCGACGCGACCAGCGTCGTGTTACGCGAAGGCGTAGGCGACGTGGTGTGTGCGCTCGACGGCAACAACGCGACGTTCACTACTGCGTCGCTGCCCGAGGCCATTGACGCGGCAGCACCGGAAGACCTTGCTGCGGCGGTTGGTCTCTCGGTGGAGGATCTGCACCCCGCGTTCACCGCGGGTGGCTACAGCTGCGGCGTGCCGTTCGCGGTCATCCCGGTGCGGGATCGTGCGGCTGTGGCGCGCTCGCGCGTGAACAGCGCGGTGGTGGCCGAGAAGATTGACGGCACTGCCGCGTCGCAGCTGTTTGTGGTCGCGCCGCTCCAAGGCTCCTACACGCGTTGGCACGCGCGGATGTATGCCCTCGGCTTCGGCATCGCTGAAGACCCGGCAACGGGTTCAGCGGCCGCAGCCTTCGCCGGCCTGCTCGCTCCGCTCGATGTCACCGAGGTGACGATCGATCAGGGCATCGAAATGGGCCGGCCGTCACGTATGCAGGTCACCCTCGGCCGCGACGACGCCGGCGCGCTCACCAGCGTGCAGGTCGGCGGGCAGGCCGTCGTCGTCGGTGGTGGCCGACTCGTGACGCCCTGACGGCCTGTGATTATTGGTAGCAAAGACCGCTACCAATAACCACACCCCGCCGGAATTAGCTCTGCGCGAGCTCTTTGAGGAGGGCGCGGGTGCGGCGCCGGGATTCGGAGCGGTCGTCGCCGACGGGGAAGGGGGCACCCCACACGTCTGTCGCCCCGGCTGCGAAGAGCGCTTCAATCTGGGCAGCCACGCTGTCCTCGTTTCCGACGATGGCGG
>JBKJQZ010000105.1:0-20418 GCA_046594835.1 Acidimicrobiales bacterium | reverse complement strand
CGACCAGCAGCCCGAGATAGTCGATCGTCCGGGCTCGGTTGACCTCGTCTCATGCGAAGGCCTGATCGAATTCGACCACGTGGATTTCTCCTACGGCGGGCACGCGCCACTGCTCCGCGACTTCACGCTGCGGATGGAGCCGGGCGAGACCGTGGCGCTGGTCGGGCGGACGGGTTCGGGCAAGTCAAGCGTCGCTCGGCTCATCCCGCGCTTCTACGACGTCGACGGCGGCGCGGTTCGCATCGACGGCAACGACGTGCAGGACCTCTCCCAAGCCAGTCTCCGCTCCCATATCGGTCTCGTGCTCGACGACAACTTCCTGTTCTCCGAGTCGGTCCGCGACAACATCTGCTTCGGCCGCCCTGACGCCACGATGGATGAGGTCGTCGCGGCCGCGACCGCGGCAGGCGCCGACGACTTCATCCGAGCTTTGGCCGACGGCTACGAGTCGATCATCGGCGAGCGCGGCTACACGCTCTCGGGGGGGCAGCGACAGCGCCTCGCCATCGCCCGCACCTTGCTGGTGAACCCACGCATCCTGATTCTCGACGACGCGACGAGCGCCATCGACGCGCAGCGTGAGTACGAAATTCACGAGGCGCTAAAGACCCTGATGCGGGGTCGCACGACGCTGATCATCGCCCACCGCCTTTCGACGATCGGCCTCGCCGATCGAGTCGCGGTTCTCGAGGACGGACGCGTGTTGGCCCAAGGCACCCACCGCGAACTCATCGCGACGGTGCCGAGCTACGCCGAGATTCTCGCCCACGCTTCCGATGATGATGATGCTTCGCTGGTCGGAGGTGAGCGCTAGTGGCCTGGGGCGGCGGCGGCTTCGGTGGCGGCGGCGGCAACTGGGGCGCACAGGGCGGGCTTCCCTTCGCCGGAATTCCCTCAGAGATGCAGGTCGGGGTCGACAAGCTGCAGGCGAAAGAACCCGAAGCCGAACTCCACGACATTCCCTTTAGCTACATCGCGTCCGCGCACGAGCCGACGTTTTCACTCGGCACGTTCCTGCGGCCGAAGCTCGCACCAATCGGCGGCATCCTCGGTCTCGTCGCGCTCGAAGTCGTCGCCCAGCAGATTGGGCCGCGCCTCACCCAGCAGGCCATCGACAAAGGCATCTCCGCGGGCAACTACAGCATCGTGTTTCACCTCAGCCTGATTTACATGGCTGCGGTGGTAATCGGTGCCGCCATCACAACGGTGCGCACGCGCTGGTCGGGCACCGTTGGCGAAGACTTGCTCTACGGGCTGCGCGTGCGCATCTTCAGCCACATCCAAAAGTTGTCGCTCGAGTTCTTCACCGCAGAAAAGGCCGGGCGCATAATGACCCGCGTCACGAGCGACGTCGAAGCGCTGCAAACGCTGTTCCAACAGGGTTTGGTCAACATGCTGATCCAGGTCGGCACGCTCGTGTTCGTCGTCACCCAGCTCTTCGCCATGAGCCCGCGTCTGGCGACCTACGTCGTGTTTGGCGTGTTGCCCGTCCTTATCGCGTTGACGTGGTGGTTCCGTTCGCGCTCCGACGTCGGCTACCTCGCCGTGCGCGAGTGGATCGCGGCCGTCCTCGCAGACCTGCAGGAGAACCTGTCGGGCATGCGCATCGTCACCGCGCACAACCGCCAGCGCTACAACGCAATGAAGCACCGCGACGTGATGGCGGATTACCGCGACGCCAACCTCTATACCGCGCACATCGCGGGCGTGTACGGACCGGGCACGCAGCTCGTGGGAGTGCTCGCCCAAGCGGTGGTGCTGCTCGTCGGCGGACGAATGGTGCTGCGCGGCCAGCTCACCATCGGCGAGTTGACCGCCTTCGTGCTCTACCTGGGCGCGTTCTTCCAGCCGATCCAGCAGCTCGCGCAGCTCTACAACGTGTACCAACAGGGCCGAGCTGCGACCACCAAGTTGCGCGAGATGTTTGCGTCACAGCCGACGGTCCCCGAGCTTCCCGAGGCGCGCGTGCTGCCCGCAATCGAAGGCGAGATCACCCTTGAGCGCGTGACCTTCGGCTATTCGGCGGCCACGCCCGTCTTGCTTGAGGTGGACCTGCACATTCGCAAAGGTGAGACGTTCGCGCTCGTCGGGCCAACCGGTGCGGGCAAGTCCACCATCGCCAAGCTCCTCACTCGGTTCTACGACCCGCTCGAGGGCAGGGTGCTGGTGGACGGACACGACATTCGCGACGTGACTCTTTCCTCACTGCGTCGCCAACTCGGCATCGTTCCCCAGGAGGCCTTCCTGTTCGCAGGCACGATCGGCGAGAACATCTCCTTCGCCACGCCGTCGGCGACCCGCGACGAGGTCCTCGCCGCATGCGACGCGGTTGGTATCCGCGAGATGATCGACGGGCTCCCCCAAGGGATCGACACTCCATGTCACGAACGCGGGGTCACCCTGTCTTCGGGCCAGCGCCAGTTGATCGCACTTGCGCGCGCGTTTTTGGCCTCGCCCCGCGTCCTCGTACTCGACGAAGCCACCTCGAGCCTCGACCTCGGCACCGAGGCACTGGTGGAACGAGCCCTCGACGTCCTCCTTGAGGGCCGCACGGCCGTGCTGATCGCGCACCGCCTCAACACGGCGATGCGCGCTGACCGCATCGGCGTGGTCGACGGCGGTCGCCTCGTCGAAGTCGGGTCACATTCCGAGTTGCTCGAACGCAACGGCGCGTACGCCCGCATGTTCCAGGCGTGGGCGCAGTCGGCGTCGAGTCATCAGTCGGTCGCACCGTGAGCGCCGACGCCGAGCGGGCCATGCGGGCCGTGGTGCACGCCGGGTGGATTATTGAGCGGGAGTGCACGCGCCTCGGCGTCACGTTGGCCCAATACCGCCTTCTCGACTTCGTGCGGTCAGAGCCGGTCCGGGCCGGCGCGCTCGCGGCGAAAGCGGCGATCAGCAAACCCAACTTGACGACGATTGTCGACGGCCTCGAGACGCGCGGTTGGATCCGCCGTGACCGCGTCCCCGGGGACCGCCGCGGCGTGTCACTCGAAGTGACCGAGTCGGGCCTCGCCGTGCTTGGTCAAGTGGAGGCCGCATTCGCCGCGCGTTTCGAGGACGTGCTCAGCGCGCCGCAGCAGTCGAAGGTGGTTGCAGGCCTCCAAGTCCTGCTCGACGCGATGCACCGCTCGAGCACCGCCGCGCGTCGCTAGAGGCGGCGGAACGCGGGCTGTGTGACGGCGACGACTACGGCCGAGCCGATCATGCAGACGCCTGAGAAGATGAGCCACGGCATGATCTGGAACGTGTCCGCCCCGGCACTGGCGATCAGCCCACCGAAGGGCGTCACGCCCTGCATCGCGAGGGTCTGCACACTTGCGACCCGTCCGAGGTACTCCCGCGGCGTGTTCGACTGAATAAGGGTTTGGATCAGGTTCATGAAGAACCCGCCGGCGATGCCCCAGATGAACATCAGGCCGATGGTGAGCGGGTACGAGGTCGAGATCCCGACCAACGCGAGCATCGTGCCGCAACATGAACACACCACCAGAAACGCCGCGCCCTTGCGCTTGATATCGCCGAGAGAGGCCTGCACGACGGTAGAGATAATCGTGCCCGCGCCGAGAGCGCTGAACATCAGGCTCACTTCAAGCACGTCGCGGTGCAACCGCACCTTGGCAACCTGCGCTACGAGCACGCCGTAGGGGCCAATCAGAAAGATCGCGGCGATCGTTAGGAACAGAAAGAGCCCACGAAGTCCGGCGTGCCCGGCGATGAAGCGCAGCCCGTCTTTGATCGCGCCTTTTTCCCGCGCAGGACGCTTTAGGGCCGAGTCCGAATCGGGCAATCGAAGCGGGAGGAGGAACAGGATCCCGACGAGGTAGAGCGTCGTCGACATCACGAACGCACCCTTCACGCCCCAGGTGCCGATCACGACACCCCCGACGGCCGGACCAACGATGCTGGAGATGTTCTGGGCGAAGCCGTTGAGGACGATCGCGTTCATCAGAGTGTTTTCGGGCACGACGGTGGGAATGGTCGACATGCGAACGGGCGTGCCGAACGCCAACGACGTGCCCAGCAGCAACGCGAGGACGAGCGTCCATTGGTAGCTCAGCGCGTCCGCGAACAAGAGGAGCGTGATCACGACCGACACCAACGCGGCCGCGCCCTGGGTCACGATCATTAGTAGGCGCCGGTCGACGCGATCGGCGAGCGCGCCGGCTTGCAGTGCGAAGAACAACACCGGGATCCCGAGGACGAAGGTGATCGTGCCCGCTTCTTTAGCCCGGCCGTAAACCTGCAGCATCAGCCAGACAAAAGCGAAGCGCTCCGTCGACTGGATCAGCGCAAAGCTGAACGAGTTTCCCCACAGATAACGGAACTCACGAATCTGAAACGCCGCCCACGGGCGAACGCGCTCAACAATCTGGGGATCTTCTACGGCAATGAGTTGATCGTCCGCCACCGCTGTCCCCCACGCCTTGCTGGTGCTGGACATAGTACTTGCTAGGTAGCTCGGGCGCGTCCTGTGGGTTACACGTTGATCCAACCGATTGCTGCGTCTCTCGCCACGGTGTCGACAATGGCGAAACTGCCGCGGCGATCGCCCCGCTGGCGCGGTTCACCCACCGATCCCGGGTTCACCACAAGTGTGGATCCAAAGACCTCGACCATCGGCTCGTGGGTGTGACCGGTGATCACGATGTCAGCCGCGAGTTCATCGGCGCGACGCCACTTCTCATTGTGGGCTCGCACGTAATCGCCGTGGGGCTCCCAGGGGCTGCCGTGCACCATCAACAGGCGACAGTCGTCGACGGTCTGCTCGTGGCGCAACGGAAGGCCGGCTAGCCACGCCACGTTGGCGGGGTCGACGTCTGCTCCGCTGCGTGCCCCGACCCCGGCGTCACTCACCAGGACCATGTCGTGGTTGCCCTGCACCGCGACGGCGTTCGCCGCGCGCAGCTTCGCGATTGCGTCGTTGCTGAAGCGGTACTGGAGAACGATGTCGCCGGCACACCAGATCGCGTCGACACCCGCGAGCGCGCCGAGGGCGGCGTCTAGGGCGGCGACATTGGAGTGAATGTCAGAGACAACCCCGATGCGCATTAGCGCGCCGGACTTGGCCGAAGGGCGGGCGTCATTCTCCTGACGCTACGGGAAGCCCGGCGCGCTTCCACTCGGGGAAGCCGTCGACGAGGCGACGCGCGGAAAAGCCACGTCGGCGCAGCTCGCGCACGGCGTCGTCGGCGAACACGCAGTACGGGCCGCGGCAGTACGCGACGACTTCGCCGCCAGCGGGAAGCGCCTTGAGTTGCTTACGGAGTTCTGCGATCGGCACCGAGCGCGCTCCTTTGATGTGCCCGGCGTTGAACTCGGCCTCGGGCCGCACGTCGAGAACGACGACGGTGCCCGTCTTCAAGCGAGCGACGAGCTCGGCGCGGTCGACAACCTCAATGCCGTCGCGGTCACCAAGATAGGCGTCGGCGAGCTTCTCCAACCCGGCGACGTGGGCCTCAGCGACGTCGCGGACTGCGTTCCAAAGCTCTCCGACACGGTCGCTGGTGAGGGCGTAGTAAATCCGTGTTCCATCGCGGCGCGTGGTGACCAAACCGGTTCGGGCGAGCGCCCGGAGGTGATGCGAGGTGTTGGCGACGCTCTGTCCAATCTCGCTCGCGACGTCTTCGACGGATCGCTCGCCCTGCGCGAGCACATCAATGATCTCGGCCCGCCGGCCGCTCGCCAACGCCTTCGCCACCTCGGCGAACCCTTCGAACAGTGCGTCTTTGGCCGCCCGGTCACCCATGCACGCCATGGTGACCGCGCTCGCCGCGTCTGTCAATCTTCAAACGATTACTTGACAAGCCGCTGATGTGGCGCGACTGTTCAAGTGTTCACTTGAATAAGGAGAGAGCAAATGGCTGAAACGGTTGGCGTCGATGTCGAGGCGCTGCGCGCCGACGTGCGCGAGAAGTATCGCGAGGTGGCGCTGCATCCCGACGGAGAGTTTCACTTCCACACTGGTCGACCACTCGCCGCGCTGCTCGGTTACCCGGCCGGAGCGGTCGACGCGCTGCCGGATCGTGCCGTGGAATCCTTCGCCGGCGTGGGCAACCCGTTCTCGCTCCGGCCGCTGGAGCCTGATGAGCGGGTGGTCGACTTCGGATCGGGCGGCGGGTTCGACTGCTTCGTCGCAGCCCACGCCGTCCGTGAGAACGGACGCGTGATCGGTGTCGATATGACTCCAGAGATGCTGGCCAAGTCCAACGCCACGCGAGATGCGCTCGGGTTGGCCAACGTCGAGTTCCGCGAAGGACTGCTCGAACGCGTTCCGGTCGAGGATGGCTGGGCCGATGTTGTCATCTCTAACGGGGTCATCAACCTCTGCGCCGACAAGGCCGCGGTCTTCGCCGAGGCCTTCCGGGTACTGCGCCCCGGCGGCGTATTGCAGATCGCTGACATCGCCAATGGCAAGCCGCTGCCCGAAGCCGCGGTGTGCGAGATCGACCTGTGGACCGGTTGCATCGCCGGCGGCCTCCCCGTTGACGAGTGGTGCGCGGCGATCGTCGGCGCCGGCTTCGACGACATCAGCGTGGGGTTAGCGGTCGACGCGTTCGGTGGCTCCGGCGGTGAGCGCAACGCTCGAGCGTACGACGTGGCCGCACATGTCTTCCTGGCCCGACGGCCGGCTTGAGCGGGCGCGCCATGACAGCTACAGCGCAGCGATCGATCCTCGTTTCTGCGGACCCGCACTCCGTGTTCAGGACCCTGACCGACATCGCCGGCTTGCCCGTGTGGAACGCGACCATGACGGCGGTCATCGACCGCCCGGGCGAGCTTGAGGTTGGCGCAGAGTGGGTCGTGGAATTCCACGCGCTCGGACAGACCTGGCAGAGCCGCTCGAAGGTAGAGGAACTCGATGTGGCGGCCCGTCGGTTCGTGTACCGCTCGGCCACCGACGACGGCAACCCGTCGTACGCGCGGTGGACGTGGAACGTGGCCGACGCGCCTGATGGCAGCCGGGTGACCGTGGGGTGGGAGTTGGTCCCGGCCACATTTTGGCGGCGGCTACTGCTTGCCCGGATCCGGGCCCGGCAGCTCGCCCGCACCGAGGTTCCAGCCTCCCTAGCCGCGCTGGCAGCCACGGCCGCGCCGCCGACCACGCGATGAGCAAGGCCGTTCCGTACCTTGGGTGCATCCTCGTCCGCGCCACCAATCCCCGATGATCGAGATCGAAGCCGTCGTTGATGAAGGCCTCGGCCACTCGTCCTACGTCGTCGCCCTCGGTGACAGCACCGCGCTCGTCATCGACCCGGCGCGGTTCCCCGACCGCCAACGCGGCCTCGCCGCCGCCCGCGGGTGGAGGCTCGCGTGGACCGCTGACACGCACTCGCACGCCGACTACATCTCCGGCAGCCCCGAGCTCGTGGCCACCGGAACTATGTTCCTCGCCTCGCGCGGAGCCAAGCTGGACCTCCCGCATCACGCGATCGCTCCCGGCGAGGCCGTCGAGCTTGCTCCAGGCGTCGTGCTGCGTGCCATCGCTACGCCGGGCCACACGCCCGACCATCTCGCGTACCTCATACACGTGGACGGCGAGCCATCGGCGCTTTTCTCAGGCGGCTCGCTGATGGTCGGCGCCGTTGGCCGCACCGACCTGCTCGGCGTCGAACACCGAGACGAGTTGGCACGCGCCCTGTTCCGCTCCCTGCGCGCAGAGATCCTCACGCTCCCCGACGACCTCGCCGTCTATCCCACCCACGGAGCGGGTTCGTTCTGTTCGGCACCGCAAGGCTCGTCGCGCACGACCACAATTGGACGCGAGCGGGCCACCAACCCGCTTCTTGCTATCGACGACGAGGACGAGTTTGCCAAGACGCTCGTGTCGGACCTCGGCACGTTCCCGAACTACTTCCGTGTGCTGCCCGAGATCAACCGGCGTGGCCCGCGCGTGTACCCCGCGGTTCCGGAGTTGGCCCGACTCGGACTCCACGACGTCGAGCGTCATCTCGCCGACGGCGCCGTGCTCGTCGACGCTCGCCCAATCGCCTCCTTCGCGCGCTCCCATCCAACAGGAGCGCTTTCGATCGAGCACCGCTCGGTGTTCGCCACCTGGCTCGGCTGGCTACTCCCCCTCGACCGACCCGTCATATTCGTCCTCGACGAAACGACCGACCGCGACGACCTCGTGCGCCAGTGTCTCACCATCAGCCACGAGGCCATTGTCGGTGAACTCGACGGCGGGTTCGACGCGTGGGCAGCCGCGGGGCTTCCGGTCGCCGCGATCCCTCTGGTCGACGCCGCGGCGGCGTCCGCGACGATCCTCGACATTCGCCAAGACGCCGAGTGGGCTGCGGGTCATGTGCCCGACGCAGTCCACATAGAACTCGGCGCCTTGGCTACAGCCTTGGTGCCCGACGGGCCGATCACGCTCATGTGCGGTCACGGCGAGCGCGCCATGACCGGTGCGAGCGTGCTCGAAGCCGCAGGCCACCAGGAGCTTTCGGTACTGGTTGGTGGTCCGGAGGACTGGCGGGCTGCGACCGGCATCGACCTGCAAACGCGATGACCACCCTCGACGCGCCGGGGGCGACCGGGCTACGCCTCGGCATACGGGAGAACCTCGCCCAGTTCGCGCTGCTTGTCGGAGTCAACGCGCTGGTCGGCGGGATGATCGGCCAGGAGCGAACGGTTCTCCCGCTACTGGCCGAACGCACGTTCCACCTCGAGGCGTTTACGGCAGCGCTGACCTTCATCGCTGCCTTCGGCGCCGTCAAGGCGGCCACCAACTTCTTCGCCGGGACACTCTCGGACCGCTACGGCCGCAAACCGGTCCTTGTCGCCGGATGGTTGATCGGCGTCCCCGTGCCGTTCCTCTTGATGTGGGCGCCGACGTGGGGATGGGTCATTGCCGCCAACGTCCTGCTCGGAGTGAACCAGGGCCTCACGTGGTCCACGACCGTGATCATGAAGATCGACCTCGTCGGACCAGCCCGACGAGGTTTCGCCATGGGCCTCAACGAAGCGTCGGGATACGGCGCTCTCTCGGTCACCGCGCTGGCGACGGGCTACATCGCCCAGCACCACGGCCTGCGCCCCGCGCCGTTCTATCTCGGCGTCGCCTTCGCTGGTATCGGACTCGGACTCTCCACGCTGTTCGTGCGCGAGACGCGCGGCCACGCGCAGCACGAGGTCACGCTCCACCACTCCAACGTCGAAGACGAAGGACTATCCACACGGGAGGTGTTCGCGCTCACCACCTTCCGCGAGAAGGCGCTGTCGTCGTGCAGCCAGGCCGGGCTGGTGAACAACCTCAACGACGGCCTCGCGTGGGGGCTGTTCCCGATCCTGTTCGCGAACGCCGGACTGTCCATTGCACGCATCGGCGCGCTCGCCGCGCTCTACCCCGCCGTCTGGTCACTCGGCCAACTCGTCACCGGGGCGCTCTCGGATCGCGTCGGACGCAAACCCTTCATCGCCGGCGGCATGCTCACCCAGGCAGCGGCCATCGCGTGGATCGCGGCTACCAGCGGATTCGGCGCGTGGGCGCTCGGCGCGATCGTGCTTGGTGCTGGAACGGCGATGGTGTACCCGGCGCTGCTCGCCGCCATCAGCGACGTCGCCCACCCCGCGTGGCGCGCCCGCTCGATCGGCGTCTACCGGCTGTGGCGCGACGGCGGCTTCGCCGTCGGGGCACTCACCGCCGGGCTAATCGCAGACGCCTTCTCGATCGAGACCGCTATCTGGGCGGTGGCTGCCCTCACCGCTGTGTCTGGTCTCGTCGTTGTGGTCCGCATGTACGAGACCCACCCCGTTGCCCTCAACGGGCCCTGACCGGCGCGCCCGTCAGGTCGACGAGGCGGCCTGCGAAGGCGTCGCCGGCCAGCACCCAGGGGTGACCGGCACGCGCGTCGATCGTCCCGACCGCGACCCAGCCCGCTACCTCAACCAAGGCGCGCACGCAGACCACGCCTTGATGCCAAACCAGCGACGTCGAATCAACGGGCGACCCGGTCCGACGCTCGTAGGCGCGCACGAATCGCCGCGACAGCGCCCGGCCCGCAACGCGAACGAGAGGACTAAGCGGGCGGGGCACGAACAGAGGCGGCTCGGCCAGGAGCAGGGAAGTGAACCCGATGTCGTAGGCCGCGGGCGCCAACGTGGCCGCAGACCAGTCGAGCACCGTGGTCGCGCCGGCATCGTCGACCAGCACGTTGAACGGGTGCATGTCGCCGTGACAGATCACGATGGGTTGAGGCGCGGGTGGGTGAGCCTGCAGCCACGATGCGGCGGCCGCGAGATCGGCGCGCTCGAGCAGATCCGCGGTGGCGCGAAGCGACTCAAGCATGGTTTCCAGTCCAGGAGGCGCGACGCCGTCAGCGTCGAGGCGGCTCGCCACCGGGGCCGGGTCCAGGCGATGCAGGTCGGCGAGCACGTCGGCCAACGTCGTCGGCAACCTTCGAGCAAGCGACGGCAGTTTGCCGAGCGCGCCCAGGCCGTCGAGACCGGCGAGGAGCGGATGACCTGCGGCGAGATCCATCACCATGAAGGCGCGACCATCGACGCCCTCGGCTGGCCCGCCGGACGAGCGCACGCGTGGCGTCTCGTAGCCCTGGTTCGCGACCTCCGTTTGGAACGCTGTCTCCTTCGCTGCGATCGCGGCATCGGGCATGACCCGAGCGACGAGCGGCCCGCTCCAACCGTCGGGGCCGTTGGCGAGACAGAAGGTGACCAACTCGGCCCAGAAGCCCCCTGTCAATGGGACCGGCTCGGCGGCGAACGCCAATCCCGGGGTGCCCGAGACGCGGCGCAGCAGGGCGAGAAGCTCGGAGTCTTGAATCACAGTATTTACTGTAACGGTAATTTACGGTACTGTCTAGCCGTGACCACGACCGCACCTGCGCCCGACAACGCCGACGAGTTCTCTATCGACGCCCTCGCGACGCGCGTCCGCCTTCCGACGCGGACGATCCGGGAGTACCAGAGCCTCGGCCTTGTTCCGCCGCCGGAACGACGCGGTCGGGTTGGCGTCTACCGACAGTCCCACCTGCGGCGACTCGAGTTGATCGGCCGCCTTCAGCAACGCGGCTACTCGCTCGCGGGAATCGGCGACCTACTGTCGTCGTGGCGCGACGGCGACGACCTCATCGACATCCTCGGACTCTCCCCCGACGACCTCGTGCACCTCGACGAACCTGGGGCTCCCGCGACGATCGAACAACTCGCGCGGCTGCTGCCCACGCTTGTGCCGAGTCGTCTTGACGACCTCATCGTCGTCGGCATCGTGGATCGCTGCGGCCCTGACCCCTACTGCATCCCGAGCCCGTCGCTTCTCCAGTTGACCGTTGACGCACTCGCCGCCGGATACACACCCCGCGCCACGCTCGCGCTGCTCGGCGCGATCAACGAGGCCGCTGGAGTGGTCGCGTCCGCGGCGCACACGCTCCTCACCCATCCCCCAGCGGGTCTCGACGCCGACCGACTGGCGCAACTCGCGGCTCGCGGCCGCGGCCTACTCGCGCACGGTACCGGGCGCCTCGCCATCTACAAGCTCGGCCAGCGCCTCGACGACCACGCTCACGCACGTCGAACCAGGAGCCCGCGATGATGATCGTTAGCGTGCGTTGAGGATCGTGGCGGCGAACCAACCGGGGCACCCGTCCCCGGTCGTCTTCACAATGGTGCCGGCGCGTCTTCTAGGTATCGTGAAGGCCCGTACGCGATCTTGGTCGAACTCAGCGCAGGTCGAGCACCGTCAGCAGCGCATCGTCGACGCCCCAACTCTCCTCGGCCGTGAGATGACCGGCGAGCGCACCAAGACGTCGGACGTCGACGGCTCCGACTTGTTCGACGAGCACACGTGTCATTTGTCCATTCACCTCGACCTCCGGACGAAACGAAGCCGCCCGCGCGCTGCGCGAGGTAGGGGCTACTAAGACAACAGACCGCGGAAGCATCTCGTCGGCCTGCACGACGACGCCAAAGCGATCGCCATGTTGCTCGCGGCCGACACCTTTGCCCAGCTTGAATCGGTAGACGTCACCTCGGACCATGGAGGCTCTCCATGAGTGCTGCCACGGCCAACATCTCGTTGCGGTCCGCGTCGGCTTCTCGAAAACGTTGTCGCCGGGGAAGCGTCTCGCACGAGCGTAACGGCGAGGTGTGACACACAGAGGGCGCGCGGAAGCTCAACACCGGTTAGACACAAACCGCCTAACCGTGCGCCAGATGCCCTTGCAGGTGCTCGGCGATGTCGGCGGTGTCAGCCGCCGCGCCGCTGATGAAGGTGGACCGGCGACGGCGTAGGAACGGCATGCCGACCACGTACATGCCGGGGGCGTCGGTCACGACGCCACCATCGTGGATGACGTAGCCCTTACGGCCGACGACGGGCACTTCAAGCCACGAGTAGTCGGGCCGGTAACCCGTCGCCCACACGATGGTGCGAATCTCGCCCCCGCGCAGGTCGATCTCGAGCGTCGGAGACGCGTCGACGCGTACCGGCGCGGGACGCGGTCCGGGGCCGTCGCCCGACCATTCGTCGAAGCGGTTGAGCAGGCGGTTCATCTTGAGGTCGGCCAGCACGACCACGTTGGCCAGCGAGCCGGCGAAGGCGGCGATGCCGTCGGTGATGCGCCCCAGACGCCCAACGATGCGCACCCCGCGGGCCTGCAGCGCGTTGAGGTCGAGGTCGGTGTGATCAGGAGTGCCGACGAGTTGCGGCGAAGGAACGTGGCGGGCGCGGACGATGTCGTCGATCTCGTCGTAGCGCTCGTCCAGTACGCCGGCGGCGTCCATCCACCAGAAGATGTCGCGGTTTTTGTAGCGCCGCGGCATGCGAACTTGTTCGCCGGCGGCGAGGGTCACGTTGCGGCCCGAGCGCACGATCTCGTCCGCTAACTGCACGCCGGTAGACGACGCCCCCACTACCAGCACTCCGCCGTCGTCGAGCTCGTCGGGCCCGCGGTAAGACTGCGGCGTGAGCGACGTGATCGTGGGCGGCACACCCGCCGCGCACGCCGGAGTGGTCGCGAGGTTGCAGGCGCCGTTGGCCAACACGACGCTGGCCGCGCGCCAGGTGCCCTGGTCGGTCACGACGTCGTAGCCATCCCCCGAGCCGCGAACCGCCGTGACTCTGGTCGCGGTCTGCACTGGCGCGTCGAAAGCCGCCGCGTACTTGCCGAGGGTTTCGGCGACTTCGACCGCAGTCATGAACCCGTCGGGGTCGTCGCCCTCGTAGCCGTGGGATGGCAGGGTCGTCTGCCAGTTGGGCGTGAGCAAGCGCAGGCTGGGCCAGCGCTCGGTGCGCCACGAGTTCGCCACCTCACCGCGTTCGAGCACGACGTGATCGATCGAACGGGCGGTGAGTTGGCGACTCATGGCGAGACCGGCGTGGCCGGCCCCGATGACAACTGTGGTGGTACTACCTGGCAACTATTTGTTGACCTCGACGATCACGTTTGTCGGGTTGACCATGATGTCGTAGACGGCCGAACGCTTCTGGCTTTGCGCGACGATGGCGGCGATGTCGTCGGGCGACGCGTCGGCGTCGATGTCGAAGCTGACGCGCACGCCGCTAAAGCCGTTGCGTACCTCGGGGTCAACGCCCATCACGCCGAGCAGGTCCATGTCAGCCTCGATGGTCGCCTTGACACTGCGCAGTTGGACGTCGCGCATGGTGGCAACCGAGGCGACGCCGGCGGTGAGGCAACCAGCCAGGCCGAGCAGTACGACTTCGATCGGCGTGGCGCCGTTGTCCTCCGAGGCGAACAGCTCCGGGTGGTCCATGTCGATGCCGTAGTCCTGGCGATGCGGATGGTCTTCGCCGAACGCGTTGAACTTCTCGCACTTGGAGTAACAGTGGGTGCCGTTCTTCCACGTGGAGCTGGCGCGCCACAGGAACTTCCCGGCTTCGGGTGCGTCGGTCAGCATCTGGCGAGCGTCGAGAATGGCGGGCAGGTTGATGCCGTTGTCGACGGACTTGGTTTCGGTGGTGCTCATTGGTGGTTCCTCCTTGTGGGTTGTTACGTGTCTTCAGACCGCGCGTGCGATTACGAACTGGTGGTCATTGCGGTACCGGTACATGCCGTGTGCGTTACGCAATGGCTCCATGGCAGCGAGGACGTCGGCGCGCAGCGCGTCGCGGTCGCCGTGTTGCAGGGCGGGCACGGAAGGACCGCTGCTCATGAGGGCGCGGAACATGGTGTCGTCGTCGGGCCACTCGATCGTGGCGACGCGCGAGCCGCGTTCGGTCACTTCGAAGCCGGCCTCGATCAGCATGGCTTCGGCCACACCTGGGCTGGCAATGCGGTTGGTCATCCGCATGCCGTCGACGTTGGCCGGCGGAACGTGCGCCTTGTACGCCTGAAAGACGGGACGCATGTCGAGCGGCGCGCCGCTGCTGCCGTCGCCCCAGAAGCTGATCCCTGCGCGGCCGTTGGGTTTGAGAACCCGGCGCATTTCGGTGAGGGCCGCGCCGCACCCGCCCCAGATGCCATTCACGGAGAGAGCGACGTCGAAGGACGCGGCCGGCCACGGCAACGCGAACATCGAGCCGAGGCGGATATCGGCGCCGGGCACCCGTTCGGCCGCGATGGCGAGCAGAGCCTCCGACGCGTCGAGGCCAGCGACGGTCGCGCCGCAACCGCGCATGAAGCGCATGCCATAACCGGCGCCACAAGCGACATCGAGCACGTCAGTGTTGGGGCCGACGCCGGTGGCGTTGCACACAGCTGCAAGCGCTTCGACGGCGTAGTGCTCGTAGAGGCACGCCCAGTCGACCGCGGCGTGACCCCAGGCCTCGCCGGCGCTTCGCCAGTCGTGGTCTTCGGACTCGTGTCCTGTCGTGGTCATCTGACCCCCAGTGCTGCCTCAAGGCTTAGGCAAACTCGGGTCCGAAAGCAAGCGCTACTGACTCAGCCCGTCAGGGCCTGACCCGACGGTCAGGATTTCCGACCCTCGGCTGGCCGCTATCCCCGCGCCCCTGGATCTCGCCTGGCATGAAGCCTATGTGGGCGCGATATTGGCGTTCAGGTGCAACAAGTTGGTGGGGTCGTAACGCTTCTTGAGTTCGACGAGGCGGTCGTACTTGGGCCCGTAGGCGGCGCGCACGCGGCCGTCGTCGGGCCCGGCATCGGCAATGAAGTTTACGTAGGAGGCGATGCCGTCCGAGAATGGAACGAGCGCGGTGAAAAAGTCGCGAACCCACGCGACCTCGGCCTCGAACCCGTCGGCGGTGAACACCGCGCCCTCGATGTTGACCACGTAGCGCATGCTGCGCCGGCCGCCGAAAGCGGTGGCGGCGTCATCGGCGCGGGCGTAGGCCCCGCCGAGTACGAAGATCGGCGTGAGCGACAGCGGTGAAATCTTGCGCGCCGTGTGCTCGACGAGGACGTCGATCGCGCCGTCGCTCAACTCCTCGAGATACACCGCCTTCTCGTAGGCGTGGAGGCCCCAGGTCGCGGATTCGTTGAACATCTTCTGGAGCTCGGTGTACGGGATAGGCGTCACCATCTGGATGACGGGATTGAGCGCCTCGGTGATCGGTGCGATCGCCGCGGCGTGCGCGGCCTCATCACCAAAGCCGACAACGGCCAGCGTGAACTTCGGCGTGAAGTGAAGAGCCTCGGGGACGAAAGGCGCAGGCGGCGCACTCATACCGGCCAAGAACACGCCGTACTCATCGGGCAGCGTCTCTACGTAGTCGCGCGCAAAGCGGTACATGGCCGCGCCGTCGGGCGGTTCGAACATGAAGAGACCAAGGTGCACGATCGGACCGACGTCGACCAGGGCGAACTCGAACTCGGTGACGACACCGAAATTGCCGCCGCCACCCCGGATGGCCCAGAACAGATCGGGGTTCTCGTCGGCGGCAGCCCGACGGATCGTCCCGTCAGGCGTGACCACCTCGGCGCCGACCACGTTGTCAACCGTCAGCCCGGCCAGGCGCGACAGCCAGCCGAACCCGCCTCCGAGGGTCAACCCGCCCACTCCGGTGTGGCTGATGAAGCCGCCCACTGTGGCCAGTCCATGCGCCTGCGTGGCGGCGTCGAGCGCTTCCCACGTAGTGCCGCCACCGCAACGGGCGCGTTTCGCCGCGGCGTCGACCGAGATCGAGTTCATCGGCGTCAGGTCGATCATCAACCCGCCCTCGGTCACTGCATGCCCGGCGTAGTTGTGGCCACCGCCACGCACCGATACCTCCAAGCCATTGCTGGCGGCCGCGGACAACGCCACAGCCACATCGCTCGCCGACCCACAGCGCACCACGACCCCGGGACTCTTACGAACCGAGCCATTCCAGATGTTGATGGCCTCTGCGTACTCCTCGGCCCCGGCGGTAAACACCTTGCCGTTGAGATCGACGCGCAGCTTCTCGATGATCGAATCGGTCACATCAGGCATTGGAACCCCTTCACGTGTCGTCTGCGGCACCGTACGCCTGCACCCCGTCGCCGTCTAGCGATCCTGCAGCACCGCCCATGCAATCGGAAATCGTTCGGGCTTGCTCCGCGATTCTCAATCTCGTCGGATCCGATACGCCTCCTCCACCCCCTGAAACACGCCGACCAGGTTGAACGGCTTCGATCGCGCCGGACCTGATCATCAAGTTCGACCGTACGGAGGCAACGCACGCTCGAGGTCAATAGGTCTACGGAGATGCCACCAGCGTGGCGTTAGCGTTCGAGGGTGATTACGCGGGGGGTTCGCCTCCAGGGACGGACCTCCGAACTAGATCAACTGACCGCGTCGCTGGCACGCGCCGCGGCCGGCGCACCCTTCGCTCTCATGATCGAGGGCGAAGCGGGCATCGGCAAGTCGCGCCTGCTCGAAGAAACAACCCTGGGCGTCGACGGCATACGGGTGCTGCGGGGCAAAGCGTCCGAACTCGAACGCCAGCGTCCCTTTGGCCCCTTGCTCGACGCGTTGGGACTGCGAACCCACGAGCTGGCCGAAACGCTCCCGAACCCGGCGGCCGAAGCGACTACGAGCTTCGACTTCGCTCACCAGTTCGCCGTCGCCGACCGCCTGCTCGACCTCTTCGAGCGCGCGAGTGCCGACGGACCGGTAGCGCTTGTGGTCGAAGACATTCACTGGGCCGACTCCGCGACCCTGTCACTGGTCGCGCGACTCGCACGGCAACGCGGCCCGCTCAACACGTCGCTGCTTTGCACCCGACGGCCGTCTCCCCACTCGACCAACCTCGAGGCGCTGCTCAAGTCATTCACGGATGACGGAGGCGTGGAAATGCGACTCAGCCCTCTCCCCGATTCCGCCGTCGACGAGATCGTGGCGGAGCTGGCCGGCGCCCGCCCTAGCGCCGCGTTGTCGGCGCGCGTGCGCGGCGCGTCGGGCAACCCGCTCTACGTGATCGAGTTCGTCGAGGGAATGAGTGACGAACTCACGCACAAAGATGGCGTGGCTGAAGTCTCAGATGCGACCGCCCCGCCGTCGCTTTCGTTGACGATCATCCGCCGGCTGGGATTCCTTCCGGCCGAGACCATCGAGTTGGTGCGCACCGCTGCGATCCTGGGGGCGGCATTCGGCCTCGATGAGCTCACTGCAGTTGCGCACCAGCCAGCCCTCGAACTGATGCCGCTCCTCCAGCCCGCGATCGACGCCAACGTGGTGATCCCGACAAACGAGGGGTTCCGTTTTCGCCACGACCTTATTCACGAAGCCACCTACGCCGACATACCGGCGCCGGTCAGACGAGTGCTGCATGCCGCCGCCGCAGCTGCGCTCGCGGCGGAGCCAACCGCGGACGTCACGCACGTGGCGCGCCACTTCGAGCTCGGTACAGACGGGCCAGACGCGGCGGCGTCGGATTGGCTGTGGAAGGCCGCTGTTGCGACGTCCAGACTCGACCGGAACACCAGCTTCGAGTGGATGGCGCTGTCCGTCGCGGCGACGCCTCAGGATCATCTATCGCTTCTCGATCGTCGGGTCTCGGAAGCAACCTACGAAGCCTTTTTGCCCGGAAGCCAGCGCGTCGCTCGCGCCCGCGCCATGCTCTGCGAGCCCTTGCCGAGTCTGCATAGGTGGGTCCTCGAAGAAGCAGTTGTGACGGGTCTCGCGCTCGCCGGAGATATTGATGCCGCAGAGCAACTCGCTTTTGCGACACCGCGACCCCGTGCCGCCCAGATGGCGATGGGGGCAGCCCTCGTCGGCGCTCGGTGTTTGGTGGGTGATCCTGACGGCGCTGATCGCCTGATCGCCGACCTCTTGGCATCCGTCGGTGGCGACGACGAGGACGAGGCGCAGCTCTTGCATCGCTGGGTGGGAGATCGCGATGACTCGCAGATCGTCGACTTCTGGCTCTCGATCTGCCGGGGACTCGTCGCGTGGACACGCGGTGAGAACGAGTCGGGACCGGCGATCGCCCGTCGTTGGGAGGAACTCGTCTCGCAGCTCGTCGCTCCGCCACAGGCGTTGGAGGGCGTCGCCCTAATCCTTGCTAGCGACAGCAGCGAACATGGATGGCGCGCTTCACTGCGCCGGATCGGCGCGTTCGCTTCGCACGCCGTGGCCGAGATCGACGCAGGCGCGGGTTTCGCCTACTGGATCGCCGGGGAGTGGGACGAAGCGCTGACGCAGTTCGAAACCGCCTGCGGTCGAGTCGAGACGAACGACCCACGACTCTCAGACAGCTTGTTGGCGCTTGCGGCGTTGATCGAAGCTGAGCGCGGGCACGACGACATCGCGCGGGCGTGGCTCCATCGGAGCCAAGCGATTCAATCTCAGGCCGGCCTCGGCACCTGGGTCGAGGCGGTTCTGGCCGAGGCCGCGGGTGACCTCGAAAGCGCACAGCGGCTTCTGGCCGAGGCGTGGCGTCGCGACGAGCAATCGGGCGTGCGCGTTTGGCAGAGGCTGTACGCCGCTGATCTTGTGCGTCACGCAGTGCGCTCCGGTGATAATCGGTTGGCGCACGAGGTCGTGTCGGTCGTCGAGTCGCTACTCCCGCGCGGAGGCGACATCGCGCTCGCCGTCGCCAAGCACTGCCGCGGGTTGATCGACAACAAGGGTGCCGGCTTGATCGAAGCCGCAGATCTGTTTCGACAAATACCCCGACCGGTGCAAGCAGCACGCGCGGACGAGGACGGTGCCGTTGCGTTCGCAAGTTCGGATCCAACCAAGGCGCAAGAACTCTTCGGCCGCGCCACTGCGGTCTACGAGGCCTTGGGTGCCAAACGCGACCTCACCCGACTCGCCCGCCGTCAGCGCGAAACGGGATCGCCGCGCAAAACACCGCCGGCGCCTCGCCCGCTGACTGGTTGGGGCAGCCTCACCAAGTCCGAACTGAAGGTCGCCGAACTGGTGTCGCACGGTCTCACCTACCGCGCAATCGGCGAACGCCTCTTCGTGTCGCGCCGCACCGTCGAAACGCACGTCGCGCACGTATTCGGCAAGCTCGACGTGCGGTCGAAGTCGGAGTTGGCGTCGGCCTACGTCGCCCGATTCGGCGCGTAAGCGAAGCCCCTCAGACGCGAAGATGGCGGCGATGGCCGCTGCCAACACCGCCATCTTTATCCCCCGGGGAGCCCCTGCGGTCACCGTAAGCAAGGCCCTCGATCGCAACATCCGTAGATCTACGGATGTTTACGCGACCACCCGGTCCGACACTTGGCCGTAGTGCGCATCGTGGTCACTATCTCTAGCTCTGATCCCCCCGAAGGTCACCTCACGAGCAACGAGGTCGACGCGCCGTTCGTCGGCTGGCTCGGGCTCATTCGGCTGCTGGCCGACGCCGTAGCTGCAGATCCACAAGACGAGCAGGGCTTCGTCGCCGGGCACCTCGAGGCGACCGCCGATTCCGTCAGCCACCGACTCATCCCCGCGAGCTAGCCCACCCTCATCTCAGTTCGTGGGCCTCAGTCTTGGCGATCAGGTCGGGACTGGGTCGGTCGATGTAGACGCGCTCGTTGGTCATCAGGTCGTCGTCGTCAAAGTCGAAGACCGCCCAGAGCTTCCGCTCGAAGCCGTGGTCGGCTCCCTTCGGGGTGCCGCGTAGGTAGAAGTGCAGCAGGACCTGTCCCCCGTCACAGATCTCCAGGCTGATCAGTTGATTGCGTTGGTCCGGTGTGGCCGCTCGGCCCTCGAGCCAGTACGCCAGGACGTCGTCGTGTCCGTCGACGACGCGGCCGTCGGGGAGTTCGTAGCGGGCGTGGCTAAAGGTCTTGATCGTGCGGTCCCACTCCTGGGTGTTCTCGCTGTTCATGTGCTCGAGGGTGACCAGGGCGCGCCGAACGGCACGCTCCGCGGTGATCAGCATCTCGGGTGTGGCGCTCATCCAAGCCTCGCCGGTGCCTGGGGAACGCTCGCCCAGAAGTCGAGGTCGTGGCCGTACATGAGAGTGGAGCCCTCCTGTTGAAGTTCGCGGAAGAGTCCGAAGGTCCGCAGCGTCGCTTCGGGATCTGCGATCACGCCGGGCAGGGTCATGGTGTCGAGCGATTCCTTCAGGTAGCAGGCGTCCCC
>JBKJQZ010000061.1:0-2863 GCA_046594835.1 Acidimicrobiales bacterium | reverse complement strand
TACTGGAACGGCCTGATTCTCGCGGCCGCTCGTGTTGCCGGCTGCGATGTCGTTCTGACCGAGGATCTGTCGCACGGATCGACGATTGCCGGTGTGCGAGTCGAGAATCCGTTCGCCATGTGAGGGAACCATCGTTTGCGCAAGCGTTCAGCAATGTCCCCTGTGCATACGATGCGCAACGTCCCCTGCCGAAGGCCTCGCGTTCTCACACTTCCTGATTCCGGGGGGCGGGGTCAGGGCTTACAATCACGCATCGGGATGTCGCAATGCAAGACCTGACCCCGAACGCCTAGGTTCAGGAACAGCTGATGGTTGGCTTGTCGAATGACGTTTGCGCTCCTGTTGGGGCGAAGGTCAGGTGGGCCGTCTCGCGGAGGGTGAGGAAGCTGCCGTCGGTGCCTTTCATGCGGATGTGGAAAGTCGTTGTGGTAACGAAGTGCTGGTCGCTGCTGTGTTGGCTGAAGGCGTACGTTTCGTGTCCTTCGTAGGCCGGCTGGGTCGGGTCGTCGGGTGTGAAGGTGACCGAGGCTGTGTCGTGGCCGGTCTCGTTGACCGTCCCGTCGGGGAGGGTGGTGACGTGGAAGTGGATGTCGTAGACGTCGACGACGGTTCCCATCGCTCCGGTGCACGGGTTCTGGCTGCCGGGGTTGGAATCGATCCCCCGCTCGTGCACGGTGATCGTGTCGGCTCCCGCGGCAAGCGCGGCGGTGCAGGGCAGAAGCAGCAGCCCACCGATGGCGATGGCTAAGCGTGTTCGTGGGAAAGATCTGGTGCGATTGGACATTCGTCCTCCTGATGAGGCGGTTTTTGGTGGTCTCTGCCACGGTAGGAGGGCGCTTGCCTGTCCGCTTCTGCCAAGCGGCTGATCTTGTTCTCTTCCCTTTGGCTGATGCGGCCGGGCCGCCGGGCTCGTACGATCGGAGGCAATGAGGTTGCATCAAGTCGCGCATGGCGTCCGAACGTTCGTCGCCCACCACAGCGATGTGTTCCTCGCGGTGGTGCTGACTCTGGTCACGCAGGTCGAGGCGTGGACTATCAGGGCGTCGTATCTCGATGCTGGGAGGCTGCCGATCGCGGTGACGACGCTTGTGATGAGTGGGTCGCTTGCGTGGCGGCGGCGGGCGCCGCTACCGATGGCCGTCGCAATCTCGGCGGCTGTGCTTTTGCAGGCGGTCGTCGCGTCGACTCCGCACCCGACCTCCGCTCCGTTGATCGTGTGGATGATCGCGGCGTACTCGGTTGCCGCGCACGCGGGAAGACGACAGGCGATCGCCGGTGGCACCGTGTTGATCGTTTCGGTCGACGTCTGGGCGGTCGCAGACAACGGAGGCAGCGAGTTTGTCTTCCTGACGGTAATTCTCACGGGCTTCTGGATCGTTGGGCGGGTCGTTCGCTCGCGTAACAGCCTTGCGGCCGCGCTTGCCGAGAGAACACGCGAGCTCGAAGGTGAGCGTGAGGAGCGCGCCCGACTCGCGGTCGCCGAGGAGCGCTCGCGGATCGCGCGCGAACTGCACGACATCGTCGCACACACGCTCGGCGTGATCGTCGTCCAGGCCGGTGCCGAGCGGCTGCACCTACGGGAAGACTCCCCGACCCGGGACGCGTTCGCGTCGATCGAAGGGTCTGGACGCGAGGCTCTGGAGGAGATGGCACGGCTGCTCGGGATGCTCCGCGGCAGCGACGACGACGTGCTCGCCCCCCAGCCGGGCCTGGCACGCCTCGACGCCATGCTCGACACCGTCCGTGCCACCGGCCTCGACGTCGAGCTGATCGTCGAAGGTGAGCCACGCCCGCTCGGGCCCGGCGCCGACGTGTCAGCCTACCGCATCATTCAAGAGGCGCTCACCAACGCCGTGCGACACAGCGGCTCCGCCCATGCCCGCGTGCGTCTCCGCTGGGAGCCAACCGCCCTCGAGATCGAAGTCGCCGACGACGGCATCGGCCCCTCTGTTCAACAGTCCCCCGGCGGGCACGGGCTGCTCGGTATCCGGGAGCGCGTCGCCCTCTACGGAGGAGCGCTCGCGACGAGCCGCAGCGACCTCGGCGGCTACCTCCTCAGCGCCAGGCTCCCGCTCACAACCGAATGACGCCGATCCGCATCCTCCTCGCAGACGACCAGCCACTCGTACGCGCGGGACTCCGCCGCATCATCGACACCGACGCCACCCTCACGGTGGTCGGCGAGGCGGCAGACGGCGCCGATGCAGTCGCACAGACCACCTCGCTACGCCCCGGCATCGTGCTCATGGACGTGCGCATGCCCGTCATGGACGGCATCGAAGCAACCCGACGCCTCCGCGCCGGTAACAGCAACACCCGCGTGATCATTCTCACGACCTTCGGCCTCGACGAATACGTCGTCGAGGCGCTCCGGGCCGGCGCAAGCGCCTTCGTGCTCAAAGAAGCGCCACCCGAGCAGATCCTCGCAGCCATCCACGAAGTCGCAAAAGGCCGAGCGATCATCGACCCCGCCGTCACCCAAGCCGTCATCGACAAGCTAGGCCTGAGACCAGCACGCCCCGACCTCGACGCACGCCTCCAGGAACTCACACCACGCGAAACAGAAGTCCTCGCGCTCATCGCCCGCGGCCTCTCCAACGCCGAGATCGCCGCAGAACTCGTCATCAGCGAAGGAACCACGAAAACCCACGTCGCCCACCTCCTCTCCAAACTCCGCGTCCGCGACCGAGCCCAAGCAATCGTGCTCGCCTACGAGGCCGGGCTCGTCTGACAAGAGAGGCGACCATGGCCTGCGCCAGCGCGCTATCCCCCAGCCGCAGCGCCGTGCCGGTAGAACGGTGTCCGCTCGGGCTCGAGCGGCGTCGAGCCGAGGATCATGTCGGCCGCCTTCTCGGCCACCATC
>JBKJQZ010000317.1:0-9530 GCA_046594835.1 Acidimicrobiales bacterium | reverse complement strand
GCCGCTCGCCACGCTGAACCGCCCGACGTTGCGCACCGTCGACGTCTTGACCAAGGAGGAAACCGTCAGCTTCAAGGAACGCACCGACGTCACGGCCGTGCCGGCCATGGGCGTCGTAGCCGAGACGATGGTCGCGCTCGTGCTCGCCGCGGAAGCGCAACGCAAGTTCGGCGGCGACTCCGTGCCCGAGTTCGTCGCAAACCACGCCGCCTTCATCGCGACACTTGACTAGCGCTTCAATCGTCCTGGTCGGCATGCCGGGCGCGGGGAAGACGACAGTCGGCGGCGCGCTGGCGCAGTTGATGCAGTGGGGCTTCGTTGACGTCGACGACGTGGTTGCCGGTGCGGTCGGCGACGTGCCCGCCTTCATTGAAGCGAACGGCATCGATGCCTTTCGCGACCACGAGACAGACGCGATCCGCGCGCTCCACCTCACCGAAGTCAAGGTGATCTCGGTGGGCGGGGGAGCGGTGCTCAACCCGATGAATCGCGCCGTGCTCGATGAGACCGGTGTTGTCGTGTGGTTGCGCGCGTCCCTGGCAACGCTGCTTGCGCACGTGGGCGACGGCGCCGGCCGTCCGTTGCTTTCGGGCGGCGCCGAAGCGGCTCTGGCCGAGCTGCTCGGCGCGCGCACTCCGGTCTACGAGGACATCGCGGACGTCGTGGTTGACGTCGACCACCTCGACCCCTACGAGGTCGCCGTCGAAATCGTGAAGGCGGTGTGCGAATGATCACGGTCACGGTCGCGCTTGGTGACCGCAGCTACCCGGTAGTGGTCGGAGCGGGAGCGCGACACGAGTTGCCGGGGTTGGTGCCCACGACGGCGCGTCGCGTTGCGCTCGTCACCCAAGAAGGTATTGCGCTCGCAAACGATGTCACGACCGGTCGTGAGCAGACAACGCACCTGCTCGCCGACGGCGAGCACGCGAAGAACCTGTCGTCGGTTGAGCAGCTGTGCAACGAGTTCGTGCGCGCCGGCCTGAACCGAGCCGACGCAGTGGTCGCCGTTGGGGGCGGCGTGGTCACCGACGTCGCCGGGTTCGCGGCCTCCGTGTACTACCGCGGTATCGCAGTGCTGCACGTGCCGACGACGTTGCTCGGCATGATCGACGCCGCCGTTGGGGGCAAGACGGGTGTGAACCTGGCAGCCGGGAAGAACCTCGTGGGCGCGTTCTGGCAGCCGCGTGCAGTCATCTGCGACACCGATGCACTCGCCACGCTGCCCCCGCGCGAGATGCGCTCGGGTTTGGGGGAGCTCGCGAAGTACCACTTCCTCACGGGCGAAGATCTCGCGGCGCTTCCCCTGGATGAACGCATCGCAGCGGCGGTCGCGATCAAGGCCCGCGCCGTGAGCAGCGACGAGTGCGAGACCACCGGGGTCCGTGCGACCTTGAACTACGGCCACACGCTTGGTCACGCGCTCGAGACCGTTGGCAAGTACGACCTCCGCCACGGTGAGGCCGTCGCGATCGGCCTCGTGTACGCGGCGAAGCTAGCTCGGCGCCTTGGCCGGATCGACGACAACCGGGTGGCGGAGCACATTGCCGTGGTCGCGAGCAACGATCTGCCAACGACGATCCCAACTGGCAGCGACCCGTCCGAACTCGTCGCAGTGATGCGTCGCGACAAGAAGGCGATGGGCGATGGGCTTACGTTCGTGCTCGACGGCCCCAACGGCGTCGAGCTCGTTGAGGGGATCTCCGTCGACGTAGCCATCGAGGCGATGGGAGACTGAGCGAGATGCCACTCATTGCCCTACTGCATGGGCCCAACCTCAACCTGCTCGGCCAACGCGAGGTCGACATCTACGGGACCACGACCGAGGCCGAACTCCTCGCGCTCGTCGAGAAAACCGCGGCGCCCCACGGCATCACGGTTGAGTTCTTCCAGTCGAACCACGAAGGCGCACTCGTCGAGCACGTGCACAAGGCACGCGGCCGTTGCGACGGCATCATCATCAACGGAGGCGCGCTTAGCCACTACGGGTGGGCGCTCCACGACGCGCTCGCTGCCTTCGACGGCGCCGTTATCGAGGTGCACCTGTCGAACACGGGACGGCGCGAAGCGTGGCGGCATACCTCGGTGTTGACGCCAGTGTCGAAGGGCACGATTAGCGGGCTGGGCCCGCACGGATACGAGTTGGCAACAGAAGCGATAGCGAGGTTGATTCGATGATGGCAATGGACGTCGCAGGACGGCTCCCCAAACTGCGTGCAGCGATGGCCGAGGCGGAGTACGACGCGCTGCTCGTCACCAACCTCACCAACGTGCGCTACCTCACGGGTTTCACCGGTTCCGCGGGCGTGCTCCTCGTGACGGACACCGACCTCGTGCTCACCACCGACGGACGGTACAAGTTCCAGTCCGCTGAGCAGCTGAACGCCGCCGGTGTCGAGGCTCGCATCGAGATCGGCAACGTCAGTGAGCAAAAGGACAAGGTTGCGGCGGCGGCTGCGGGCATCGGCCGGATCGGCCTCGAGGCGGGCGACGTCACCTGGGCGCGTCAACGAGGTTTCGCGGCCGACTGGTTCGCTTCAGCGGAACTGATCGCGACAGACGGGGTGATCGAGCAGCTGCGCCGCGTCAAGGACGTGGGCGAGCTCGAACGCATGCGCGAAGCGGCGCGCGTCGCCGACGACGCTCTGGCCAACGTGCGCCCGCTGCTCGCGTCCGGCATCTCCGAGCGCGACTTTGCGATCGCGCTCGATTTTGAGATCCGCAAGCTCGGCGCGTCTGGCAACAGCTTCGAGACCATCGTCGCCGCGGGCCCCAACGGCGCGAAGCCGCACGCGCGCCCGTCCGCCCGTGTGATCGAGGCCGGCGAGCTCGTCGTGCTCGACTTCGGCGCGATCGTCGAGGGCTACTGCTCCGATATGACGCGCACGGTCTGCGCGGGTGAACCTTCGCCGGAGCTGCAGAAGATGGTCGACGTGGTCGCAGCCAGTCAGCGTGCGGGCGTAGCCGCGGTCAAGGCCGGCGCCAGTGCGGCGGCGATCGACAAGGTCTGCCGCGACGTCATCGCCGAGGCGGGTTGGGCCGACGCGTTCATGCACTCCACCGGCCACGGTGTGGGCCTCGATATCCATGAGGCGCCCTGGGTCAGCGCCACCTCATCGGACACGCTGGCTCCCGGCCATGTCGTAACTGTGGAGCCAGGCGTCTACCTTGAAGGACTCGGCGGGGTCCGGATCGAGGACACGGTGGTTGTCACCGAAGACGGTTGTTATCCCCTCACCACAACTACTAAGGAACTTGCAGTCGTATGCCAACCATAAGCATGAGCGACATCAACAACGGGATGACGCTGAATCTCCCCGAGGGCCTGTTCAAGATCGTCGATTTCCAACACGTCAAGCCGGGTAAGGGTGGCGCCTTTGTACGCACCAAACTCAAGAACGTGCGCAACGGCGCGGTGGTCGACCGCACCTACCGCGCAGACGAGAAACTTGAGCAGGCGATCATCGAGAAGCGTGAGATGCAGTTCCTCTACCGCGACGGTGAGGACTACGTGTTCATGGACACCGGCACGTACGACCAGCACAACCTCACTGCGGCTGTGCTTGGTGAGGCCACCGGCTTCCTCAAGGAGTCCGACAACGCAGTGATTCAGCGTTATGGCGAAGAGGTAGTGGGCGTTGATCTGCCGGCGTCGGTGGAACTGCTCGTGGCCGAGACCGAGCCGGGTGTGCAGGGCGACCGCGTGTCGGGTGCTCGCAAGCCGGCCACGCTCGAAACTGGTCACGTGCTGCAGGTGCCGTTATTCGTGAACCAGGGCGACAAGATCAAGGTCGATACGCGCTCGGGCGACTACATCACGCGTGCGTAGCTCGATGGCCTCAGCGGACCGCACCATGGCCCGCGAGCGGGCCCTCGAGTTGCTCTATGAAACCGAGGCGAAGGACGCAACCGTCGCCGACATCCTGGCGGCGCTGCCGGTTGCGCCCGACGTCTACGCGATCGACATCGTGTCGGGAGTCAGTGAGCATCGCGAGCGCATCGACGGCCTTATCGCGCGCTTGGCGCCGGACTGGCCTCTCGCACGCATGCCTGTCGTCGATCGAAACGTGTTGCGCCTTGGCGTGTACGAACTGAGCGATAGACCCGACGTGCCAACGGCGGTAATCCTTGACGAGGCCGTCTCGCTGGTGAAGCGGTACTCCAGCGACGACTCGGGTCGGTTTGTCAACGGTGTGCTGGCCGCCGCCGCGCGCGAACTCCGCCCGTCAGGCGGGTAGCGGCAGCTGTAGGTCCCGTACGCCGAGCCGCTTAAGGATGTCGTAGGACTCGTTTCGCAGCGACTCGTCGGCGCGAGTGCCCTGCGCGGCGAGACACGCATCAAGGGCCACAATGCCCTGCGCCACTTCAAACAACGCAGCGCGGTCACGTGCGATGCGAATGCTCGCTTCTTCTTCGCTAACCGCGGCGTCGAACCGGGCGAGCGACGCCAGCGCCAGACCGCGCAGTCGGTGCAGCCGGGCCAGGTATGTGCCGCCGGAGGACTGCTCGATCGGCAGGAGGTCTGTAACGGTTCGCAGCGCGCCTTCGGCATCACCCGAGCGGAGCGCGCATTCAGCGAGCCAGTAGGCGGTCTCAACCCGGGCGCCGGCGTTCGGCGGAGTGAGCGAGCGCGCCTCTGAGAACCGGGCGACGGCCTCCTCCATGTCGCCTGCTTCCAACGCGCAACGACCGAGGTTCACCAGGGCGCCGGGAACTGGGTCGGGGTGGCCTACGGAACGCCACACACGGATTACCTCGCGCACGCCGTCGACGACTTCGGCGCCGCGCGCCTGGTCGATCAGGATGTCGGCGAGGTTGCACGTCCCGTAGCCCGCAGAGACAACGTCGCCGGAGCGTTCGTAGTTGGTGCGAGACCGCCGGAAATACGCGGCAGCGTCGTCCCAGTTGCCCAGGTAATAGGCGGCGGCTCCGAGGAGGGTGGCGACGGTGGCCTCGTCGTGGAGGCTCCCTTCGGCCTCCCACAAAATGAGCGCGTCTTCGAGGGCGTCGAGTTGATCCATTGCGCCGAGGTCGAGCGCCGCCATTCCGCGCACCGACATCGCACGAGCCAGTATCGCCTTGCTGCCGCAGTCGCGAGCGTCCTCGGCGCCAAGGTCAGCCCAGTGCATTGCTTCGACGTTGCGACGACGACGCTGCAGCACCTCCGCGTAGAGCACCCGAAGCTCGGCGCGGACCTTGACCTCATCGGGTTCGGTCGCTGTCATCACCAGATCCAAACCGCGGTTGGTCCAGCGGGTGATCGTTGCGCCCTGGCCTCGGTGCATCGCAGTCAGGGCTTCCATCTTGCACAACAGTGCTTGGAATGCTGGCTCGTCGGGCCCAAGGGATCGGGCGCGGTCGAAGGCGCGCTTTGCCGTAGCGAAGACACCCGACAGCAGGCTCACCTTGCCGAGTTCTAACCACGTGTCGGCGAGGGCTGCGGCGTTGTTGGCGCCGAGTTGCGCGCCTGCGAGCAGTGCCCGTTCGTACAGAGCCGCGGCTTCAACGTTCGCGTAGTTCTCCTTCGCGCGTTCGGCGGCTACCTGGCTGTAGCGCCAGCACCGCTGGAAGTCTCCGGCGTGGAGGGCGTGGAAGCTCAGCACCTCCGCCTCGTCGTCGAGTTCAACCGCCGCGAACTCGATGGCTTCAAGAGCACGTGCGTGCAGTGCCCGCCGGCGCCCGAACGACAGGGTCTCGTACGCGACGTCGCGGTAGGTCTGGTTGCGGAACCGAACCGAGGTTGTGTCGTGTACGGGTTCGAGAAAGCGCGCCACCCCTGCGGTCAGTACGCGTTCGATCGAGTCGATGTCAACGAGGCGCGTCAGGAGGGATCCGTCGAATATCGGTCCAAGCACAGACGCAACCCGCAGGATCGCGCGGTCCGATGTCGCCAGAGCGTCGATCTCGGTAGCTATCAATGCTTCGAGCGAGTCAGGCAGGGCGGCGCCGAGTGTGTCGCCCCGAGCGGCAAGCTGTTCGAGGAACAGCGGGTTGCCGCCGCTCCGTCGCAGGATGGCGTTCCGCTGGTCGGGCCGCATGTTGGAGGACTGATCGGCTGAGGTCAGCAGCGCACTGGCGGCCGAAACGTCGAGTGGGTCGAGCATCAGCGAGTGGTCGAGGTTCTCCGGGGGAGGTACGTACGAATCGACTTCGAGTCGCCCCGCCAGCAGCACGATCCACGGCCGCTCGCGGCCTGCCACAGCGAGGCCGATGAGTAGCTCGGCGGAGAGCTCATCGAGCCAGTGCGAGTCGTCGACGACCAGCGCGACCGGGCGTGTGAGCGCTTTGGTGAGCAGGTCGACGATCACCGCCACGGTGCGGCCGCGCCGGAACTGGGGCTCGATCGCGTCAACCTCACGAGTGGGATCGCAGTCAACGCCGGCGGCGGTGCCCACCAGCGGTAGCCACGGAACCAGTGACGGGTCGAGCCGTTCCACGACAGCCCGCAGCTCCCGGCTCGTCGGCGCTTCCGACGCGAGGCCCAGCGCGCCGCGCAGGAGGTAACGCGCCGCGAAATACGGGGTCGTCGCCTGGTATGTCTCGCAGAACGCGGTGATCGTGCGGACGTCGGGCGCGTGACCGGCGAACTCACGCACGAGGCGCGACTTGCCGATGCCCGCATCACCGAACACGCCAATGAGCGAACCTCGGTTGTCACGAGCTGCGACCCACGCGTCGGTAAGGGTACGAAGCTCGTTGTCACGTCCGACAAAGGGCAGCGGATCGGCACCGGCTCGGCGTCGGCGGCCGCGGGGTTCGCCCACAGCGAAGGCTTCGATCGCGGCGGCCTTGCCCTTTACGAAAAACGAGGGGAGTGCCTCGGCGGCGAAGAGCGTCTGCGCGTTATCGAGCACATCGGCGGTGGCGATGACCTCCCCAGCTGTGGCTTTCGCCATCAGCCGAGCGGCCAGATTTACCGTGTCACCCATGACCGTGTAGGTACGACGGTACGAGGGCCCGACCTCCCCGACGAACACGTGACCGCGATTGATGCCCACGCGAATCGGCAGGCGGGTCCGCGCGTCGACGATCCGGCGCACGGCCCGCAGGACTCGGCCTTCATCATCACCAAAGGCCCGAGGCGCGCCGCCGACCAGAATCAGTTTCCCGCCGTCGTAATCGAGGTCGCTGCCAAGGAACGTTACTTGTTCACCTCGGGCTGCTTCCTGAGCCTCGACGACCAGTTCGTGGAGTGCTGCCGCGGTTTCGGCCACACCGTGGGCAGCGAGATAGCCGTCGATGCCGTCGAAGTGCACGAAGGCGATCGTGGCGAGGCGGTGTTCGGGTTCGACTCCTCCGACGAGGGCTTCGCGTAGGGCGACGGGAATCAGCGCTGTGATGTCATTGGTTCCGGCTCGGACTTGGGGGTATCCGCGCGGAACCGCGTCCACCCTGCTGCGCCGAAGGAGCACGCCTGGACCGTTCGCGTCGCCGAGCAGCCGCCGGGGGATGGCCGCTGCAGTTGTGGGGCTGACCATGATTTGGCCCGCGAGCGCAGTGCTCTCCATCGTGCACACCGCAGAGGCCGCCGGGCCGGTCACGAGGAACTCCTTGTGACTTTCGCCTACGAGAAAGAAGTGGATCTCACCCGAGTGCACGCCCACCGACATCCGAAGGCGAATCGAGCCGCCCTCGGTCTTGATGGCCCCGCGGTCGGCGAGCGCCTTGCGCATCAGCACCGCGGTCGTTGCTGCCCGCGTGGGATGGTCGTCGCCCTCAAACAGCAAAAGCAACGCGTCGCCACCAAACTTCAGCAAGCTGCCGCCCGCCGCGTACGCCGAAGTCAGAAGGTCGGCGAACACGCCGCTGAGCGTCTCGGTGAGCTCCTCGGCGCCAACCCGGCCGCGCCGCGCGAGCCGTTCGCTGAGCGCGGTGAAGCCGGAGATGTCGACGAACACGAGTGATCCGTCGACCACGCGAAACGCCGTACCGCCCTCGGGCCACTCGTGAGCGATCCGCGGGAGGTACGGCGTTAAACGTTCTGCGTGCGTTGGCTCCAGCGCGCTGGCCTCCGCTGAGGGTGCGATGGGCTTAGCTTCTGGTGCCCGAGATGATCGGGATCACGATGTCGCGCAACACTGCGACCGTGTAGGTGCTGAAGCCTTTAATGCCCTTGTCGACCTTTTGGAGGCAGGGTGCGGCGATGTTGTTAAGGCGCGGCGCCTGCGTCGTGCCGTAGGTCGGGCACAGAGCCATCGGCTGGGTCGCCGTGCCCCCGCTGGGGATCCAGTACATATCTATGAGGCAGCCGCTGCCGCCGCCGACGCCGTTGCAGACCTGGCGCTCGTCGTACCTGATATTCCAGACGAAGGGCTTGTTCGGGTCTGTGCCGGAGTAGGTGCCGGTGCTGGGGAACAGTGCCTCGGCAGCTTGACGGATGCAGGTGCTGGTGCCGCAGGACACGTTGTTGAGGGTGACTTCCTGGAGCTTGAGGAACAGGCCCGGAGCTGAGCCAACGGGCACGCTGAAATCGGTGAACTGGTTCGACCCCGCAAAGTTCAAGTGATCACCGGCGGGCACGAAGGCCTGCGCGTCGTTCGACAGATTCGTGACGACGCTGACCGACTTGGATCCGGCATTGGCGCCGGTGACGCTGAGCGTCGAGGTGATCGAAGTACCCGAGGTCGGGGCCGTTACCGCAGTGTCGAAGCTCTTGGACTGGCCCGCACCGAGGGCAAAGGCGCAGCTGAGATTCTTGCCGGCATTTGTGATCGTGCAGCCGGTGGGCGTAGCGATACGGGTATCGATGACGCCGCCGGAAGCGAGCACGACGTTGAGCGTCTGTGGCGCTTTGGTGTTGGTCACCGTGGAACTCAACAGCGTGTCGTCGTCGTAGCGCACGACGGTGGGTTGGTTGGTGATCGATGCGTCGACGCCGTAGGCGACGCCGGTCACGGCCGACGCGGTGTTGTTGGTTGGATCGAGGACCGGCGACTCGAGCTGAGCTGCCTGGACCACGAGTTGCGTGCCCACGCTGTTGGCCCCCGCCGCTGGGGTGACCCCAACGGTCACGTTGATCGAGGCGCCGCCCGGCAGCGCACCAACCGTGCAGACAGCTGAGCCGGCGCCGATTGTGCAGCCCGTGGGAGCACTCGTTACTGAGCCGTTCGTCGCGCTGAAGGTCATCTTCGAACCAGACGGCTGGTCGAGACCGCCGCTGTTGGTGATTGTGCCCACGACGCTGAACGCGCCCTGCGTCGTTGCTGGCGCCACGATGCTCGCCGCCACGTCGGAGACACTAAGTACATCGGCAGGTGCCGACGCCACCAGTGGCCCTCCGAGTAGCGCGACTGCCGCGCCAAACGCAGCAAAAACTGTTGAACGCTTCTTCATTTCTGAAACCCCTCCACGTGTCCCCCGGTTGACAGACACAGTTTGCCCTATTCGCAGACAAATTGTCTCATATACCCAGGGGGGAACTCATGTGACTGTGGTCACATGAAGGGGAGAAAGTTCAGAAATTTACGAGCTCTTCTTGGCGGCCTTGACGGCTCGCTTCTCCTTCAGGGACTTGCCGACCTTCTTGGTGTTCT
>JBKJQZ010000309.1:0-8417 GCA_046594835.1 Acidimicrobiales bacterium | reverse complement strand
CGACGCCGACGAGCACCTGCACGCGGCGCGCAAGCTCGCGGACGACGCCGAAGCCTGGCTCGCCGAACTCGACGAAGTACTCGGCGAGGCCTCCGCCTAGACAGCGCTATGGCGTCGGTTTGCAGCCCGGCCGCGCCCTAGCCTGCGACGCGTGCAGATCCATCTCCTCCGCGCCGAAGGCGTCGGCCTTACCTACTCCTCGACGCCGACCGACGACGGCGAGCGCTTCGACTGGTCGATCACCAACGCGAGCGATGCTCCCGTCCGGCTTCGCAACGTGCGGCTGGTGTTCGCGCTCCACGGCTTCGCCGGACCGCCTCGCATGTTCCGCCACGGGTACCAGTCGTGGACGCCGTCGGACGTCGCCACCTTCGGCGTGGACCGCGACCCGTCGTTCAAGGCCAACAACCCGTTCTTCCAAGGCGCGCACCACGCCGATCCTGCGACGGTCACCAACGAGTTCGAGCTCCGTAGCGAGTGGTTCACCGTGATCGGTGACGACGAACCCGACCGCCTGATGGTCGGCTTTATCGGCTCGGGTAACCACGACGGCACGCTGCGCCTCACTCACGGCGTGGAGGGCGACACCGAACTACACGCCGAAGCCTTCCTCGGCGACATGGAGCTGGCGCCCTCCGCGACCTTCGGACTCGACCCGATAATGATCGCCGGCGGCACCGACGCACTTGCGCTGCTCGAGCTGTGGGCCAAGGCGGTCAAGCAAACCTGCAACGCCCGCGTCGCCGCGCCCTACCAAGTGGGTTGGTGCTCCTGGTACCACTACTTCGATGACATCACCGAGGACGCCTTGCGCGCCAACCTCGCGATCGCCCGCACTAACGACTACCCCTTCGACGTGTTCCAGCTCGACGACGGCTACCAGTCCGCCATCGGTGACTGGCTCACCACCAACGACAAGTTCCCGAGCGGCCTGCCCGCGCTCGCCCAGGACATAGCGGACGCCGGCTACCGCCCCGGAATCTGGATTGCCCCGTTTCTGGTCGCGCCCGATTCACGTGTCGCGACCGAACACCCAGACTGGGTCGCGCGTTTTCGCGAAGACAGGCCGCTTAAGGCGTGGCTCAACCCGATCTGGTCCGAGGCCGACCACGGCTTCATGTACGGCCTCGATACCACCAACCCGGCCGTGCTGGCCCACCTCGAACACGTGGCGCGCGCACTCGTCGCGATGGGCTTCACCTACCTCAAGCTCGACTTCACGTTCGCGCCGAGCTTCGACGGTATTTACGCCGACCCATCCAAGACCCCCGCGCAACGCGTGCGGGCCGGGTACGACGCGATTCGTCGCGGCGCGGGCGACGACGCATTCCTCCTTGGATGCGGTGCGCCGCTCGCCCACCTCGTGGGCGTGGTCGACGGCAACCGCATCGGCCCCGACGTCGCGCCGTTATGGGAGCCGGCTGCGGAGACCGAAGTGATCCCGGGTTACCTAAAGACGCAGCCGTCTACGAAGTACGCGCAGGACGCGACCGTGGCGCGCGCGTTCATGCACCGTCGCCTGTGGCTCAACGACCCCGACTGCCTCATGCTCCGAACCGAACAGACCGCCCTGACCGCCGCGGAGGCACAGCAGTGGGCGCAGGTCGTTGGCTCCTCGGGCGGCATGGCGTTGGTCTCCGACGACCTTGCGCTCCTCGACGATCGGGCCAAAGCCCTGCTGGTTGAGACGATCGCGTTGGGGCGCGAGAGCGACGCGGCAACGATTGCTGGTCGCGGTCCGCTTGCCCCGACCTACTTCTGACTACGCCGCCGGGATCCGCCGACTGATCGCGGCGGGCGCCGTTTCGGCGAAGCGGCGCATCACCGCGTTGGCGCGGGCCTCGGCGGCGCGGCGTTGGGCAACCATGGTTGCGGCGTTGCGCGCCGCGCCGGCGTTGCCGAGCCTCACGAGCCACGTTCCGAGAGCTGCCATGCCCGTACGGTACGGATCGTTGGTGTCGCGCGATCGACGGGGTTGTGGCGAGTTCGTCACGGCCATCTGAACTCCTGGTTACGTAGGCGGGGCCGCCGAAATTACGCGGGTGATGGGCCCGCGGCTAGGGCCAAATAGCCTTATCTGCGATGAATATCGAAATAACCGAGGCCACCGAGGTCGACGATGCGCTGGTTGCGGCTTTTGCCCGACTGATCCCGCAGCTGTCGTCGTCGAACCCGCCTCCCACCGCCGAGGCGCTGGGTTCGATCGTGGCGAGCCCCGACCTGTATCTGCTGCTCGCACGAGACACCGACAACGACAACTTCATTGTCGGCTCGCTCACCTTGGTGACCTTCCCCATCCCGACGGGTCTGCGCGCCTGGATCGAGGACGTCGTGGTCGACGACAACATCCGCCGCAGCGGCGCCGCCACCGCGCTGACCCAGCACGCGCTCGACACGTCACGCACGCTCGGTATCAAGACCGTCGACCTCACGTCACGGCCGTCACGTGCAGCCGCCAACGCGCTCTACCTAAAGCTCGGCTTCGAACTGCGCGAGTCGAACCTCTACCGCTTCAGCCTGTAACACCCATGGATCGTCGCGCCGCTCTGGTCACCGCCGCCCTCGTCGTGGCGGTTGCCTCCGTTGCGAGTTTCGTGGCCGCAGGCGCCAAACGGGGCCAGATCGCGGCGGTCCCGACGAAGGCCGAGTCTGCACTCACCGCGGTGCTCACGCCCGAGACCTACCTCGGCACGCTCCGCGGCGGCCGCCTGGCCGGCCAGGAACTGCAAGAAGGCACGCGCCGCTACCAGATGCCCGAGACCGTCGATCGTGGCTTGATCGGCATGGAAGGCGACTGGCTCGCGGCAGACGAGTTCATCGAGTCGACCGACGCGCACGAGATCGCCGCGATCAACTACCACGCGGGCGAAGTGAACCTCGTCATGGACCGCACCCGCAAGCGCTCCACGTACGCGGTTATCGAGCTCGACGGCAATCCGGTGCCGAAGGCGAACTGGGGTCCCGACATCGAAGACCGCGACGGCGAGACCGTTGTGCACGTCGACGCCGCGGATCTGTATCACCTGATCGCCAACGGACCCGAGGGCGATCACATCTTGCGTATTAAACCCGTCGGCGCCGGCGTGCAGCTTTACGCGTTCAGGTTCGGCCAGTAGCACCGTCTCCACCTCGCTCGATTCACTCCCGGCGTGGGTGGCCTGTAGCGTTAGCGCACCGTTCAGGCGGGGGAAGCTGGTGTGACTCCAGCGCTGACCCGCAGCCGTTAAAGCCGGAATGCCTGTCCGAGCGGTTCCCATAACTCATTCACCCCCGCCGCGGTCTGCGGGAACGGAGCCTTGTGCGTAACCGATTACTGCTGGGTCTGACGGCGTTGACGCTCGTTGGTGTTGCGTGTGCATTCGCCGCGCCGAGTCGCGCCGCCGAATCGTCGAGCGCTGGCGCGTGCACCACCACTGCTGGCGTGTCTGTGGTGGTCGACTTCCGCGAACTCGGCGGCGGCGTCGGCGTGCGCTGCGGGTCGGGCCAACCCCGTGACGGGTTCGACGCCCTGCGTCGCGCCAGCATCAGCTATCAAACGTCGGTCAAGTTCCCCGGCTTCATGTGTCGCATCGCGAACAAGCCCGCGAGCGACCCGTGCCAGGATGCGTCGCCGTCCAACGCGTACTGGACCTACTGGATCGCCGAAGCCGGTGGCCGGTGGTGCCCGAGCAACAACGGCGCCGGTGCGCGCACCCCCGTGCCTGGCACCTACGAGGGCTGGTCCTTTTCGCGGGGCAAACCCTTCGTCACGCCGCCACCGCCGCGTTATCAACCCGAAGCGCGCGCGGGGGAGTCGCCCAAGATCTCGTCGAAGGACTGCACTGCGGCGCGGGGTCTCATCGCACCAACGCGCACGGTTCCCACCTCGCCGACACCGACCATCGCGTTGCCGGGCGCGGCGCCGGGCCCCGGCGGCGGCCTCGGCGGCGGCCTCGGCGCCACCGCGTCAGGATCCGCGCGTCGCGCCGGTGATGGCGCGATTCGCGCCGCGGCAATCGATGGTGTGGACGACGCCCTCGTGCAGCCGTTCGACGCGAAGGAGCCCGAAGACGACGCGCTCAGGTTGCGTACGCGCAACGGGGGCAGCGGTAGCTCGCCCCTGCCCACCCTGCTCGTCGGAGTTGGCGCGCTTAGCGCAGCCGCCGTGGGCCTCGCTCGGCGCCGCGCCCGCGATCGCCGCGCCGACCTGTCAACCTCTGCGTAATGGCGAACTCCGCGCGCCTGGCTCGACCGCTGCACCCGGGCGCGTGGTGGCTGTGGGCGATCGGGCTCGCGGCGGCAGCGAGTCGCACCACGAATCCGCTGCTGCTCGTGATGATCGTGGTGGTGGTCGCACACGTGGTGGCCGCCCGTCGCGGCGACGCGCCGTGGTCGCGTGGCTTCAAGGCCTACGCGGTCCTGGCTCTGATCGTGATCGGGATCCGTGTGGGTTACCGCATGTTGCTCGACGGTCAGTACGGCGAACACGTGCTGTTCACGCTGCCGCAGATTCCGTTGCCCGAGCGCGTCCAGGGCATACGCCTCGGCGGCCCCGTTTCGGCTGAGGGCGTGCTCGCCGCGTTGTACGACGGCTTGCGCCTCGGCGCGCTGTTGTTGTGCGTCGGCGCAGCCAACGTGCTCGCCGACCCGAAGCGGTTGCTGAAGGCGTTGCCCGGCGCGTTGCACGAAGCCGGAGTCGCGGTAACCGTCGCATTGACGGTCGCGCCACAACTCGCCGAGAGCGCGCAACGCGTTCGCCGCGCGCGCCGGCTGCGCCACGAAACCAAGCAACGGCGCGCGCTGATCCGCACCGTGCTCGTGCCCGTCCTCATGGACGCGCTCGACCGCTCACTGCTGCTCGCGGCCGCGATGGACAGCCGGGGCTATGGCCGCACTGCACCGGTGAGTCGCGCTTCGCGTCTGGTCACCGCCGCGCTGGTGTTGGGCGGCCTTGTTGGGCTGTGCGCGGGCACCTACGGGCTCCTCGACGCGAGCACACCCGGCTGGCTCGGCCTGCCGATGCTGGCGCTCGGCGCCGCAGGTGCGTGGGGCGGGCTCGTGGTTGGTGGCCGTCGCGTGCACACCACGCGCTACCGACCCGACCCGTGGCGCAACGCCGAGTGGGCGGTGGGTCTGACGGGCGTCGCCGTCGCCGCAGTCGTGATCGTCGCGGGCATGCGTGACCCGCTCGCGCTGGCCAGCCCGCTGCAACCGCTGCAGTGGCCGACGCTGCCGCTCCTGCCGGCGCTCGGCGTCGCCCTCGGGGTGCTGCCCGCGTGGCTGGCGCCGCCCGTCAACCGCAGCGCCACCAAACGCGTGCGCCACCGCGAGCTGGTGAACGCAGCGTGATCCGCTTCGACCACGCCACCTTCACCTACGACGGCGCAGCCGCGCCTGCGGTGCGCGACGCAACCTTCGAGGTACACGAAGGCGAGCTCGCCCTCGTGATCGGTCGGACCGGCGCAGGCAAGTCCACGCTGCTTGGTCTCGTGAACGGACTCGTGCCGCACTTCACCGGTGGTCACCTTGCGGGCTCGGTGTCGGTCGACGGGCGCGACACGCGCAACCACAAGCCGCGCGACCTCGCCGACGTGGTGGGCGTCGTGAGTCAGGACCCGCTGGCGGGCTTCGTGACCGACACGGTCGAAGAAGAGCTCGCGTACGCGATGGAGCAGCTTGCGATCGAGCCGGGTGTGATGCGAAAGCGCGTCGAGGAGACCCTGGACCTGCTCGGCATCGCTGAGCTGCGCAACCGACCGCTGCGCACGCTCTCGGGCGGTCAGCAGCAACGCGTTGCGATCGGGGCGGTGCTCACGGCGCACCCGCGCGTGCTCGTGCTCGACGAGCCCACTTCCGCGCTCGATCCCACCGCGGCCGAAGACGTGCTCGCCGCGATCACGCGTCTCGTGCACGACCTCGGCGTCACCGTCCTCATGGCCGAGCACCGCATGGAGCGCGTCGTGCAGTACGCCGATCGCGTCGTGGCCCTCGACGGCGACGGAACCGTCGCCATCGGCGACCCCGCCGCGATGCTGGCGGTGTCGCCCATCGCCCCGCCGATCGTCCACCTCGGCCGCCTCGCCGGCTGGACCCCACTCCCGCTGTCGGTCCGCGACGCCCGTCGCCTCGCCCCCGCGTTGCGCGCCACCCTTTCTGTGAGTGATTCGGCTCGCCTAGTGAGGCGAATCACTCACAGTTCGCCGCCGCTCCTGCGCGCCGCGCACGTGGTCGTGCGCTACGGCGAGGTGGTTGCGGTGCGGGAGGTTTCGGTTGACTTGCACGGCGGACGGATCGCGGCCCTGATGGGTCGCAACGGATCGGGCAAGTCGTCGCTGCTGTGGGCGCTGCACGGCGCCGGGCCGCGCGACGCCGGCACCGTGGAGGCCGACGGACGCGTCGCGCTTGTTCCGCAGACGCCCAGCGATCTGCTCTACCTCGACACCGTCGCGGGCGAGTGCGCCCAAGCCGACAAGGACGCCCGCGCAACCGAAGGCACGTGCCGCACACTGCTCGACCGGCTCGTGCCCGGCCTGCCAGACGCCCAACACCCGCGCGACTTGTCCGAAGGCCAGCGCCTCGCGCTTGTGCTCGCCATCCAGCTCACGTCGTCGCCCGCGATCGTGTTGCTCGACGAGCCCACCCGCGGGCTCGACTATGAAGCCAAGGACCACCTCGCCGCCGCCCTCCGCACGCTTGCCTCCGAAGGGCACGCGATCGTCGTCGCCACTCACGACGTTGAGTTCGTTGCGTCGGTCGCGGACGACGTGATGGTGATGTCCGAAGGCGAAGTCGTGGCCGACGGGCCAACGGCGGAAGTCATCGCTAGTTCGCCCGCCTTCGCCCCGCAGGTGGCCAAGATCCTCGCCCCCGACCCGTGGCTCACCGTCGCCCAAGTACGCGACGCGCTGCGCGAGACGAGCGCCCCGTGATCCGCATCCGCCCACGCGCCGCGGCCGTCCTTGCGATTGCCTCCTTGGCCGGCCTCGCCATGTTCGTGTGGCCGCTCCTGTTCCAGCCCGAGCAGGCTGGCGCGCACAGCACCGACGGCCCGCTCATCTTCGTGCTGCTCATGCCCGCGCTGATCGCCGTGATCGTCGCCGAACTCAGCGACGGCGGCATCGACTCCAAGGCCCTCGCCATGCTCGGCGTGCTCGCGGCGCTCGGGGCCGCGCTGCGTCCGCTCGGCGCCGGCACCGCCGGGATCGAGACCGTCTTCTTCCTGCTTGTGCTCGCCGGGCGCGTGTACGGGGCGGGCTTTGGTTTCGTGCTCGGCGCCGTCACGCTCTTCGCCAGCGCGCTGTTGACAGGCGGCGTTGGCCCGTGGCTGCCGTTCCAAATGCTCGCGGCCGCGTGGGTCGGCCTCGGCGCCGGCCTGCTGCCACCAGCGAAGGGCAAGGCCGAGCTCGCGCTGCTCGCGGTCTACGGCGCGTTTGCCGCCTACGTATTCGGCTTCTTGCTCAACCTGTGGTTCTGGCCCTTCGCGATCGGGCCCGAAGGCCCGCTCTCGTTCGTGCCCGGCGCGGCCGTCGCCACGAACCTGACGCACTTCTTCCGCTACTGCTTTGCGACCTCCACGCTCGGTTGGGACACGCTGCGCGCGATCACCAATGTGGTGGGTATCTGCGTGGCTGGTCCGATGCTCTTGGGAGCTATGCGGCGGGCCGCGCGCAAGGCTGCGTTCGACGCGCCCGTCACCTTTACCGCACCAATTCCGACCCCCGCAGCGTCCGATTAGGGTTGACCCACGGAACGCTGTTTCAACGAGAGGCAACCCGTGGCTGAGAGCATCACCATTACCGACAATCGAACTGGCTCCCAGGTCGAGGTCCCGATTGCTAATGGCGGGGTGAGCTCAGCCGACTGGCGCAAGGCCGTTCCCGACGTCTTCTTCTTCGACCCGGGCTTCATGTCGACCGCCGCGTGCGAGTCGAGCATCACCGAGCTCGACGGCGACGCAGGCATCCTGCGCTACCGCGGGTATCCGATCGAGCAGCTGGCCGAGAACTCGAGCTACCTGGAAGTCGCGTACCTGCTCGTCCACGGCGAGCTGCCGACCGCCGAAGAGTTCACGGCGTGGAAGCACGACATCACACACCACACCTACATCCACGAGAACATGCGCAAGCGTTTCATGGAGGGCTTCCACTACGACGCCCACCCGATGGGCATGTTCGTCTCCGCCGTCGCCGCGATGTCGACCTTCTATCCCAAGTCCAAAGAGATCGACCGCAAGTCTTCGCGCGACAAGCAGATCACGCGTCTCATTGCGAAGATGCCGACGCTCGCCGCGTGTTGCCACCGCTTCTCCGTCGGCATGCCCTTCGTGTATCCCGACAACAACCGCGACTTCGCCGCCAACTTCCTGAACATGATGTTCAGCCCCGACGAGAAGTTCCCGTACGAAAACCCCGTCATCGCCAAGGCGCTCGACGTGCTGT
>JBKJQZ010000302.1:0-7716 GCA_046594835.1 Acidimicrobiales bacterium | reverse complement strand
GGTCAGGTCGCGTACGCCGAGGCGCCCGCGCAGAGGTGTGGGTGTGCCGCGCACGTCCGCAAAGCGGACCGTTTCCCCCCGGGCCATGTCCTTAGCTTGTCACTCCAGTGCGGTTACGTCGTCGCCTATCTCGATCACTCCTGCCGTGACGACGAGGCAACCGACCGCCAAGTTGCCGGCTCGTTCACGGTTGATCGTGCGCAAGACGTCGAGGTCGCGCGCAATACCGGGCTGGGGCCGCGTGGTCATAACGCAGCGGTCGACGGGCTTCACCACGGCAAGTCCGGCTGAGCCGATCTTCACGGAGTGGCCAATTAGCTCGTCCTCCGGGCCGTCGTCGACGATCACGTTCGTGCGGAACCGGCGCGGGTCCCATGCGCCGAGCGTCTCGGCGGAAACGAGCGACACGCGTGTGCGCGTGGAGTCGTGGAACACGCCGTCGGGACCGTCCCACTCCAGCCAACGTGAGCGGTCCTCGTGCTCGAAGTCGACGGGTGTCTCGTAGGTGGCGTGGTGACCCCGCTGGGCGTGCACGAGCCGGACCGGATAGCCGAGCCATTCGGACAATGCCGAGCCGTCGACGCCGGAGCCGATCGGCGTGTCGATCACGACGTCGCCATCCACCACCCGTGCGGACCCGTACAACAGCTTTGGTTCGCGACGCGCGGTGAGGACCTTGCCCGTCTCGACAGATTGGATCGCCCACTGGCGATCGCCCGCGAAGCCGAGATCGCCAACGTCGATCGAGGCGAGCGTCTCGCCGCCGAGGGATTTCACGGGGAAGCGCCACAGCGCGACAACACGCACAGGGCAAGCATCGCACCAGTTATTGCCATCCCGCCGTTCTCGGTAGCGTGGGCGTCGTGCCTGACTCGACGATCATCTACACCCTTACCGACGAGGCGCCGCTGCTCGCCACGTACTCGTTCCTCCCGATCATCCAGGCCTACGCCGGGACCGCCGGTGTCACGGTGGACTCCCGCGACATCTCCGTCGCCGGCCGCATCCTCGCCTCGTTTCCCGAACGCCTCACCGCGGAACAACGCGTGCCCGACGCGCTGGCGGAGCTCGGCCAATCGGCGAAGACGCCCGAGGCCAACATCATCAAGCTGCCCAACATCAGCGCGTCGCTCCCGCAGCTGAAAGAAGCCATCGCCGAACTGCAGGCCAAGGGCTACACGATCCCGGATTTCCCTGACGATCCCCAGACCGACGAGGAACGCGACACGCGGGCGCGCTACGACAAGGTCAAGGGCAGCGCCGTGAACCCGGTGCTGCGTGAGGGCAACTCTGATCGTCGGGCACCGGCGTCGGTCAAGCAGTACGCCCGGAACCACCCGCACTCGATGGGCGCGTGGTCTGCGGACTCCAAGACCAACGTCGCGCACATGACCGCCGACGACTTCCGCTCGACCGAGAAGTCAGTCGTCATTGCGAGCGACGGCAAGGTCCGCATCGAACTCGAAACCGCCGATGGCACGAGCGCGCTCCGCGGGCCGGTCACGGTGCTCGCCCATGAGGTCGTCGACGCTGCGGTCATGCGCGTCGCGGCGCTCGACGCGTTCCTCGACGCGCAGATCGCGCGCGCCAACGCCGAAGGCGTGCTGTTCTCGATCCACCTGAAGGCCACGATGATGAAGGTCTCGGACCCGATCATCTTTGGCCACGTGGTGCGGGCCTTCTTCCCGGCGCTGTTCGCCGAGCACGGCGCAGCGCTCGCCGCGGCCGGGATCTCTCCCAACGACGGCCTCGGAACGCTGCTCGAGCGTCTCGCCGACGTGCCCGACCGTCGGGGCGAAATCGAGGCTGCGATCACGCAGCGTCTCTCAGAAGGCCCGGCGCTTGCGATGGTCGATTCCGACCGCGGCATCACCAACCTGCACGTGCCGAGCGACGTCATCGTCGACGCGTCGATGCCCGCGATGATCCGTACGTCGGGTCACATGTGGGGCCCCGACGGCGCCGAAGGCGACACGCTCGCCGTGATCCCCGACAGCAGCTACGCGGGTATCTACCAGGTGGTGCTCGACGACTGCCGCGCCAACGGCGCCTTCGATCCCGCCACGATGGGATCGGTACCGAACGTGGGACTGATGGCGCAGGCCGCCGAGGAGTACGGCAGCCACGACAAGACCTTCGAGATCCCTGCGGCAGGCACCGTGCGGGTAATTAACGACGCCTCGGGCGACGTGCTGATGGAACACGCCGTTGCCGCGGGCGACATCTGGCGCATGTGCCAGACCAAGGACGTCCCGATCCGCGACTGGGTCAAGCTCGCCGCTACCCGCGCCCGCGTCTCCGGTGCGCCCGCGATCTTCTGGCTCGACGCGACCCGGGCCCACGACGCGCACCTCATCGCCAAGGTGGAGACCTACCTCGCCGATCACGACACCAACGGCCTACAGATCGAGATCAAGGCGCCGGTAGACGCGATCGCCTTCTCGCTCGAGCGCATTCGTCGGGGCGAGGACACGATCAGCTGCACCGGCAACGTGCTGCGCGACTACCTCACCGATCTGTTTCCCATCCTTGAGCTGGGCACGTCGGCGAAGATGCTCTCCGTCGTCCCGCTCATCAACGGCGGTGGGCTGTTCGAGACGGGCGCGGGCGGCTCGGCGCCCAAGCACGTGCAGCAGCTGGTGAAGGAAAACCACCTGCGCTGGGACAGCCTCGGTGAGTTCTTCGCCTTGGCCGCGAGCTTCGAGCACCTGGCGAACGTCACGGCCAACAAGCGCGCCCAGATCTTGGCCGACACGCTCGATCTCGCGACCGGGACGTTCCTCAACGAGAACAAATCGCCGAGCCGCAAGGTCAACCAGATCGACAACCGCGGCAGCCACTTCTACCTGGCCCTCTACTGGGCTCAGGAGTTGGCTGCGCAGTCCGCCGACGCCGAACTGGCCGCAGCGTTCGCGCCTCTGGCGGCGCGACTCGTGGCCGACGAGGAGACGATCGCGGCGGAGCTGCTCGCGGTGCAGGGCCAGCCCGTCGACCTCGGCGGGTATTACGCCCCGGACCCCGCAAAGGCCACCGAAGTGATGCGGCCGTCCACAACGTTCAACGCCGCGCTCGCCACGCTGTAGCGCGCAGCGGCTACGAGGCGGACTCGGCCGCCTTCTTGATGCGGGCAAGCGTCTCGGTCATTCCCTTGACGACCTGCTTCTGTCGGCCGAAGAGCGGCAGGGAGTACACGCGGGAGATCCCGGTCGCGGTGCCAGTGCGGAACGATTCGGTTACTGACGTGCCGCCGTCGGCTTCGGTGAAGGAGTACCGCCACTCCGTTTCGCCCACGTCGAAGGCGAACAGTTTGCCCGGAGTCGCTTCGGTCACGGTCGGTGACGTGGACCACTTGTAGAAGCCGAGCTTGTTGGTGCCCTTGAACTTCGCACCGACAACGGGGCCGCTGGATCCTTCGATCCACTCGCAGTGGACGGTCTCGGGGCTCCACTCACCCATCCGGGTGACGTCGCTCACGAGGTCGTACACGACGTCGGCTGATGCATTGATGTGGATTGTGGCTTGGCCTTCCATAAGGGCGCGACGGTACTGTCAATCCCGATGAGTAAGGCACCCGTACAGGTAACCGTCACTGGCGCAGCCGGAAACATTGGCTACGCCCTCGTCTACCGGATCGCATCCGGCCAGGTCTTTGGCCCGGATCAACCCGTTCGCCTTCGCCTGCTCGAGATCGAGCCAGCCATGAAGGCGCTCGACGGCGTGGTGATGGAACTCGACGACTGCGCGTTCCCGCTGCTCGCCGGCGTGGACACCAAGACCAGTAACGACAAGGCCGCGTTCGAGGGCACCAACTGGGCGATGCTCGTGGGTTCGGTTCCCCGCAAGGCGGGCATGGAACGCGGCGACCTGCTCAACATCAACGGCGGCATCTTCAAGCCGGCCGGTCAAGCGATCAACGACACCGCCGCGGACGACGTGCGCGTGCTGGTTGTCGGCAACCCGGCCAACACGAACTGCCTGATCGCTCGGATGAATGCGCCCGACGTGCCCGCCGACCGTTGGTTCGCGATGACCCGCCTCGACGCCAACCGGGCCAAAACCCAGCTGGCCCAGAAGGCCGGTGTTCCGGTGAGCGACGTCACGAACGTGGCGATCTGGGGCAACCACTCGGCCACGCAGTACCCCGACGCCTACAACGCCAAGATCAACGGCAAGTCGGCCTACGACGTCATCGACGACCACGAGTGGCTCCAGACGGGCTTCATCGAGACGGTGCAAAAGCGTGGTGCGGCGATCATCGAGGCCCGGGGCCTGTCCTCGGCCGCGAGCGCGGCGAACGCTGCGATTGATTCGGTCACCAGCGTGGTGAACGCCACTGCTGCGGGCGACAGTGCGTCGCTCGCGGTGTGCAGCAACGGCGAGTACGGCGTGCCGGCCGGGCTGCAGTTCGGCTTCCCGGTCGCCAGCGACGGCGCTGGGCACTGGGCGGTTGTCGAAGGCTTTGACCTCAACGACTTTGCCAAGGCGAAGATTCAGGTCACGACGCAAGAGCTTGAAAGCGAGCGTGACGAAGTCCGCTCGCTCGGTCTCATTCCGTAGTCAGCTGAGCTCAGACTTCGAGGGAGACCTTGAAGTTCACGCCCAGGCGCTGGAGGTAATTGAGCTTCCGCTCGATGGCGCTTTGCCACTCGCCGAGAGCCGCTTCGTAGGTCGGTCGCAAACCGTCTTCGCACGCGTGCTCAAGCTCGTCGAATGCGGCGTCTTCCGCATCGAGCAGGGTGCGGTACTTCACCAGGAAGTGGTCGTCGATCACCTCGGACAGCGTCATGGGCATGTCTCCTTTGGCCGTGGCCTGTTGGTGTGGGCGACTCTACGCCCGACCGCGCGCCTTGTCATCTGACTCTTTTCGCATTGAGAGTCACGAAAAGGCATTGAGAAGTTTCCGTTGTTTGTGACTTCCGCCCTACGACTCCTGTTCAGGTAGGGGTAACGTCGAGTTCACGGAGGGCTGTCCTCTGCCGGCACCATGCCGATTTAGTAAAGAAGGAGGCGCCGGTTGACCCCGACGAACGGAAAACCCGTACGCAGAGTGCTCACGGCGTCGTTGTTCGTCTTGGCCGGTGCGGCAACTTGGATTGCACTGTCTGCTTCGCAGGCAGGCGCAATTGTTGTCGCTGACCAAGACGCGACCACGGTGAACGTAGGAATTGGCGTAGCAAACACAGGCGGCAACGCGGCGGTCGGAAACGCGTCTCAAAACGACGCATCCGCGACCCAAGATGCCGACGCGACGGCGAGTGGATCCGGTGATGCGGTTGCAGTTAACACTGCGAATACCAGCAACCATTCGGACGGCACTGCGTCGATCGTGACTGGCAATGCCAATGCCACGGGCAATCAAGCGAGCAATAACACCCAGCAGGTGCTGAATGCCGACGACACCGGCGGTGCGCCCGTGATCGTCGACCAGACCGTCACGAACGTCAACGTTGGGATTGGTGTGTCAAACACCGGTCTGAACCTGGCCGCAGGCAACCTGTCCGACAACAATGTCGATGTCGACCAAGATGCAGACGCAACGTCCACCGGCGGCGATGCGATTGCAGTTAACGATGCCAATGTCAGCAACATCTCGGGCGGCAACGCTTCGATCCTGACGGGCAACGCAAGCGCGATCGGGAACCAGGCGACCAATAATTCGGTCCAGATTCTCGACGCCGGCGACAGTGACCTTGTTGTGGCCGACCAGTCGTTGAACAACTTCAACTTCGGTCTCGGCTTCGCCAACAGCGGCCTGAACTTCGGTTTCGGCAACCTGGCAACCAACGACGCCACCGGAGTGACGCAAAACGCGACAGCTACCGGTGACGACGACTCGGTCGCGTCGAACAATGTCGACACGGTCAACTCGTCTACAGGCGGCGTGCTGATTGCTACCGGTAACGCGAATGGCGTGGGTAACTCTGCGATCAACACCAACACTCAGACACTCGACGCCGACGGCGTCTCGCGTGTCAGCAAGCCTCAGGGCGCAACGCTTCCATTGCTGTTGCTCATGCTCTTCGGGTTGCTCTTAGTCGGGTCGCCCGCACGGCGTCTCGTCTATCGCCGCCGCTAGCGGCGACAATGAATGAGTGGAGAGGGCGGGCCGCAAGGCCCGCCCTCTTCGCGTGCCGTGACTAGCGACGCTGAGCCAGCTGCTGAAGAACGCGGCCCGCGGTTTGGTGCGATCGAAACGTTGTGATCGCCGCAATGTTGGCTCGGTTGCAACGATTCGAGGGCGCGAAACTTTTGGCGTGGTTGTGGATGAGTCCCGATTCGGGGCTCTTCCACTGACCTACACGGGTTCTTCAGCACCCGGTTACGGGATGCAGGCGTCGATCCGGTTGGCGAGGGCAAAGTCGCGGACGCGCTTCAACGGCTCGACACCCTCGTCGTCGACCTTGTTGTAAACGTTCTCGTCGCCGCCACGCACCGCTTCGGCGTAGTGCCGGCCCGCGGCCACGTACTCGCCAAAGTCGACGAACCAGGCGTCGACCTCGGGCTGGTCTGAGGCGCGGACCTCGAGAGTCTTCAGACGGTCGACCATCGCTTCGAGCCTGTCGGCGACGCCCTCGACCTGCTTGGCGGTTTCTCTCTCGAGGTCCTTCTCGGTCTCGTCCTCACGACGAACCGCGCGGAGCTTCGGGATCGACTTCTCACAGATCGCGACGGCGGCGCGCGCAAATGCTGGATCGTTGATGGTCCGTTCCGGACGGCCCTTCCAGTCGTAGGTCCGAGCGAAGGCCGCCCCGACGACGACGACGGTCAGAAGCGTCCAAAGGACGATCGGCCTGCGCCGCTTCTTTAGGCCCTGCGTAAACCACTTGATCCAGCCGCGCACGCCGCGGTTGTAGCAGCCGACGCGCCACACCGACTAACTGAACTGCAGGCTCCCCATCTACGATTCGGCGTATGGAACCGACGCCTCTGCCCGCAAGTCTGCGGACCGTGATGATCGTGGTGGCTACGGTGCTGGCGCTCGTAGGCATCGGCGGGATCGCAAGCGGCGCCGCCGACAGCGACAGCGATGACCTCACTTCGGCGGGGGCGCAAACCAGCACCACGCTCGGATCGACGGACTCGACCCTCGGCCTCGGCGGCGATACCACAACGACGGTAGGAGAAGCCACCGCGACCACCCTCAAGGGCGCTACGACCGCCACCACGTCCAAGCCGGGCACAACCGGTACCACCATCGCAACCGCGGCCACCGACGCGTGCGGCGCTCCGCCGGCGTCGTCGACCAACCCTGGTGCGATCGTGCCTCCGGCGGTTGGTGTGTACAGCTTCGTTGGTTGCGAAGACGGGGCGTCGGTCGACGACGAGACCATCCGTGAGGGCAACAGCGCGGCTGGCAAGACCCGTCGCCAAGTGACGCACAACCAACAAGGCGTGCAGCTCACCGAGACGGTCGCCTACGGGGCCGAGGGAGTCATTCAGGAGGCGCTCGACGTCGCTGCGTTCGGTCAGCAGGCGCACTGCGACTGGAACCCCGACATCGTCGAATACCCCGCCAGCCTCGCGGTCGGCACGACGTGGAGCGTCAAGAGCTCCTGCACGACCAGCTTCGGTCAGTTCAAGATCGACGGCACCGGCAAGGTCACCGGGCGCCGCACGGTCACGATCGCCGGTAATGCGGTCAACACGTGGGTGGTGGAGACCACCATCAAGCTGCAGACTCCCCAGGGCAACCAGGACGCTCAGGAGACCGACTAC
>JBKJQZ010000097.1:0-3222 GCA_046594835.1 Acidimicrobiales bacterium | reverse complement strand
AACGCTCACCTGGGGATGTTTCTCACCGACATCATCAACGACACCCGCTGGGACATGACCTACCTCGGCATGCAGATCATGGTGGAGGGCCTGGCCCTCGCCGCGTTCGGCCTGGCCATGCAGACCACCCCTGACCCGCTCCTCAAGCAGCTCCTGCGCTACGTCATGAGCGACGAGGCCCGCCACGTCGCCTTCGGCGTGCTGTCGTTGAAGGAGTACTACGAGGAGCTCTCCGACGCCGAGATGCTCGAGCGTCAGGAGTTCGCGTTCGAGGCGGCGGTGCGCATGCGCGATCGCTTCCTCCAGCAGGAAGTGTGGGAGCGCATGGGCATCCCGGTGAAGGACGCCGTACAGCTCGTCATGCAGTCGCCCGAGCGCATCGGCTTTCAGTCGATGCTGTTTTCCAAGATCGTTCCGAACTGCAAGAAGCTCGGTCTGCTCGACGCCGGCGCCGACAAGGGCAAGCCAGGTTGGCTCCGTACAAAGTTCACCGAGCTCGGTGTCATCGCATTCGAAGATTGGGCCGACACCGGCGAGGAATACGAGATGTTCGCTCTCGCCAACGGTGAGACCCAGGACTCCGTCAAAACCGCCTAGGTCCCCCCACATACGCGGTCCAAACGCGCAACTGGGTCGGTCTCATGCCCCACAAGGGCATGAGACCGACCCAGTTCGCTGCTCTGACGGGTTAGTCGAAGATGATGACGGAGCGGGCGATCTCGCCCTTTTTCATTGCTTCGAAGCCGTCGTTGATTTCCTCAAGTTTGATGCGGGCGCTGACGAGTTCGTCGAGCTTGAGCTTGCCGTCCATGTAGAGGTCCACATAGCGGGGCATGTCGAAACGGAAGCGATTCGAGCCCATGTTGCAGCCCTGGATCTTCTTCTCGGAGAGGAAGTCGAAGCCGTTGAGTTCGACGGACTGACCGATCGGGATCATGCCCACGACCGTCGCCGTCCCGCCCGCGCAAAGCATCTGCCACGCCTGCTCGGCGGTGGCCTTGAGACCGATTGCCTCAAAGGAGTACTCGACGCCGCCGCCGGTGAGGGCCTGCACTTGCGCGACAGCGTCGCCGGTGGACGCGTTGACAACGTCGGTCGCGCCGAACTGACGCGCGAGGTCGAGCTTGGTCTCGTTCATGTCGACGGCGATGACCCGCGACGCGCCTGCAATCGCAGCGCCCTGCACCACGTTGAGGCCCACCCCACCGCAGCCGATCACGGCAACCGTCGACGCCGCGGGTACGGCTGCGGTACGGAATACGGCGCCCAGACCCGTCGTCACCGAGCACCCGATGAGCGCGGCGCGGTCAAGGGGCATGTCCTTGCGGATCTTCACGAGCGCGTTCTCGTGCACGAGCATGTACTCCGCGAAGCTCGACAAATGCAGGAACTGATGGCACGCGCCACCGTCGGCCATGGCGAGACGCTGCGGGCCGCCGAAGTCGCGCGAGAGGCCCTCTTTGCCGCACAGGTGCGGCCGCCCACTGAGGCAGTACGAGCACTTGCCGCAGAACACCGACAGGCAGGAGATGACGTGGTCGCCCTCCTCCACGTAGGTCACGCCGGCTCCGACGGCCTCGACCACACCAGCCGACTCGTGGCCGAGGACGGTCGGGGTTGGGTAGGGGTAGGCACCGGTCATGAAGTGGAGGTCGCTGTGGCACAGGCCGGCGGCCGCAGTGCGGATCAACACCTCGCCGGGGCCGGGTTCGCCCACCATGACTTCGTCGATTTCGAGTTCGCCGGGGATCGTCTTGAGAAGAGCAGCTCGCATACGTCGGATCGTTGCACTTTTGGCCGAACCATGTCTCGTAGGCTCTCCCCGTGGCGTTCCGTTCTGATCCCGCGTTCCTGGCACTGCACGTGCTGCGCGTGCGTGGCGTCACGCCTACTGCCGAGATCGCCGAGGTAACCGGAATCGATCTGGATGCGGTCGCCGCCTTGATGGACGACCACCGCGCGCATGACTTCGTGATCCTGCGAGAGGGGAGCCTCGCCGGGTGGGCGCTGACGCGCTTTGGTCGCGATGAGGACGCGCAGTTGGCCCGTCACGAAGTCGAGGTCGCCCACGCGAATAGCGCGATCGACGCGGCCTATCACGAGTTTCTGAAGCTGAACCCGCTGCTGCTGCGGTTGTGCACCGACTGGCAACTGCTGCCGCCGGCGGACAACTCGACACCGCCGGAACTGAACCGCCACGACGACCCCGCCTACGACGCCGAGGTACTCACTCGCTTGGCCAAAGTCGACAGCGCCGCGCAGCCGATCTGCACTGCACTAGGCGATGCCCTCGCCCGCTTTGGCAACTACGGACCCCGCCTCGCCGCCGCGCGTGCCCGGGTCGAGGCCGGCGAGCACGACTGGATGACCAAGCCGATGATGGACAGCTACCACTCCGTGTGGTTCGAGCTGCACGAAGACCTACTCGCCACGCTCGGAATCGAGCGCGGCAGCGAACCAACAGAGGAGCTCGCATCATGAGCCGCAACGAAGGGCGGTGGGGCCAGGTCCTCACTGCGATGGTCACGCCGATGCACGAGGACGGCTCGGTCGATTACGACGGCGTCGCCACGCTGGCTCGCTACCTGCAGGACAACGGCAACGACGGCCTCGTCGTCACCGGCACCACCGGCGAATCGCCGGCGGTAACCGACGAGGAGCGCGTCGCGATCTGGAAGGCCGCGGCCGAAGCCGTGACCATCCCGATCATCGCGGGCTCGGGCACCAACGACACCGCGCACTCGGTCGCGATGACCAAGGCGGCGAAACAGGTCGGCGCAGCGGGCGTCCTCGCCGTAACGCCGTATTACAACCGCCCCTCGCAAGCCGGCATGTACGGCCACTTCAAGGCGATCGCCGACGCGAGCGATCTCCCGGTGATGCTCTACGACATTCCGATTCGCAGCGGACGCAAGATCGCCCACGAGACGTTCCTCAAGCTGATCGCCGATGCGCCAACGATCGTGGCGAACAAAGACGCCGCCAAGGACCCGTCGGCCACTGCGCTGCTGCTGCGCGACGTCCCGGATTATTTCGAGGTCTACTCAGGCGACTCGTCGCTGACGCTCGCGTTCCTCGCCATCGGCGCGTGCGGCGTGGTGGGCGTCGCGAGCCACTGGACCGCCGTCGCCCAGAAGGAAATGATCCAGGCATTCTTCAAGGGCGACGTCGACCGCGCCCGCGAGATCAACGCGCAACTCGCTGCGGCCTACGAGTTCGAAG
>JBKJQZ010000163.1:0-12850 GCA_046594835.1 Acidimicrobiales bacterium | reverse complement strand
AGCCCGAACAGCTCGTAGCGCAGCATGTCCAGCAGCGGGGCCGAGCAGATAACGGCGCGCAACTCGTCGGGCCACTGGGTGAGCGTGGCGCCCACGAGGAGCCCGCCGTTGGACCCGCCGTAGATGCCGAGTTGTTCGGTGGTGGTCCAGCCTTGCGCCTTCAGGTACCTAGCTGCCGCGATGAAGTCTTCGAAGACGTTCTGCTTGTTCTCGCGCATGCCGGCGCGGTGCCACGCCTCGCCCTCCTCCGAGCCGCCGCGCAGGTTGGCCACCGCGTACACGCCGCCCGCATCGACCCAGGTTTGGATGAACGAGCTGTAGGCGGGCGACATCGAGATGTTGAACCCGCCGTAGCCGTAAAGAATCGTCGGCCGCGGCCCCATCGACGCGTCGCCCTTTGCGATCACGAACAGCCGCACCTCCACCCCATCGTGTGAGACATAGGTGTGCTGACGGGCCACCACGTCAGACGACGGTGGCCGCGAGCCCGGCGTCGTCGCCCATTCGGTGGTCGCACCCGTCGACGTGTCGAGCGAATAGACCGTCGGCGCGGACACGAAGTCGGTGTAGGTCACGAAGCCGCCGCTGCCGTGGTCGTAGCGGCCCGAGATGTTTGCGGTGCCCGCGCCGGGCAACGCGACCGTCGTCACCGCGCCGCCGTCGTAAGCCGCGATGATCACTTCGCTCACGGCGTGGTCGCTGCGGCTGATGAGGAAGCCCTCTTCCACCGTCGCGACCTCGTCGATCACCGCCGTCTCGTGTTCGGCCACCACGGTCCGCCACCCGGCCGGGCCCGCCGACGGATCGTCGACTTCCACCATGCGTCCGTTCGGCGCGTCGAGCGTGGTGTTGAGAAAGATCCGCCCGCGCACGAAGTGGGCCCACTGCTCGGAGTCGAGGCCCTCCGCCATGGCGACGGGCGTCGCGCCATGCGTGTCGAGGTCACAGAGGTACAGGTCGTTGCGAGGCTCGGTCCCGACGCCGACGCTGATCGAAAGCCACCGGCCGTCGAGGCTGACGTCGAGGCCGTAGTAGCTCGACGGGTCGCGCCCGTCACCGAAGATCAGCTGGTCGGTCTCGATGGGCTGGCCTATCGCATGACGGAACACGCGCCGGTTGAAGGGCTCGGGCGTGAGGCGCCGCACGTAAAAGAACTCGCTCCCACTCGGTATCCACGCCACGGCCGTGTAGCGGGTGCGTTCGATCGGACCGTCGAGCAACTCCAACGTGGCGACGTCGAAGACCGAGATCGCGGTGTCTTCGGTCCCGCCCTCAGACACGCCGATCACCACCTTGGCCCCATCGGGCGACACGGAGGCAACGTCGAGCGTGGTCAGGCCAGAGGGATCAACCGCCGTCGGGTCAAACAAGACGCGCTCGGCACCATCGCCGTCGCGCACGATGAACTTGGCGTGCTGCTCGCCTGGCTCCTGCCGCAGAAAGAACAGCCGGTCTCCCCGCACCGCTGGCGCGCTGATCGCCCCCGGCAGCAAGCGAGCCTGGGAGGCACGCCAGGCGTCCTTGTGGGGCAGTGCCGCGAGCCACGGCTGACACAGGTCGTCCTGCTGCACGAGCCAGTGCTTGAGTTCCGGGTTCTCCGCGTCCTCCATCCAACGGTAGGGGTCGGGCACGACGGTGCCGTGGTAATCGTCCGCCACGTCACCGCGAGGTGCTGCGGGATACCGCACGTCGGGGAGAGCCATGAGTTGATCGTAGGCACTACGTTGCGTTCCGATTCTGCGGGCGTCCGAAGGCCGCATGAGGGGGTCGTCACAACATGGTCGAATGGCTGCGTCGGAGGTTCGAGGTGGACACGCGTGGAGAGGAGATCTTTCCGCTCGCAGTTTTGTCGGCCCTCTACTTCTTTGACGAGTTCGACACTTCGGCCTTCGGCACCTTGGCGCCCGAAATTCAAAAGACGTTCGGCCTCAACGACAATCGCTTTATCCAACTAATCATCGTAAACGTGACGGTAACGGTGTTGCTCGCCGTTCCGCTCGGGTACTACGCGGACCGGTTGAGCCGGAAGAAGATCGTCGTGGTGTCGGGCATCCTGGCCGGCGCTTTCAGTTTGTTCACCGGCTTCGTCGGCCTCGGCGTGAGCGTCGGCCTCCTCACCGTTGCCCGTCTCGGCAACGGTCTCGGCCTTCTTGCCAACGGGCCTATTCACAACTCGCTGCTGTCGGACTACTACACCCCCGACGCGCGGCCGACCGTCTACGCCAACCACGCCAACGCGGTGTACGTGGCCGCGTTCTTAGGCCCGGCCTTCGCCGGCGTGATCGGCAAGTTCATCGGCTGGCAGGCGGCGTTCTTCATCCTCTTCATCCCGATCATCATCGTCACGGTCATCGCACTGCGCCTAGAAGACCCGCCTCGGGGCGGGACCGATCCAGGCGGAGCAGCTGTTGCCGAGTTCATGAAGCCTCCAAAGTTTCGTCAAGCGACGCGCACGCTGTGGCGCATCAAGACCCTTCGTCGGACCTTTATCGCGGCGATCTTCATCGGTGCGGGCTTGATCCCGCTCGTCGCATACCTCGCCTTGTTTTTCCAGAACGTCTACAACCTTGACCCGCTCGCACGCGGCGCTATCGGTTCGGCAACCGCGGCGTTCACCTACGTCGGGGTCCAGCGCGGCGGGAAGGCCACGCCACTGTGGTTCGCCAAGGGCATGGGCGTGCCGATGCAACGCGTCGGCCAGGTGCTGTCGCTGGTCGGTGTCGGCCTGGTGTTGATAGCGGCCGCCCCGTATCTATGGCTCGCCATTCCGCTTTCGCTTGGGACCAACTTCGTGCTCGGTTTCTTCCTCGCTCCGCTGGCCGCAGTCCAAGCGCTCGTGTCACCGGCACGCGAGCGGAGCCTCGCGTTCAGCCTCGGCGCCATTTTTCTCGTCGTGGGCGTCGTCATATTCTCGGCGCTCGGGCTCGGCAAGATCGCAGACAGCGACTACCTCGGCGACTACGCGTTGCGGTGGGCGATCGCCGCACTCGCGCCGTGGTGGATCGTGGGCGGTCTCGTCGCGTCATCCGCGGGCAGGTTCGTCGAGGCCGACGTGCAAAGCGCCATGTTCGCTTCGGCCGCGGCCAACCAAGCGGCCGAAGCCCAGGCTGCAGCTCTCGCAGCCACGGTCCAACCGGGCTCCGAGTCAGCCACCACCGCCGAGATCGACGCATCCCCAGCGACGCGCAACCCGAAGAAGAAAAAGCCGGAGCCCAAGAAGGTGACCAAGCAATGACCGACGCGCTGCGTCCGCGGCTCACGCCGCTTGATGAAGGCCTGTGTCACCAAATTCCGGAGCCGTTCCCGACTCCGTTCATGGATCATCCACACTGGCGCGAGTCTCTGTTCTTCATCGCGCATCCACCCGACGGACTCGGCGACGTGATGATCCTCACGTTGGCGTCGTTCCCCACACGGGGGGAGATGGACGCCCTGCAGTTGGGCCGCATCGGTGACACTCACACGTGGGGCCGCCACGTGCGCCCCCTAGGCGACGATCCGCACGCGCTGGTTGCGGGGCCAGTACGGGTCGAGATTGTCGAGCCGTTCAAGACGCTCAAGCTCGACGTGGCCGAAGACCCCGCGGCGCCCGTCGCCCTCGACCTCACCTTTACCGCACGCACCCCGCACTACGCACTGCGACGCGGCTCGATGAAATACAAGGACGAGACGATCTGGGATCAGAGCCACATGATCCAAAGCGGCTGGTTCAACGGCACGATGCTGCACCAGGGCAAGACCATCGAAGTGAACAACTGGTGGGGCCAGCGCGACCACTCGTGGGGCATCCGTGACCACGCCCGTTGCCCGATGTGGATGTGGCTTGCGATCCAGTTGCCCGACGGCATGATCGGCGTGTGGAACTGGGAATTGCCCGACGGCACCCTCGTCTATCGCGACGGTGCGTTCTGTCCGGCCGACGGATCGGATCCGATCCCGATCACGGACTTCCGATACGACCTGAACTGGACCGATCAAGCCGGCAACGTCGTGTCCTACAAACGCGACGGCGAGGACGTGTATGGCATCGCCGGCCACGTCGAGTTCACCTTCGAGAACGGCCAGGAGGTCGGCATCGACGCGTCGGGCCGTTGGGCTCAGCGTTACGGACCCGTCGGTGGCGGCCTCAACGAGGTGACCGTGCGCACCGACGACGGCCGGGTCGGCACGGCCATCTACGAGTGCACCGGCGCCTACCACCATCACTTCTTCCCCGTTCCGCGCGCGGAGAACGTTCCGGGCAACGAGTAGTGGCCGCTGGTCCTCTGTGAGTTCGTGTCTCCCGACGGAGCGTTCGGGTGGTTTATGCGCGCTGGGGTCGGGGTATGTACAGCACGCAGCGGGCAGCTTCCGGGCGTCGGTCCTCGATGAGATTCCTGAGCTGGCAAGCATGGCGCTCCCCGGGGTGACCCCGGAAAGCCCGCTCGCCTCAGCTGTCCTGGCGTTGTGATGTACCGAGAGTTCGCCGCTGCGCTGCGCGCGCTCAAGACGGCCGGGAGCGACGCGGGTCTCGATCCGGCCGACGTGACCGACGAGGCGGCCGCCTTCGTAGCGGCCGTGTGCGCCGAAATCCCCGAAGTCGCGTTTGCGTGGTCGGACGCGTTCGGGCGTCCGTCGTCGGGTTTCACTGCAGCGGTTGCTGTCGGCAGACCGTGGCTTCAAACACCGACGCCGTTGCTCACGAAGGCCTTGGTAACAGACGCGGAGCAAGCCAAGACATACGCGACTGCGATTGGCGTGGTCGCCGTTGCTGCGTGCGAACTCGATCCGGATCCGACGCTCGACGCAGTCGAGCGCGCACGACTCGCGGCGCGTACGCAGCTCCGCGCTGCGGGCGTCGCGATGGTCGCTGCATCCGCAACGACCGCTGCCGCGCCCGCAGGCAATAGCAACGTCGCGACGCCGTCGCCCACGCGCACGTTGCCGGAATTGCTCGCGGAGCTCGACGAGCTGGTCGGGCTCGACGATGTGAAGGCGCAGGTCCATCGCCAGACCGCGCTGTTGCGCATGAGCAAGCTGCGCGCCGAGAAGGGCCTGAAGGTCCCGACCGTCAGCCGCCACCTTGTGTTCGTGGGGAACCCCGGGACCGGCAAGACCACCGTTGCTCGACTCGTCGCCGGGATCTATCGGGCGCTCGGGCTCTTGACCAAGGGCGAGTTGGTTGAAACGGACCGATCCGGACTGGTCGCGGGCTACGTGGGCCAAACCGCGCTCAAGACCTCCGAGGTCATCAAGTCCGCGCTAGGCAGCGTGCTGTTCATCGACGAGGCCTACTCCCTCGCGGCCGACGGGTTCGGCGAGGAAGCCGTCTCCACGTTGGTGAAGGCGATGGAGGACCATCGCGATGACCTCGTCGTGATCGTTGCGGGCTACCCCGACGAGATGAAGACCTTCATCGAGACCAACCCCGGTCTCGAGAGTCGCTTCGGCACCACCGTCGTGTTTGAGGACTACAGCGACGACGAGCTGGTCTCGATCTTCAAGCACTTTGCCGCGTCGTCGGACTTCGAGCCCACTCCCGGCTGCGTCGAGAAGCTGCGGGTCTTGTTGAGCGCCGAACCACGCGACGAGGGCTTCGGCAACGGTCGCTACGCTCGCAACCTTTTCGAGAAGGCCGTTGGACATCACGCCTGGCGCTTACGCGAGAAGGCGGAGCCGACGATTGAGGATCTGCGCCGACTTCACGCCGACGACCTGCCTTAGATCAGGCCCTAGGTGAGCGGGGAGATTTGGCCGGCAACGCGGTGGCCGCTGCGGACAGCGCTCTCCATGTACCCGGACAGTTCGCAGGTGTGTTCGCCTGCGAAGCGGATGCGGCCAGTACCGGCGCGGATCGTCGAGAAGAACGGCGCGACCTGGCCGGGCCGATACACCGAGTAGCCACCGCCTGTGAACACTTCGTTGCGCCACGCGATCGTGGCGACGCGATCGGTCCGCAGCACTTTGGCTTCGGGGTACACCGTGTCGAGCTGCGCCAGGAACTCGCGGGTTCGGGTGACGGGCGACAGGCTGGCGGCGCGACGGGCGGGCGCGCCCGTAATGAACTCCGTGAGGATGCCGTGGCCCGCGATCCGTGAATCGGTAGGCGACCACGCAATGCCGAATGGCAACTCGCTCACCGTGAAGCCTGAGTAGCCCTCAGCCAACCAGAACGGAGCCGTGTATTCGCGGGCGACCTTTACCGCGTCGCCGAGGTCGAGCCCGGCTACGACTGCGGCGAGCGACGCAGGGAGCGCGGGCGAGAACGAGACGTTGCGCAGCGGCGTCATCGGCGTGGCGATCACGAGCCACGCCGCGTCAACGCGCGTGCCGTTAGTCGTCGTGACACTTACGCGATCACGCGTGTGCTCGACCCGAGCGAGCGGGTGGCCCAGACGTAGTCGCGTGCCGAGCGACGTGGCCATCGCGCCCGGCAGTCGGTCGTTGCCACCAACCACGCGTCGCGTCTCGGCCAGCAGCAACTCGTCGAGCGCCGTCTTCGACTCCCGTGCGGCAATTGCGCCCTGCTGCGCGATGAACAGCATCGACAGGTCGCGGGGCTCGGCGTTGTAAAGCGCTCGCTCTTGCACCCGCACGAGGAACTCGGCGTCGGGGCTGAGGTGCTGGGCGCGGATGAACTGGTCAAGGTTCATTGCGTCGAGACGCTCCGCCATAGGCGATCGCTCGGGGTGGAACGGATCAACCTGCGCGCTCAGTGGCTCAAGCGCGGCGGAGTACGCCTCGTACTCCTTGAACACGGCGCCGCCGCGTCGAGCGAGGAACGCGGGAAGTCGCATTCGCTTGCCGTGGTAGTAAACGACGGCGTCGTAGGGCTTCTGCGGAGCGCGGCGCTCGGTCGGCAGACGAAAGCGACGAAGCAGGCTCAGCAGCGCGTGGTGGCTCTCGTCGATCGATTCGCCGCCGCCTTCGGCGTACTGGCCGCCGCTGAAGGGTTCGCGCAACGTGTGCACGCGTCCACCCACACGGTCGCGCGCTTCGAGCACCACCACATCCCAGCCGCGGTCCGTGAGGTCGACCGCCGCCGTAAGCCCGGCCAGGCCCGCCCCAACCACCACGACCCGTCGGCGCCACCCGTCTTCAGTGGGTGCGGCGGCGAACGCGGCGCGTCCGACTGACGTTACGGCCCCGGCGCCCGCGAGTACGCCGCCGACAAAGCGACGGCGGCTAAGCAAGCGAGACCGTGTTGCCGCCGGAGTCGGCGGACTCGTAGAGCGCGTCGACGATGCGATGCGCGGTGATCGCCTCACGGAAACTCGGCGAAGCCGGCGTGCCGTCGCGCACGGCGGTGAGGAAATTCTGTTCGAGCGACGGGTTGATATCGCCCGCGTCGCGAAGGAAGGCGAGAACGTCTTCGCCTTCGAGCCGCTGCTCGGGCTCGCCGGTGTACTGCCAGATGATCGGACCGAAGCGTTCGCCTTCGAGCTTCACGTAGAGCTGATCGCAGAACACCTCCACGTGACGCAAGCTGCCCCGTTCGAGGATGTCGTGCCACACCGACGTGAGCTGCACCACCGCTCCGCTCGCGAACTCGAAGCGCGCCGCGGCGAGATCGTCGATGCGGTCGAAGCCGTGGTGTTCGCGCGTAACGCACGACACCGACACAACCGGGCCCAGCATCCACTCGAGAATGTCGACGTCGTGGATGGAGTGCTCGAGCAACGTCCCGCGACCGGCGAGTTCCTTGTCCATCCGCCAATGCGACGCGTAGTAGCCCTGGTTCGGGATGAACTGATCGTCGCGAAACACGATCGTGATGGTCTTGCCCGCGCGCGGGTCGCTGATGAGGTGCTTCATCACCCTGAACGCCGGCGCCGTGCGCAACACCAAACCAACCTGATTGATAACACCGGCGGCTTCGGCCGTTTCGGCCATGCGCGTTGCCGCGACCGCATCGAACGCGAGCGGCTTCTCACAGAAGATCGCCAAGCCGCGTTCGGCGGCCTTGGCCACGAGCCGCTCGTGTTCGTTGGTCCAGCACGTAATGAAGACGGCGTCGACCATCTCCAACAGCTCGTCTTCGCTCACAACCGCCCCACCGAAACGCTTCGCCATGACTTCGGCGCGCTCGGTGTCGGGGTCGCACACGGCCACAATCTGGTGATCAACCTGCACGTCGCGCAGCATCCAGGTGTGCACGCCGCTGATGAGGCCGGCGCCAAAGAACCCGAGACGGATCGTCTTTGTTGGCGTTACGCCGGCCGGTGTGACATTGGACACGGTGCAGAAGGGTACTCAGCGAATAAGTTGGGAACTCTTGCGAGTCACGTTCTGCGGCGTCCGGGGCTCGACCCCAGCTCCTGGCCACCCGTTCGCACGGTTCGGCGGTAATACCTCCTGCGTTGCGATAACTCCGGCGGGCGCGCAAGACCCCACGTTGGTCCTCGACGCTGGCACCGGACTCGGTCGGCTCTCGCGGGACCTCGAAGGCCGTCCGTTCGTGGGTTCGATCCTGCTCGGGCACATGCACTGGGACCACACCCACGGCATCCCCTTCTTCCCCGCGGGCGACAACCCGGGCGCGCGCGTAACGCTGTACCAACCCGCGCAGGGCGATCCGCTCGAGGTGCTGTCGAAAGCGATCGCACCGCCGCACTTCCCCATCACTCCGCGTGAACTGCGCGGCACGTGGAACTTCAAGGCGCTCGAGGCCGGCAAGCACGACATCGAAGGCTTCAGCATCCTCGCCCTCGACATCCCGCACTCCGGTGGGCGCACCTTTGGCTACCGCATCTCCGACGGCATCTCCACGGTTGCGTACCTATCCGACCACGGCCCGATCGCGCTTGGCCCTGGACCCAACGGCGACGGCGAATTCCACGACGCCGCGCTCGAGCTGGCCGACGACGCGGATCTGTTGATCCACGACGCGCAATACACCACCGCCGAGTTCCCGGCGCGGGCCCACTTCGGCCACTCGACGATCGACTACCCGATCGAACTCGGACTCCGCGCTGGCGCGGCCAAGGTGGTGTTGTTCCACCACGACCCGTCGCGCACCGACGATCAGCTTGACGACATCCTGGCGGTCAACCAGCATCACCACGTACGCGTGATCGCCGCGGCCGAGGGTCTCTCCCTCGACCTACGGAACCGTCACCACTAACTGGGGTCACTAAGCGGCCGCGCTAGCGGGCGGCCGACGGGCACCACGCGGCGAAATCGCACCGCGTGCACCACGCGCCCGGGTTCGTCTGCGATGCACCGCCGTCGATCCGCGCAATCGCGTCGTGCAGCCACGCGCGCGCTTCCACAATCCGTTGCGGTGTGACCGCCACCGACACGGTCTGGGCCACCGAGCCGTCGCCCTGTAGGTAGACGTAGCTTGCCCTCACGCGCTCCGGCAGATAGCGGAAGCTGTCGACCGCCGCGATCGCGTAGACCAACAATTGCGTCTCGGCTGACGGGTCGGCCTCGGCAGGTGGACGGCCGGTCTTGAAATCGACCAGCTCCACGGTGTCGTCGCCATGTTCGTAGACCGCGTCGATGCGACCCCGCACGATGTGGCCCCCCACGAACAGATCGAACCGCGCCTCGGCGCTCACCGGCGCGATGGCGGCGTAAGCAGACGCCGCGAACGATCCGCGTAGCCGCGCGACGATGCCGGGCGTCGCCGTTGCGCCTTGGACCGCAGGCGTCTCGGCGTCTACCAATACGCCTTGCGGGCCGTGTTGGGTCTCGATCCAGCGATGCACCGCAGTGCCGATCGTGGCCGCAGCGGATCCCTTGCGAGGGAGCGGACGGATGGTGCTCCAGTGGAACTGACGCGGGCAGCGGGCGAAGGACACCAAGGCACTGACGGACAGACCAAAGGGCGCATTGTGCGCGGGCGGTGCCATCGGTGGTGGCGCGTCGAACAACGACATCGCGATCTCCGTCGGCTCGGTTGACGCAGTCCGCCCGCGCTTGGCCTTCGGCGGCGTGAGCGGCGGCGGCACCGCGGCCTTGGCCTCGCGCTCGTAGGCCTCCATCGCCACCACCTTCGGGTCACGGTCTGCGGGTTCGTGGCGGTAGAGCTCGTGCACCAGATCGTGCTGCGCGACCACAAACGCGTACAACTCCGACGGACCCTGGGGCGTGGTTGGGCCCTGATACCAGTGCGCCGCCGACAGCACCAGCCGCTGGCGGGCCCGGGTGCACGCGACGTAAAACAGGCGCCACTCCTCCGCGTTGCTGCGCCGCCGGACGAGATCGTTCATGGCGGCGCCGGTCACGTCGCCCCAGTGGGGCAGCGACTCGGTGTCCTCGCGCACCCACCACGGGAGCGCGGACTGCGCGGTCTCGGGGTTGTCGCCGCCGCGACCCACGCTCGGAAACTTCTTGTAGGCGAGGCCCGGTACCCACACCTGGTCGAACTCGAGGCCTTTGGCTTGGTGAATGGTCATTACCTTCACGGCGTCAATGTCGCCCGGCGTCGCTTCGCCGAGTTCCTCCTCGCTCTCCATCACCATCTGGATGTAATCAACGAACTCGGCTAGGCCGCTGCCTCCCTCCACCGGCGCATAGCGCTGCGCGAGATCGCCGAAGCGCAGGAGGTTCTCCCGCCCCGTGGTGTCACACACCGCCCACAGGTCGCCGCGGCGCGCGATCTCGTCTACGAGTTCGGCGAGGGGCACGCGTTGCGCGGCGGCGATGAGCGCGTCCCACACCAAACAAAACGCGTCGAGGCGAGTCACCGCTGCGTGCGAGAGGTCGGTGATCTCGCTACGGGCGCGCACGGCGTCGGCCAACACGATCGGCGCGCGCGCACCGCCCACGATCTCGTCGGAGACATGCGTGCGGGCGTGACGCGCCAGCGCGGCCAGATCGCGGTCGCCGATACGGTTCGACGGGCTCCGTAGCAGTCGTACCAGCGCAATGTTGCGGGTGCGATCGGCCAGGAGCTCAAGCCACGCGAGCACGTCGACGACCTCGGGTCGCTCGAGCAGGCCACCGATACCGACCACGTCGACGGGGATGTTCCGGCGTTCGAGCGCGGCAACTACTGGCGCTATCAGCGAGCGGGTTCGGCACAGCACGGCTCGTTCCGACCAGCCGGCTCCGCCGCGGGGCACGCTCGCCTCGATGTGGGTCGCGATCTGGGTCGCTTCCTCGAGGTCACTCGACGCGAGGAAGCACTCGATGCGATCCGGTGCCGCGTCGTCGGCGGGCCGGAGTTCCTTTTCCAGCGCGTTGGGCACCTCGGCCTGGACGCGGTTGGCCAACGCGACGATGCGGGGACCGCTGCGCCGGTTCACCGTGAGCGCACGCTGCTCGGCCGGCGCGAAATGATCTGCGAACTCGACGATGTTGCGCACGTGGGCCCCCCGGAACGCGTAGATCGATTGCAGGTCGTCACCTACGGCGGTGACCGCAGCCTGCGGGCCGTACATCGTGGTGAGTAACACGCGCTGCGCGTAGTTGGTGTCCTGGTATTCGTCGAGAAGCGGGTACGGACGATCGTGAGCCAGCGACGCCGCGATGTCGGTGTGTTCCTGCACCAGCCGCACCGCGAGCCGGATCTGATCCCCGAAGTCGAGCAAGCCCAAGCGGCGCTTGGCCGCGGTGTAGGCGCGGATCACTTGGCACAGCTCAAGCCGACCGCGGGCCGTCTCGTGAATCTTCTGACGAGGCGCCTTGATCTTGAGCGTGGCGTTGCAGTCGGCCTCTACATCGGTGAGATCGACGAGAAAGTCGTCGACGCGGCCGGCGAGAGCCAGCGCATCGTTGATCACTGCGCTCGGCATATACGAGCTGCGTTGTTCGAAGCGATACGAGTCGTACTGCGCGAGACACAGCTGCCACGCCTGACCACGATTGATCAGCGTTGTCGTGGCGGGCAGGTCGAGTGCGAGCAGGTGATCGCGCACCAGCGATGCCGCGAAGCCGTGATAGGTCGACACCAGCACGTCGGTGTCTGGTCCGAGCCGGCCGCGCACACGCTTGGCGAGTTCGGCTGCTGCCTTGTTGGTGAAGGTGAGGGCCATCACCTGCGACGGCTCGACCCCCTGCACCTCCACCAGGTGCTCGATGCGGCGCGCCATCGATTCTGTCTTGCCGGAGCCCGCGCCGGCGACCACGAGCACCGGAGTAGACGGGTGTTCGATCACGGCCTTCTGCTCGAGCGACGGTATGAACGCGTCGAGCGGCTCGTCCGCGCTCATCGAGCCCCGACCTCCCGGCCGGCGCGTTGCAGCGTGCACAGGCGGTGGAAGTCGCAGTGGTCGCAGTCGGCGCTCACCAGCGGATCGAGCCGCTCTTCCACCATCTGGGCTGCACCCGCGAGGATGCGCGCCTCGGCCACCTGATCGTGGTCGTCGGTGATCTCCTGTTCAAAGAACGGGTCCTTCGCCCGGAAGTACAGCAACTCAAGACGCGTCGGCGGTCCGTGCTCGGCGAGCGCCTCGGAGCGCGCTGCCGCGAGGTAGTACACGGCGAGCTGGAGGTCGTGCGCGATGTCTTCGGGCCGCGGGAAGTGACGGCCCGTCTTGTAGTCGACCACTGCGATGCCGCCTCGGTCGTGGTCGAAGTCCACGCGGTCGATTCGGCCGCGCACGATGTGGGCACCCACGGCGACCTCGAACTCGTGCTCCACCGCCACGACGTTGTCGCGCGAGAAGGACTTACCCTCGATGTCCCACCAGCGCTCGAGCATCTGTTTGAGCTCACGCTGGGCCTGGTCTTGCTGGGGCTTCCACGGCGCAACGGCGTCGGTCCAGTGGTCCTCGGCGACCTGCAGCAGACCTTCGAGTGAGTACTCGCTCGTGGCGGTGGGCGAGAGAAAGGCTTCGAGCACGTTGTGGACCATCGAGCCGAACTCGCCCACCGCCACGAGCGAGTACTCACTCGAAGGTCTGCTGCAGGTCGCCGAGGA
>JBKJQZ010000085.1:0-18730 GCA_046594835.1 Acidimicrobiales bacterium | reverse complement strand
ACTTAGGAAGGGGCAACGTGACCAACGACGTACGGTTTCGCGCTGCAGAAGCGCAATTGTGGGGCTCGGTTGGTCTCGCTCCTGAGGAGCGATGGCTGGACCTGGCGCGAACCCGGTCGCGAGTTCGCGCGCTGGTGGTGGGTTCTGGCCCGCCGGTCGTGTTCATCCACGGCGGGTCCAACGCAGCGAGCAGCTGGGTCAATCTGGCCTCGCGCCTGCCTGAGTACCAGTGCGTCCTCATCGACCGACCGGGGTGCGACCTCAGCCCGCGCCTGCCGGAGTCGCTCCGCGACGCGTCGCGTTTGCACGCCTTGGCGGAGGGGTTCGTCGCGGACGTGCTTGATGCAATCGCCCTGCCCTCGGCGCGCCTGATCGGGACTTCCTTTGGTGGGTACTTCGCGTTGCGCGGCGCAGCTGGAGCGGCCGACCGGATCGAGAAACTTGTCACGCTGGGATACAGCATCGGCGCGCCAATCGACAAAGTGCCGCTGGTTATGCGCATGAGCGTGGTGCCCGGCATCGGTCAACTCACGACACGAATCCCGCTACCCCGCGCCGCCATCAAACCAATGCTTCGCCGCATCGGCCTTGGCGACGCAGTGGCGTCTGGGGCCTTCACCGAGGTCATGGTGGACTGGTTCGCCTCGCTCCTGCGCGACACGGACACCATGTTGAACGAGCTACGCGACATGCCTCCGGTGCTGCGGCCGATGCGCGGTTTCGACGCGAGCATGGCCTTCGGCGACGAGCTGTTGTCGCGTGTGACGATGCCGACGTTGATGTTGTGGGGCCGCAGCGACCCCTTCGGCGGCCAGTCCGTCGCCGAGGGCTTGGTGCGCAGACTGCCGAACGCAACGCTCGAAATGGTTGACGGCGGTCACGCCGTCTGGATCGACGACGCCGACGGAATCGCCGACCGAGTCAGCGCCTTTCTGGCGTAGCGGCGGGCTGAGCGCCTGTGGCCCACGGGTAGCCTTGGCCCCATGTGCGGCATCATCGGCGTAACCGGCGACCCTCAGGCCCTCGGCGTGATCCTCGAGGGCCTCCATCGACTTGAGTACCGCGGCTACGACTCTGCGGGGGTAGCGCTCGTAGTTGCGGGTGATTCGATCTGGCGCAAGCGCCGGGCCGGCGGGACAAAGAGCTTGCCGGAGTTGGTGGCGGCGGTTGGCGACGCGCCGGCCGGCGTCACCTGCGGCATTGGCCACAACCGCTGGGCCACTCACGGCGGCCCGACCGAGCGCAACGCCCACCCGCATACCGATCCAACTCAGCGACTAGCGCTGATTCACAACGGCATCATCGACAATTACAAGGATCTGGCTGCGACTCTGCCCCAAGGCGGCGCCGAGCTGACGTCGGACACCGACAGCGAAGTACTCGCCCACGTCATTGCGATGCGTATGTCTGCGAAGGGCATCGGCCTCATCGAAGCGGTGCGCGACGCGCTCGGCGACGTGCACGGCAAGTTCTCGATCGCGGTGGTGCACGTTGATGAGCCCGAACTCATCGTTGGCGCCCGGCGCGGCTCCCCGCTGATCTGCGGCATGAACGCAACGGCGTCGTTTCTGGCGTCTGACATTCCGGCTATCCACGGACAAGCCGAGGAGTTCTTCGTGATCGACGACGAGCGAGTTGTTGAGCTCCGCCCCGGATCGGTTCGCATCACCACCCTGCGAGGCGACGAGGTCACGCCCGAGCGACGCGAGGTCACCTGGGACCTCGCAGCGGCCGAGAAGGGCGGCTACCCCGACTTCATGCTCAAGGAGATCCACGAGCAACCTGACGCGGTGCGTGACACGTTGCTCGGGCGCATCGACGGCGGCGTGGTGGCGCTCGATCAGACGCAGCTGACCGATGAGGATCTCCGACGCATCGACAAGATCTTCGTGGTCGGTTGCGGCACCAGCTTCAACGCCGGCATGGTCGGCGAACTCGCCATCGAGCACTGGGCGAAGATGCCGGTGGAGAGCGACATCGCGAGCGAGTTTCGCTACCGCGATCCGGTACTCACACCAACGAGCCTCGTCGTCGCGATCAGTCAGTCCGGGGAGTCGCTCGACACCATGGAAGCGGTCACCTTTGCCAAGCGGCAGGGGGCGCGCGTGTTGACGGTCTGCAACGTCGTCGACTCGTCCATGGCGCGCGACTCCGATGCGGTGATCTACACCCACGCCGGGCCCGAGATCTGCGTGGCGTCAACCAAGACGCACGTCGCGCAGATCGCCGCCCTCAATCTGCTCGCCCTGCAACTCGCCCAGGTGCGCGGCACGCTGTATCCCGAGGAGGCCGCGCACCTCGTGCGCGACCTCCAGGCCGTGCCGGACAAGATCGCCGAGGCGATGGCGAACGACGACCACATCAAGGCCGTCGCCGAGAAGTACCGCGAGGTCCGCGACGTGTTTTTCATCGGCCGCCAGGTCGGGCGCGCCATGGCGCAGGAGGGTGCGCTCAAGCTCAAGGAGCTCAGCTACGTGCGCGCCGAGGCCTACCCCGCAGGCGAGCTGAAGCACGGCCCAATCGCGCTGATCGAGGAAGGCACCCTCGTAGTTGCGATCGCCACTCGGAGCCGCTTGCTTGACAAGATCATCTCCAACATTCAAGAAGTGAAGGCCCGTGGGGCGTCGATCCTCGCGGTCGCCACCGACGAAGGCAACGGCGCTGTCGATCCGCGCATCGCCGAGCTGGCCGACGACGTGTTCGTAACGCCGTACGCGGGACACGAGCTGTTCACTCCCATGGTCGACATCGTGCCGTTGCAGCTGTCCGCGTACTACCTGGCCAAGGCGCGCGGGAACGACGTCGACAAGCCGCGCAACCTGGCCAAGACCGTCACGGTCGAATGATCGGCCTCGGCGTGGACGCGGTCGACGTTGATCGCTTCGCCGAGGTGCTCGCGCGTCAGCCCCGGATGGCTGGGCGACTCTTCACCGACGGCGAGCGCGCGGTGGAGGCTACGTCGCGCCTAGCGGCGCGCTTTGCCGTGAAGGAGGCCGTGATGAAGGCGCTGGGCGTTGGCCTCGGCGCGTTCGGGTGGCACGACGTCGAAACGATCCGCACGGAATCGGGCGCGCCGGAGCTTGTGCTGCGCGGGGCTGCTGCTGAGCTTGCGGCGGGCCGGGGTGTGACGAGCTGGTTGGTCTCGCTCACACATACCGACACCACCGCCGTAGCCGTGGTCGCGGCGTTATGAGACCGGTTCTTTCTGTGGCCGAAATGGCCGCAGTGGATGCTGCGGCGCCTGAACCCGTGGAGGTCCTGATCGAGCGCGCCGGCAGCGCCGTGGCGTGGGCAGCGCTGCGCATGCTCGGCGGTTCCTACGGCAAGCGAGTCGTTGTTGTTGCGGGCAAGGGAAACAACGGGGCCGACGGGCGTTTGGCCGCGCGGCATCTGACCGATCGCGGCGTGCGCGTGCTGGTAGTTGACGCCGCCGACGCGCCCGCGCGCCTCCAGAGCGCAGACCTGGTTATCGATGCCGCCTACGGCACTGGCTTCCGAGGCGACTACGTCGCGCCGGATCCAGGCGCTGCGCCGGTGCTGGCCGTGGATATTCCGTCCGGCGTACACGGCGACACCGGCGTGGCGTGCAAGGGGGCCGTGATCGCGGCGCACACCATCACCATGGGGGCGCTGAAGCCCGGACTGTTGCTGGCCGATGGACCCGCGCACGCCGGTGAAATATTCGTGGAGCCCATTGGTCTCGACACGAGCACCGAGCGCGTGCACCTCGTTGAGGAACAGGACGTGCGGACATGGGTACCGCGGCGGCCGCGTGACTCCCACAAGTGGCGCGGCGCAGTATGCGTCATCGGTGGGTCGCCTGGCCTCTATGGCGCGGCCGGACTGGCCGCGGGCTCGGCCCAACGCGCCGGCTCGGGCATCGTGCGACTGGCGATCCCCGGCGGCACGCCGTCGGGTCCGCCCAAGCCGATCTCGTCGCTGGGAGCGGATCTGCCATTGCGGCACTGGGCGAAGGCGGCGATCGCGGCGACCGATCGATGCTCGGCTGCGATCATCGGTCCTGGACTCGGTCGATCACATGACGCGCTCGAGAACGCGGCCGAAGTAGTGGCGAGCACGAACATCCCGCTAATCGTCGATGCGGATGGTCTGGATCTGTCGGTGGTGCGACGCGAGGTGATCAAAGAGCGCGAGGCACCGGTCATCATCACGCCCCACGATGCGGAGTTCCGTCGGCTCGCCGGTCGATACCCGGGCGAGGATCGCATTGGCGACGTGTGCGCGCTCGCCCGTTCAACGGGCTGTGTCGTGCTGCTCAAGGGGCCAACGACGATCATCGCCGACACTGCGGGGCGTGTGTTGGTTACCAACTCTGGTGACCAGCGCCTCGCAACGGGCGGCACCGGGGACGTGCTGTCAGGAATCCTCGCGACGTTCTGCGCGCGCGGCGTGCCTGCCTTCGAAGCCGCGGCCGCAGCCGCGTATGTGCACGGCGTGACCGGACGCCTCGGTCCAATTGACGGTCTGGTGGCCGAAGACCTGCTCGGCCTCCTTCCGCTCGCTCTCACCAAGGTGTTCGATGGCTGAAGCCCGCACCCGACCCGCGTGGGCGTTCATCGACACTGATGCAATCGAGGAGAACACGCGCGTGATCGGTGCGCTGGTTCGCCCCGCCGAAGTGTGCGCCGTCGTAAAAGCCAACGGCTACGGGCACGGCGCGGACGACGTCGCGCGAGCTGCGCTGTCGGGCGGCGCCACTCGACTCGGCGTGGCCGTCGTTGAAGAAGGAGTGGCGCTGCGCCGCGCTGGAATTGACGCGCCGATCCTGCTGCTGTCGCAGCCGTCTTCCGCGGCGATGGCAGACGTCGTGAAGTACCGGTTGACGCCCACGCTCTACACCGAGCGCGCCGTGGGGGTGCTGGCTGCGGCCGCGAAGCGCAGCTCGCTGACCGTGCCCGTCCACGTGAAGATCGACACCGGCATGCACCGCGTAGGTGCCGATCCCGACTTTGGTGTGACGCTTGCCGCGCAGATCGCCGCGACGGACAACCTCGAACTCGAGGGCTTCTATACGCACCTCGCCGTGAGCGAGGAGCTCGGTCGCGCCGGCGTAACCGAGGCGGCGCTGGACCGCTTCGAAGCCGCGGTGGAGAAACTCGGCGCGCAGGGCGTGAGTCCGCGCCTGTTGCACGCGGCCAACTCCGGCGGCGCACTCGGCCATCCCCGCTCGCGTTACGACATGGTCCGGGTCGGGCTTGCGCTCTACGGGTACGCCCCCGGTCCTGACCTCGTTGGACGGGTCCCGCTCACCCCCGCTCTCAGCCTCCACGCCCGCGTGACGCACATCCAAGGCCTCGCGGCGGGCGAAGGAATCAGTTACGGGCTGCGCTACACCACCCCGCGCGCAACCGTGGTCGCGACAATCCCACTTGGTTACGCCGACGGCGTCAGCCGTGCGCTCTCCGCCGCGCACGCAACCGTGCTGGTTGGCGGAAAGCGATGTCCGATCGCCGGAACGATCACAATGGATCAGCTGATGATCGACTGTGGCCCCGAGGCCTCGGTCGCGCTAGGAGACGAAGTGGTACTGCTCGGCCAACAGGGTGACGAAGTGATTACGGCTGACGAGTGGGCCGAGCGACTCGGCACCATCTCCTACGAAGTGTTGTGCGGCATCGGCCCACGGGTGCCGCGCCGCGTGAAGAGCGGCAACGCGTGAGTCCGCGCCGCGGTAACGCCCTCGCACTTGGACTCGCTGGCGTTGCTGCGGGGGGAACCGCGCTCGCCGCCTTTCGCGCCGCGCGCAAATATCGGAACCTTGAGCTCGACATGTCTGAGCTCGCGCTTGCCGATGACATCACACGGATCAACGTGACCGTTGACGACGGCGCGACGATCCATGGCGTCGAGGCGGGCAAGGGTCGTCCGATCGTGCTGCTGCACGGCGTGACGTTGTCGGTGAAGACCTGGCCGTATCAACTGCGGACCCTGAGCGAGGAGTACCGCGTGATCGCGCTCGACGCGCGCGGCCACGGCGATTCCAAGTCCGACCTCAACGGGTTCTCGATGGAGCGCTTGGCGAGTGATGTGGCACAGGTCTTTGCCCAGCTCGACCTGCGCGACGCCATCGTCGTCGGCCATTCGATGGGTGGGATGATGACCCAGCAAATGTGTCTGGATTTTCCCGACCTTGCGCGTGAGCGGATAGCGGGCACCATCCTGCTGTCGACCGCAGCTGCGCCCGCCGCAAGCGTGCCCGGCGGGGCGCGCTTCACCCGATCGCTCAAGCCGCGCGGCGTAGTCGGATCGCGCTCGCTGCCTGCGGCGGAGATTGGTTACGCGATCGCTCGCCTTGCGCTCGGGGCACACCCTGACCCTCGCTTTGTTGCTCACACGCGGGACATGTCTGGCGCGGTGCCGCCCCAGATAGCGGCGCAGGTGTTGCCGTTCGTCGTCGGCTTCGATGTGCGCCACCGTCTGCGTGACTACCCCGTCCCGGCGCTCGTGATCAACGGCTCCCGCGACCTGCTCACCCCGCCGCGGGTCGGCCGTGAACTGGCCCGCCGTATCCCAGGCGCGCACTATGAAGTCGTGGAGGGTGGCGGGCACATGTTGATGATGGAGCGGGCCGCGTGGCTCAACGAGCGCATCGACAAGTTCGCTCGCAATCACTAGTGCTTACCGACGTCAAGGGCATCAAGGTGGGTCACTGGACCGACGAAGCCGCCAGGACGGGTTGCACCGCAGTGGTGCTGCCCAAAGGCGCGGTGGCGTCGGGCGAGGTGCGCGGGGGAGCCCCCGGCACGCGCGAGTTTGATCTGCTCGCGCCGGGTCGTTTGGTCGAACACGTCGACGTCGTGATGCTCAGCGGTGGTTCGGCCTACGGGCTCGCAACCTGCGATGGCGCAGTGCGCTGGTGCGAGCAGCACCGCCGCGGGTACGCAACGGGACGGGGCGGGATCGTGCCGATCGTCGTGGGCGCGATCATCTTTGACCTGGCGGTCGGTCAGGCGAAGGTCCGGCCCGATGCTGCGGCGGGATACGCAGCCTGCGATGCCGCGAAGCGCGGGCGTTTCGAAACGGGTCGAGTCGGTGCCGGCACGGGCGCCACGATCGGCAAGATCGGTGGACCCAAGACCGTGAAGCCGGGCGGGGTCGGCACAGCAACTGAGTGGGACGGCGATCTGGTGGTGAGCGCCCTCGTGGTGGCCAATGCGGCTGGTCACCTGCGAGACGGATCGGGCGCGCCGACTCCGTGGGCCGGGCGGACGTCCCCGCTCGAGAACACAACCATCGGCGTCGTCGCCACGAACGCGGTGCTGGATAAAACAGGCTGCCACCTTGTCTCCCAATCGGGCCACCACGGCATTGCGCGCGCCTTCGATCCATCGCACACTCGCTTCGATGGCGACGCGCTCGTAGCGGTTGCGACCGGTGGTATCGAGGCTGACGTGGACCGGGTGAAGTTCCTCGCTGCGCACGCGGTCGAAGCCGCGATACGAAACGCGTGCCGGTAGCGAATTAGCCTTTTTCGGTCATGGTGAGCCTCGACGAGGTCGCGGCACAGGCGGCTACATGCACGAAGTGTGGGCTCGCTTCAACGCGTACCCAGGTCGTGTTCGGTGCCATTACCGCCACGTCGCCGCTGATGATCGTCGGTGAGGCGCCCGGCAAGGATGAGGACGAGCAGGGCCTCCCGTTCGTTGGTCGTTCGGGGAAGCTGCTCGACCAAGTGATGCTCGAAGAACTCGGCGTCACCCGGGAGCGCGTGTCGATCGTGAATACCGTGAAGTGCCGACCGCCCGGTAACCGCGATCCGCAGGCGGACGAGATCGCCGCGTGCAAGCCGTGGCTCGAAGCGCAGCTCGAATTGATCGCGCCGAAGGTCGTCATCACGCTCGGCAACTTCGCCACCAGGCTGCTGCTCTTTGGCGACCCGGCGGCGAAGCAGGGGATCACCAAGCTGCGTGGTCAGTGCTACCCGTGGCGCGACGGCACCGTGCTCGTCCCGACGTTCCACCCCGCAGCCGTGCTTCGAAGTGGTGGCGGCCAACCGCTCGCGCAGATGCGCGCCGATTTCATCCGGGCCAAGCACGCGCTCGCGGCGGCCGGAGCCGAGTTGTGAACCGCGTGACAACGTGCGTCGAGGAGACCGATGACCTTGCGGCGGCCGTTGCGGCGGTCGCGCAGCCCGGCGACCTCATCGTGTTGGTCGGTGGACTTGGCGCGGGCAAGACGAGATTCGTGCAGGGCTTTGCGCGCGCGATGGACGTGCACGAACCGGTGACGTCGCCGACGTTTGCGCTCGTGCACAACTACGAGGCGCGCATCCCGCTGCTGCACGCGGACCTTTATCGCATGGTCAGCCAGCACGAGGTGCTCGACCTCGGCATCGACGAGGCGCTCGCCGACGGCGCGATTGCGCTGGTCGAGTGGGGCGACATCGCGAGCGACGTGCTGAGCCCGGACCGGCTCACGATCACCATCACCGACATAGACGAAACCTCGCGCGCCTTCGAACTCGACGGATGGCCGGGGCGGTTGACGACGTGATCGTGCTCGCAATCGAGTCCGCGACGGGACGCGCTGGTGTTGCGATCGGCACGCCCGACGGTGTGGTTGCGAGCGTGCAGGTCACGCGCGGGCCGCGTCACGCCGAGGTGCTCGTGCCCTCGATCGAGTTCGTGTGCGAGCAGTCCGGCATCGCGCTCGGCGACATCGACGCGATCGCAGTCGACGTCGGCCCCGGCCTCTTCACTGGACTGCGCGTAGGGATCGCCACCGCGAACGGCATCGCGCAGGCGCTCGGGAAGCCGATGATCGGTGTGTCGAGCCTCGATCTGCTGGCGCACGCCTACCGCCACGCCGGCACCGACGTGGTCGCGGTGATCGACGCTCGCCGCAGCGAGGTGTACGCGGCCCGCTACGCCGTACAGGACGAGGTGCTCACAAGAGTGATGGAGCCAGTGGTGCTCCCACCCGACGATCTCCGCGCCACGCTGCGCGACTCGCCCGACGTGGTCATCGTTGGCGACACCATGGACCCGGCGATTTTTGATCGGCCATCGGCGGACATACTCGCGAGGGTCGCTCCGTCCTACGATCTGGTGCAGGCGAACGCCTTACAACCGCTGTATCTACGCAAGTCAGATGCGGAGTTGAACGACGAGAGGAAAGGGGCGTAGTGGCAGCAGAACTCGAACACCCGCCCCTAGAAGTTCAGCTCACGCCCATGCGGCGTCGCCACCTCCGCACCGTGCTGCGCATCGAGACCGAGGTCTACCCGCGACCCTGGACGATGAACCTGTTCGTCAGTGAGCTCGCCATGCGTTCGAGCCGGTCCTACTTCGTGGCCAAGGTTGGCCCAACGGTCGTCGGGTACTCCGGCGTGATGCTCGTCGCCGAAGACGCGCACGTGACGACGATCGCGGTTGACCCGCGCTGGCATCGTCATCAAATCGGGACGCGTCTACTCGCCAACATCGCCCGCGACGCTCGTGAGCGCGGCGCGAAGCACCTCACGCTTGAGGTGCGCGTCTCGAACGAAGCCGCGCAACACATGTACCGCGCATTCGGCTTCCGGCCCGCCGGTATTCGCAAGGGCTATTACGTCGAGACGAACGAAGACGCGCTCATCATGTGGGCCGACGACATCGACGAGCAGCCCTACCTTGAGCGGCTCGCGCGTATCGAGTCCAAGATCGAGGGAACGACGGTGCTCGACGCCGGCCCGCGCCCGTGAGTACGCCGACGGACCTCGTCCTCGGCATCGAGACAAGTTGCGACGAGACCGCGGCGGCGGTTGTTGCCGGCGGCAAAACGGTGCTGTCGTCGGTCGTGTCGAGCCAGATCGACTTGCACGCGCGCTTCGGTGGTGTGGTGCCCGAGCTCGCGGGTCGCGCTCACCTCGTCACGCTTGGACCCGTGATTGACGACGCGTTAAAGCAGGCGGGCGTCGAGGGACGCGAGTGCGCGGCCATCGCAGTTACGAAAGGCCCGGGGCTCATCGGTGCGCTGTTGGTTGGGCTCAGCCACGCCAAGGCGCTCGCGCTCGGTTGGGGCGTGCCGTTCGTCGGCGTGAATCACCTCGAGGGGCACCTGTACGCCTGCCTGCTCGAACGGCCCGACCTCCCGCTGCCCTCGATCGTGGTCTTAGTCAGTGGTGGCCACACGATGCTCGTCCACGTGAAGGCGCACGGCGAGTACGCGATCCTCGGCGGCACGATCGACGACGCGGCGGGCGAGGCCTACGACAAGGTCGCGCGCGTGCTCGGCCTCGGCTATCCCGGTGGTCCGCTCATCGACAAGCTGGCCACGGAAGGCAACGCCAAGAACGCGCCGATGCCCAAGGCCATGCGCGACGAGTCCTACGACTTTTCCTTCAGCGGCATCAAGACCGCGGTAGCACGACGGGTCGCGGGCGACCCGTCGCTCGCAGCAGCGGATGTGGCCGCGGGGTTCCAGCAGGCCGTGGTTGGGATCCTCGTTGAGAAAGCCGTGCGTGCGGTCGAGGCGACTGGAGCGCAGTCCCTATGCCTGGCTGGGGGAGTGGCGGCGGACTCTGCGCTGCGGGCGGCGACGCAAGAAGCGGCCGACGAACTGGGCATCGAATGCCTCCTTCCGGCCTTCAAATACTGCACCGACAACGCCGCCATGATCGCCGCGGCGGGCTGGTGGCGCCTCCAATCAGACGGCCCGACGAGCCTTGCCGAAGGCGCGTATCCGAACCTGCGGTTGATAACGGCCTGACCGGGTTGCCCGATGATGGGCGGCTCGCTATCGTTAGCACTCGCAATACGAGAGTGCTAACAGGCCTTTGGAGGTCCACCGCAATGAATCTGCACCCCCTCGACGATCGAATCGTCGTGCTTCCTAACGAGAGCGAAGAGACCACCGCGTCCGGCCTCGTTATCCCCGACACCGCCAAGGAAAAGCCCCAGCAGGGCAAGGTTCTTGCTGCTGGCCCGGGCCGTCGGTCCGAGCAGACCGGCGAAATCCTGCCGCTCGGCATCAAGGAAGGTGACACGGTCGTCTACTCCAAGTACGGCGGCACCGAGATCACCGTTGATGGCCAAGACCTGCTCATCCTGACGAGCCGCGACGTTCTCGCGATCGTTAAGTAGGTCTGGCATGCCCAAGATCCTCAAGTTCGACGACCACGCTCGTCGCAGCCTTGAGGCCGGCGTCGACAAGCTCGCAAATGCGGTGCGTGTCACGCTCGGTCCCAAAGGCCGCAACGTCGTAATAGACAAGAAGTGGGGCGCCCCCACAATCACCAACGACGGCGTAACCATCGCCCGCGAGGTGGAGCTCGAAGACAAGTTCGAGAACATGGGCGCGCAGCTGGTCAAGGAAGTCGCGACCAAGACGAATGATGTCGCGGGCGACGGTACGACCACCGCCACCGTCCTCGCGCAGGCGCTCGTCCACGAAGGCCTTCGCAACGTCGCCGCTGGCGCGTCGCCCTCCGCCCTCAAGAAGGGCATTGAGACCGCAGTTGCCGCTGCAACGGCTTCCATCAAGAAGGAAGCCAAGGAGATCGACGGCAAGGACCAGATTGCTCAGGTCGCAGCCAACTCCGCCGCGGACAAGGGCGTTGGCGACGTGCTCGCCGATGCCATTGACAAGGTCGGCAAGGACGGCGTTGTCACGGTTGAAGAGTCGAACACCTTTGGCCTCGAACTCGAGTTCACCGAGGGCATGCAGTTCGACAAGGGCTACCTGTCGCCGTACTTCGTGACCGATGCGGAGCGTCAAGAGACGATCCTCGAAGACCCCTACATCCTGCTGGTCAACGGCAAGATCTCCGCAGTGCACGAGTTCGTGCCGGTGCTCGAAAAGGTCATGCAGACGGGCAAGCCGCTCATGGTCATCGCCGAAGATGTTGAGGGTGAGGCGCTCGCCGTTCTCGTCGTCAACCGTATTCGTGGCACGTTCCCGTCGGTGGCCGTCAAGGCTCCCGGCTTCGGCGATCGTCGCAAGGCGATGCTGCAGGACATGGCCACTCTCACCGGTGGTCAGGTCATTTCCGAGGAGGTCGGCCTCAAGCTTGAGACCGTCACCCTCGACCTACTTGGTCGCGCCCGCAAGGTCGTCGTTACCAAGGACACCGCCACCATCATTGAGGGCGGTGGCGTTGCGTCCGACGTGAAGGGCCGTATCGCCCAGATCAAGCGCGAGATCGAGGACAGCGATTCCGACTGGGACCGCGAGAAGCTCCAAGAGCGCCTCGCCAAGCTCGCCGGCGGCGTTGCCGTCGTCAAGGTTGGCGCTGCGACCGAGGTCGAGCTCAAGGAAAAGAAGCACCGCATCGAAGACGCGCTGTCCGCAACCCGGGCCGCTCTCGAAGAGGGCGTCGTGGCCGGTTCGGCTGCCACGCTTATGCGTGCACAGAAGGCCGTGCTCAAGGCTGCCGCTGATCTCGACGGCGACCAGGCAACCGGTGCGCTCGCCGTCGCCAAAGCGCTGGAGGCCCCGTTGTACTGGGTTGCCACCAACGCGGGCGCCGAGGGTTCCTTGATCGTCGAGCAGAGCAAGTCCGAGAAGGGCACCCGTGGCTACAACGCTGCGACGGGCAACTTCGAAGACCTGCTCAAGGCCGGCATCATCGACCCCGCCAAGGTCACGCGCTCCGCGCTGCAGAACGCAGCGTCGATTGCGTCACTGCTCCTCACCACCGAGGCGCTCGTTGCCGACAAGCCGGAGCCTGCGGGCGCCGCGCCGGCAATGCCCCCCGGCGGCGGCATGGGCGGCATGGGCGGCATGGGCTTCTAAAGCTCACCGACCACTACGTGTAAGAAGCGCCGGGCCTTCGGGCCCGGCGCTTTCGCGTCTGGGCTTCGGTTCGGCGTCGCCTACGCGACGGACTCGTCGCGGACGAGGCGAAGGCCCAGCCAACCGATCCAGACGGCGATGGGGAAGAACGCTGCGGTTGCAGGGCCGGTGAAGTCGAACGAAACGCCAGCCGTTCTGGACAGGCTGAGCGAGAGCGACACTGCGCCCAAGGCCATCGAGTAGCGGGCAAACCAATACCAGCGACTCCGCAGCATCCAGCCCGAGACGAGCCACCATGTGCCGCCGGCGGCAATTGCGGCGATTTGCCACACGCCGACAGCGGCGTTCATGGCGACGGAGAAGGCCGTAGCGATTGCGTGCGCCTCCGACCCTGCAGCGGTCGCGTAACCCCGAATGAGTTCTTCGCCGGCAATCGCGAGTGCGGCGGCCGCGGTCGCGCCCGCTGCGGCGTAGATCGCCCCACCGAGAGCGGCAGTATCGAGAGCGGCAGATGGCCCGCGCTCGCGCCGCAGCAGGCGCCACAGCGTGAGCGTCGCCGGAAGAGTTAGCAAATAACTCCCCAACGCGTCGGCGACGAGCGAAAGTCGGAACCATCCGGCCTTCGCCGCGCCGATCGTGACGAGATCGGCATTGTTCGCGATGAAGGCGCCCTCGCGGCGACGGACGAAGTCCCACAGCAGCGAGTGCACAATCACCAGCGCCGCAGCGGTGAAGGAGGATCCGAGCACAACTCGTCGGTCTGTCATTGCGAGCGCAGTTCTTTACGCCAGACGAGTCTGAGCCCCGACCAGACGTCGTCGATGGCGCAGACCTTGACGTCGACGAGGCCGCGGGGGAGGCACACCTCGCGCACAGTGTCTTCGGTGATGTCGGTAGGAACCTTTGACGCCTTCTTCGGCCACGCCGCCCAGATGGCTCCGGCTGGGAAGATCGCACGCTCGTGCTTGCTCAACGCCTTCTCCAGCGCGGTGCGTTCGGTCACGAAGACAACGATCACATCATGCGCCTTGCCCGGCCTCGCCGCGATCACGACGCCGGGTGGCAACTTGCCGAGCGCAACCGCAAACTCGGGCGGCGCGTGCAGGACTGCGAGACGCGTTCCCTCGACGATCCCGAGCTTCTTGGGGAGTGGGGTTCCGGAGTAGCCCGCCATCAGTCGTAGATTGTCGCTCATGAGTGAGCGTCCGGACCCGGATCCAACCGACCTGCTTGAGGAATGGATGAAGTGGGAGACCGGCGAGATCGAGCCAGGCCGACTGCTGGCCAACCTAAAAAAGGCGGGCATGCGCGAGTTGCTTGAGGAACTCGCTGCGGCCAAGGCGAGCGACTGAGCACTCCGCCCCAGGTCATCCCGCGTCCGGAGTCGCATCGTCCGGGTCTGCCCGCGCCGTGGGCGCATCTGCCCACTCACCGTTTGCAGGGGTTCAGCCTCGACCGCGTCCGCGCCGCAATCGAAGCGCCGCGGGTACTGAACGAAGAACACGCCAAACCGCTCGGAGCGCCGGTTGCGTATGCGCCGCTACCGGGCAAGGCCGCCGCCGTCCTGGCGCCGCTGTTTGAGGAAGACGGTGAAGCGCGGGTGATCCTCACGCGGCGCGCGTCGCACCTGCGCAGCCACACGCACGAGGTGTCGTTCCCGGGCGGACGGATCGAGAACGGCGAGACCGCCGTCGAAGCCGCACTGCGCGAGGCGCATGAAGAGATCGCGCTCGACTCGTCGGCGATCGAAATAGTTGGGACGCTCACGCCGATATCGACCCTCGCCGCGACCTCCGGCATCACGCCGATCGTCGGTCTCCTCCCCACACGGCCCGATGTGAAGGCGAACCCGAACGAGGTGGAGTTCGTTTTCGACGTGTCGTTGGCGACGCTGCTCTCTGAGGGCATCTTTCAGGAAGAGCGATGGGACACGCCGTGGGGCGACGACCGTCAGATCAACTTCTTCTATCTCCCCCACGACATCGTGTGGGGTGCCACCGCTCGCATCCTGCGTGAGCTTCTCGAACTCCTGACGGTTTAGGCGCAGCGGGCGCAGAGCCCGATGAGGTCGAAGCGATGGTCGGTCGCCTTGAACCCGGTGGTGGCGGCGACGTCGTCGAGAGCGTCGCTGACCGCCCGTTCCAACTTTGCCGGCACGGTGAAGTCGTCCACGGAGCCGCAGCGCGAACAGATCAGGTGATGGTGGTGGTGATCGGTCAGGGCCTCAGCGAGCTCGAAGCGGGCGTGTTCATCGCCGCCGAGCACGATGCGGCGCACCACCCCGGCTTGTTCGAGCACGGTCATATGGCGGTACGCGCTGCTCGTGGCGAGACCCGGCAGCGTCGCGACCACCTCGGGCACCGTGACCGGTCGATCGAGAGCGACGAGGGCTTCGACCATCGAGTGGCGTCCGGATGTGAAGCGTTGTCCGACGTTGTTAAGGAGCGCGGCCACTTTGTCGTCGAGTTCGCGAGGCAGCGCCATTTGCTAAAGGGTATCGACGCTCATCGGGCAAAGAGCCCGACGGCAATTGGCGTGATGACGAGCGCGGGCAACATTGAGCCGACGCGCACGCGCTTGAGGTCGAGGAGGCGCACGCCGATCGCCATGACCATCACGCCGCCGGTCGCCGTCAGCTCAACGAGCATGCGCGGCGTGAGCAGGGGGTCGATGATGTGCGCGCCTGCGGTAAGCGCGCCCTGATACAGCCCGACGCTGATGGCGCTCAACGCGACGCCCCACCCGAGGGTGCTGGCGAAGATCAGCGCAGCGAAACCGTCGAGGCCAGACTTCACAAGAAGCAGTTGGTAGCCGCGGCCGAGTCCATCCTGGAGCGAGCCGAGGATGGCGAGTGGGCCGATGCAGAACACGAGGCTGGAGGTGACGAACGCCTCGCCGACGTTGCTGTGCTTTGACTTGATGCGCGTTGCGATGCGGTCGCCGAAGCGCTCGAACCGTTCCTCAAGACCGATCGCTTCGCCGAGCGCGGTACCCAGCGCAAGACCAATGAGAGGAAACACGAGGTTGTGGGTCTTTTGCGCGTCGGTCAGTCCGTTCACGATCGTGAGCAGGCCGAGCGCGGACATGACGCCAGAGCGAACGCGCTCGATCAATCGGCCGCCGGCGAGCACACCTATGAGCGAACCCGCAACGATCGCGGCGATGTTGACGATCGTTCCCAGCCCATGGATCACGGGCGTAAGTTAAAGGACATGCCGACCCTGTCGTTTGAAGGTGAGACGCACGCCGAGATTGTTCGGAAGGTGCGGCGCTGGCTCGTCAGCCTGAATCAGCCCGAAGAAACCATCACGAACGTCGAAGCGGTTGAGCGCGCGTCGGAGATCACCAAGGACGCGTTGACGGTGATTGCGCAAGCTGCGCCAGCTCCCGTGCGCTCGAGCGAGCTGTTCAAGGCGCTGACCCGCATGGGTTACGAAGCCAACGACATGACCAAGAAAGCTGTCATCTCCACGCTCGACAACAGCGCCGAGATGCAAAACGGCGTCGTGAAGCGCATGAACGGTGCCGGCCGAGCGGCGGTCTACGAGATGAACGCGGCTGTCGCCAAACAGATACTTCGCGCCCTCCGCTCCCGCTAGCGCGCCCCTGCCATCGCGGCGCCTGCCCGTCGCCCACAGCACGGTTGCCGTCGTGATCTGGCCCCGATCACAACGGAAAGTGCGCTCTCCGCTACATCTGTGGCTTCAATGGAGCCAGGCCGAGGGCGACGGTCTCGGCGAGGAGTCGCTGCGCGTGCGCGCCGAAGGGCTCGGTGTGATCACGCAGCATCTGCTCGATGATTGGCGTGATCCGGAGGGCTTGGGCCTTCTCCGTCTCGGAGATGTAGCCAGCGGCGAGGGACTCCTCAAACTCGTCTTCGTCCTCGATCCCGACGGTGCCGTCCTTGAGGCGGAATAGGTCTATCTCGAGGTCGACCCACGACCACACGTTGGCGTTGCGCGTGGCCGGGGCCGCGACGTCGACGCTCATCTCGACTGCATACGGGTGGTCGCCGCCCCACCAGAGCGCGAAGTACCACTCCGTCGGCGGGATCACGCAGAGCACGTCGAACTCCCACGCCGCCGACTTGCCCTCAAGGTTGGTCCACGTGATCGGCGACTGGGCCGGCGTGAAGAACCACGTGCCGTACGCATCCTCGGCGACGACATAGGCGCCCCAGGCGCCGGTCGCGTTCGGCAGTTTTAACTTCCGAACGACCGCCCGCTCCACGGCGGGCGACGTTAGGTGACTTTGACCCAGACGCCCCGGGTGGTTGCTGCGCCCTTGTTGTCCGTGACGGTGAGGCGCACGAGGTATGTGCCCGCCCGCGCATACTGGTGCCACCCGTACTTGAAGGTGTTCGGCTTGGAGTAGTCGCCCCAGCGCCAGGTGTACGACGCGATGGTTCCGTCGCTGTCGGTCGACGTGAGGCCGTTGCCGAACAGGTAGTGCGGCGCCTGCTGCTTGATCGTGAACCTCGCTACGGGAGCAACGTTGGCGATTGTCGTCGACGTGGTTGTAGGCGGAAGTTCGTTGTCCAGCCGCTGCCAAGTCGGGCTTCGGTCCGTTCCATCGGCCGGATCGGTCAACCGCGTGACTTCGGTGCCGTCACTCCGCATCGTGAAGACCCCCTGGGGACCGCCGCCTATCGGTGAGCCTGTAAAGACAATGAACTGGCCGTCGGGCGAGAACGATGGGAACCGTCCGCGAATGCCCGCGTTCACTTCATGTAGATCAGTGCCGTCGACATTGACGAGGTAGACGTTGTCGCTATTACTCACTGATGACGAAAAGACAATCTGCGTTTCGTCTGGTGACACGCTCGGGCTCTGCGTGTTGAATCCTGGAGCTTCGGCGACCTTGTGGGGGTTCGATCCGTCCGCTCCCGCGTGCCAGATCTCTTGGTTGCCGTTAGCGACCCGGACGTACGCGATCGATGAGCCGTCGGGCGAAAAAGCGGGCCACATTTCGGTCGCGTCATCGTCGCCGAATAGGTCGAGCCGCTCGCCGGCCGCCGACCAGATCACTACATGGGACTGGTAGCTAACTACGTCGTCGTTTGCGACGCTGACGAATTTCGAAGCGTCGGCGTTGACGGAGAGTCGAAAGCCAGAGCATGCGATCTGGCCGAGATTCTGGGCTGATGCCCCGTCAGCGGTAGCGAGCACGAGGCCGTCTGCGGTACAAAACGCGAGCTTCGTGCCATCGCCGCTGTAAGCGGGAAGCGACGCGCTATTGATTATGACGCGCTTGGTCTCCATGCCATCTGGGCGCACAGACCAGACCTCGTACGTCTGGTTGTCCGGGTTGCGTTGAAACGCCACCAATCCGTTATGGAAGACCGCGGTGCCCGCCCCGGCCCCGACCGGTCGACCGGCGACACCTGCGCCAATCGCGGTGAGGACGAAGACCCCAGCAGCAAGCGCGCGGGCATAGGGGTAGCGGGGTCGCACTCGCTTCCTATCGGTCGATCTGGGTTCGCCCTTTAGCGGTTAAGGAGTTCGGGGCTAGCTCCGCTAGAATCTTCTGCTTGACGACCTTGCGGAGGGCCTCACGTGGCTGAGATCGAGATCGGGATCGGCAAGAGCGGCCGTCGCGCCTACGGGTTTGACGACATCGCCATCGTGCCCAGTCGAAGGACTCGGGACCCCGAAGACGTCGATATCTGTTGGGAGATCGACGCGTTCAAGTTTGACCTGCCCCTCATGGCCAGCGCCATGGACGGAGTCGTCAGCCCCGCCACCGCCATCGAGATCGGTCGTCTCGGCGGAGCCGCGTGCCTAAACCTCGAGGGTCTCTGGACCCGCTACGAGGACCCGGAGCCGCTCTTCGACGAGATCAGCAAGCTCGATTCCGACAAGGCCACCGCCCGTATGCAGCAGATCTACGGCGAGCCGATCAAGCCCGAGCTCGTGCGTGATCGCATCAAGGAGATCAAGGCGGCCGGCGTCACCGCCGTGGCGAGCCTCACCCCGCAGCGCGTCGAGCAGTACGC
>JBKJQZ010000024.1:0-4577 GCA_046594835.1 Acidimicrobiales bacterium | reverse complement strand
GAATGGATGGCCTCGGTCGAACACGAGCGGCAACGCCTCTACGACGAAGCGCGCCGCGAGGGCCGCGCCGAAGATCCATCGGCGTACATGCTCGACGCGATCATCAACATGTGTACGGGTGCCGATGGGCCCAAGCCGCAACGGCCGAAGGCGTCGATGCTCCTGCGGGCCGACGCCGCGGCAATCATCCGGGGCTATCTCGATCTCGGCGAGAAGTGTGAGATCGCCGGCTACGGGCCGATTCCGGTCACGGTGGCCCAGTGGCTCTTGCGAGACGCCGACGTGTACGGAGTCGTGCTCGAAGGCGACGACGTGAAGGCCGTGACCTCGATGAAGCGGCACGTGCCCGACAAGGTGCACAAGGCGCTTCTCGCACGGGATGTGAGCTGTGCCGTTTCGACCTGCGGGCAGACCAAGGGTTTGGAGCGCGACCACATATGGGAGTTCGGCAAGCTCGGGCCGACTGAGCTCGACAACCTCGTTTTGCTTTGCCGCGGTCACCACCGCCTCAAGACACTCTTCGGATGGCGAATCTGTGGCCCGCCCGGCAATCGGCAGTGGCTGCCGCCGCCAGAGCCCGATGGGTAGAGGGAGTTCGCTGGGAGAACGAGTTGCTAGGCGCGCATGAACCAGCGGTCGCGTAGGAGTACGAGCGCGGCGGCGGCGATGGTGACGAGCAGGATGCTGAGGGCGATGGCGGTGCCGCGGTCCGATTCGAGTTGGAGATAGACGTCGAGCGGAAGAGTTTGGGTGCGACCGGCGATGTTGCCGGCGAAGGTGACCGTTGCGCCGAACTCGCCGAGGGCGCGGGCCCAGGCCAACACGATCCCGGCGCCGATCGATGGCGCGATCGTCGGCAGCGTCACGCGGCGAAACACCGTCCACGGACTTGCCCCGAGCGTGACCGCCTCCTCCTCGAGGGTGTGATCAGCGTTGCGCAGTGCCGCCTCAACCGTGATCACGTAAAACGGCATCGCCACAAACGTCTGGGCCAACACGACTCCGGCCATCGAGAACGTGAACTGGATGCCGAAGGCGTCGTGCAGGAATCCACCCAGCGGGCTGCGCAGGCTGAACGCCGACAAAAGTGCGACGCCGCCAACGACCGGCGGTACAACCATCGGAAGCAACACGATGCCGCGTACGACAGCCCGCAACGGCACGTGGCCGCGCGCCAACACCCACGCAAGCGGGGTGCCGAAGACGACCGCGATAGCGCTCGTCGCCACCGCGCCAAGCACCGATAGGCGCAGGGCATTGCGCGCCGCGGGAGACGTGATGTCGCGCACGAGCGTCGACCAGTGCGCCTGCTGGGCCAGCGCGGCCAGCGGGACCGCGACGACGCTGAGTGCCACCGCAGCCAACGCGTACGCGGCCCAGGGCGGACGCGTCGACGGGTTTGTAGAAGGGCTTAAGGAAGGAATCCGTACTTCTTCAGTATGCGTTGACCGGTCTTGCCGGCGACGAACGTGATGAACGCGACACTCGCAGGGCTCTTACGCGGGCCGATCTTGGCGATCGGGTACGCCGCGATCACGTTCTGCGTGTCGGGGATGGCCACGGTGTCGACCCGGTCGGCTTTGGCGAGGGCGTCGGTGACGTACACGATCGCCGCGACCGCGTCGCCCTCGGCGACCTGATCGAGCGTTGCCGCAACGCTCTGGCCCCGTGTGATGTGCGACTCGTCGATCGTGACCTTCGCCGAGGCGAGGGCCTGGGACGCGTATTTGCCGCACGGCACCTCGACTGCGCACAGCGCGATCACGCCGGCTTTTGCGAGATCCGCTGTGCTCCTGATGCCCGCGGGGTTGCCGGGCTTGGTCACGATCGCAAGGCGGTTGTGGGCAAACGTGCGCGGGTTGCCGTCGACGAGCTTGGCGTCCTGGAGCTTGGTCATGTTCGCCTGGTCTGCCGAAGCGAACACGTCGACGGGCGCTCCGCCGACGATGGCGTCTGCGAGCGCGGACGAGGCTCCGGTGTTCACGTCGATCGACACGTTGCCGTAGGACTCGGCGAACTTTTGGACGATCTCGGAAAACGCGCCGCTCAACGACGACGCCGCCGACACCGTGATCTTGTCCTTGATGTTGCGCGAGTCGACCGAGACGGTCTTCGTGTTGTCGTCGCTGCTGCTGCTGCTGCTGCACGCGCCGACGGCGAGCGCGACTGCTACGAGTCCAGCGGCAAGACGACGGGCGGCAATCGATGACGGAACAGTGACGCGGCGTTCTCGCTGCACATCATTCGTAGTTCTTCGGCTGGTATGTGACCCCACGCTGCATTGATAGTCGACTGCGTGTTGGGCCACGTGGAGTCGCCGTGGGGATAGTCGACCTCGACCATGATGTTCTCGAGGCCGATCGCGTGACGCGTGTCGATCGTGGACGGGTCGTCGATGGTGCAGAACCAGAAGTTGCGGCGCAGCACGTCGGCCGGACGCATATCCCACCCGAGGCCGTAGCGCGAGCGGTCAACGATGTTCTCGAGCCGGTCGAGCAGCATCGCGACCCAGCCGATCCCGCCTTCGCTCATCGCGATCTTTAGATCGGGGATGCGCACGGGATAGCCCGACCACAACCACTCGGTGCACGCCGTGAGCGACTGCTGACCGAACAGCGTCGCGGTCAACGGCATGATCGCCATGCCCACGTCGGGCGGCGGCGGGTTGATGCCGCTCGAACCCACGTGCAGGTTCACGACAGTGTCGGTCTCCGCGCAGGCGCGCAGGATCGGATCCCAGTAGTCGGTGAAGATCGAGGGCAGCCCGATGTCGTGGGGCCGCTCGGGGAGCGTGACGGCGCGAAAGCCCCGCGCCGCGTTGCGACGAATCTCCGCCGCGCCGATCTCGGGATCGGTCAGCCACGTGATGCCCATCGGAATGATGCGATCAGGGTGGGGCTGCCACCACTCGTCGTGCATCCAGTCGTTCCACGCGCGCGTGACGGCGAGGCCGAGCGCGGGGTCGGAGCACTGCGAGTACACGCGGCCACAGAAGCCCGTGATCATCGACGGGAAGCTGAGCGAGGCCCACACGCCGTTGATGTCCATGTCGCGCACGCGCGCATCGACGTCGTAACAACCGGGGCGCATCTGGTCGAAGCGGAACGGCTCGACCTTCACGGTGTCGGGGCGTCGCCCGGCCACCGCGTTCATGCCGACCTGGCTGAAGGTCTGCCCGTCGAACTCCCACACCTCGTGGCCGTACTTGTTCACCACCACGCGCGGGGCGCGGTCGGCCAACGCCGCCGGTAGTCGACCGTCGAACATTCCTGGCGGTTCGACGAGGTGATCGTCGACCGAGATGATCGTGGCGAATACGTCGCGGGGCGACGGCTCGGGCAAGAACAGCTCGGGGTCGAGCTGCGGGGTCAGGTGCTCAGTCAAGGACGGAGGCGTCGCGCCGTAGCTCGCGGCGGACCATCGCTTCCCACAATCCGGGGAACGACACATAGTCGAAGGGCTCGGCGAACTTCTTGAACACCTCGTCCTTCACCGGCACGCCCTGGCCGATCGCTTCGACGTGCCACGCCTGGCGGCAGCGCCACTCGAGGAACACCGAGCGGTGATGCGCCTGCTGAATGTCGCCGCCGACCACGAGCACGCCGTGGTTCGCGAGCAGAGCCATACGCCCGTCGCCCAGAGCCTCCACACACGCCATTGCGTTGTTCACGTCGTTCACGCCGCCGTTGAAGTCGTTGTAGAGGACCGGGTCGCCCGGGATCATCGAGCCGGTCTGGTCGTAGACGGGCGGGGCGCGGTGCAGGTCGGCCCAGATGGTGCCGAAGCGCGGGTGGTTGTGCACCACGACCTTCGCGTCCTCGCGCGCCTTGTGGAACTCGAGGTGCAGCGGGATCGCGGGCGTGATGGTCCAGCGACCTTCGAGCGCGTTGCCCTCAGTGTCCATGCGCATGATGTCGCCCGCGCACATCTCGTCCCAGGTAAGACCCCACGGCGTCGCAAGGATCGTGCCGTCGTCCTGCTTGAAGGTGATGTGACCCGAGAGGTGATCGTCGTAGCCCTCGTGGAACAGGAGACGGGCGAGCAGTGCCACCTCTTGGTGCGGACTCAACTCGGGAATCGCCGGGCCCATCGGGTTCTTCATAGGCTCGACTCTATGGCGTCGATCATGAATCACGTTGGGCTAGCGGTGTCGGACCTCGCGCGGTCGCGGCAGTTCTACGAAGAGGTGTTCGGCTTCGCGTTCAAGAGCGAGATGACCGTGCCCGACGCGGCGACCGGCAAGCTCTTCGCGATGACGCCGCCACTCGGCGTGTCGGTCGTGTACCTCCAACTCGACGGGTGGGTGCTCGAGTTGCTCGCGTACGACGACGCCGGCCTGACGCCTCCCCGGGAGCGCCCGATGAACGAGCCCGGCCTCACGCATCTCTCCATATCGGTCGACGACGTGGAGGCCGCATGCCTGACTGCGGCGGCACTCGGTGGCGAAGTGCTCAGCGATCGGGGCTTTTCTGGCATCGTGGCGATGATCCGCGACCCCGACGGCCAGTTGATCGAGATTCTCCCTATGAGCTATCGAGACACCGTCTAAGCGTCACCCCGTGCGGGGTACGCGCGCT
>JBKJQZ010000166.1:0-4668 GCA_046594835.1 Acidimicrobiales bacterium | reverse complement strand
GCCGCGACCTCAATCAGCAGTTCCAGGTCAGCTGGAGCAGCGTGGGCGCTAACAGCCCCGAGGTGAGCTTTCAGCTCCAAGGTGCGGTGGCCGAGGGCGTCGTGCCGAACGGCGGCGCATCGAAGGGCTCCGCCACGCGTCCGAAGGTCGTGAGCACGGGCACGCCCTTCCTGGCCGGCAGCCTTGGCCGCATGCTTGTCATGGCGCTGTTCGGGTTCGCGGGGCTCGCTGCCGCCTACGGCGGCATGCTCGTGATGAACGCGCGCACCTCACCGCTGCGCGCTCGTCTCGCCGTCTACGGCACGCCGAGTGAGCTCGCGGCGATGAAGAAGAAAGACACCGAGATGGCGTCGACCGAAGTGGTGCGCAAAGCGGTGGAGTGGACCGCGAGTGCGGGCAAAACCATCGGGCTCTACGGCTGGATCGAGCAGCGCCTCGAAACCGCCCGGCTCCCACTGCGCGCCGCAGAGGCCGCGTTCTTCACCTTCGCCTTCGCGATCGCCGCGGGAGCGTTTTTCACCACCCTCAAGGGCATCGTGATCGGGTTCCTGATGTTCGCCCTGATCCTCGGCGGCGCCGCCGGGACCCTGTCGGTCATGGCCCGGCGTTCGCAAAAGAAGTTCGTCAAGCAGCTCCCTACGGCGCTGCAGCTCCTCGCGAGCTCACTGCGCGCGGGCTACTCGCTCCTGCAGGGCACCGAGGCCGTCGCCCAGGAGATCGGCGGCCCGTTCGGCGCTGAGCTCAAGCGGGTGCTGTCCGAGGCCCGGCTCGGTCGTCCGCTCGAGGACGCCATGGAGCGCGCCGCGGAACGCGTCGACAGCGCGGACTTCTCGTGGGTGGTCATGGCCATCTCGATTCAACGTGAAGTAGGCGGCAACCTCGCCGAGCTGCTCGACACCGTGGCCCAGACCATGCGTGCCCGCGCCACGTTGCGGGGCGAAGTGCGAGCCCTCACGGCCGAAGGCCGAGCCAGCGCGATGATGCTCGGCTTCATGCCGCCCGCTCTGGGCGCGGCGATGGCCGTCATGAGCCCGGGGTATCTCGACCCGCTGTTCCATCAGCAGATGGGCAAGATCCTGCTCGGAGGCTCCATCACGATGGCGGTTCTGGGCTTTATTTGGATGCAGAAGATCATCAAGGTGGAGCTCTAAATGTCTGCAAGCGTCATGGGCGTAGCCCTCCTCGTACTCGTTGCTGCGACGATCGCCGGTGGGCTCATCGCCGCCGAAGTCACCGACAAACAGACCCGTCGCCAGGCCCTGGCCAAGCTCGAGGCGTACGAGTGGACCGATCAGCGCGATCGTGAACTCTCCCAGGGCTGGAAGACCCGCCTGGCGCTGCCGCTATTGCAGACGCTGACCGATCGCGTGCAGCGCTTCACGCCCGCCGGCTACCGGGAGAAGGCGGCCCGCAAGCTCGCCGCCGCCGGTATGAACGGCGATCATCAACTTGATCGATTCCTCACGCTGCGCATCGCGGGCTTCGCGGCGATCCTGCCGGGAGTAATCGTCGTGCTGGGTGCCTTCGGATCCAACACCACGGGCCTTCTTGTAGCGGGCTTGGTGGCGTTCATGTTCGGCATGGGCCCGACCACGATCGTGAGCCGCAAGGCAACGGAGCGTCAGACGGCGATCGCTCGCGCGCTGCCCGATGTGCTCGACCTTCTCACCATCTCGGTCGAAGCCGGTCTTGGCTTCGAGCAGGCGGTCGACCGGACCGTGGGCTCGGTCCCAGGTCCGCTGACCGAGGAGTTCGCGCTCATGCTCGGCGAGGTCCGGGCCGGCGCGCGACGCTCCGATGCGCTGCGCGCGATGTCTATGCGGATCGACAACGAAGACGTGCGCGGCTTCGTGATGGCCGTCCTCCAAGCCGACACCTTCGGCGTGTCGATCGGTCGGATGCTGCGCAACCAGGCAGACGAGATCCGCGTGCGGCGTCGCCAGCACGCGCAGGAGAAGGCGCAGAAGGCGCCGGTCAAGATGCTCGTGCCGATGGTGTTTTGCATTTTCCCGGCGATCCTCGTGGTCATCCTTGGTCCGGCGATGTTGAACATCAGCCAGAACTTCGGCAAGTGACGCTTACGCTGCTGGCGTGATTGGGTCGCAGCGACGCTGGTCGCTGTTCACTGACGGCGTAGTCGTGGCGAGCGTCGCGCTGATCGGCCTGGCGCTGGGCCTCCAGCCGATCAAGGACAACTCGGCCTTCACGCACTTGGCGACGGGCCTCCGGATGGTGCATCGCGGCTTCGTGCCAGCGATCCCGCGCGTCGATCCCTACACGTATACGGCCCAGGGTCACGACTGGACCGTGCAGAGCTGGATGCCATCGTGGGTGCTGGGGCTCCTGTACCGCCACGTGGGCGCGTGGGCTGTGCTCGTGCTCGCCGGCGTGTCGTTTGCGGCCGTAGCGGCGCTGATGGCGGCCGTGGCGCGCACCGGGCGGGCGTGGCGGAGCGCAGTCGCGGTCGGCCTTGCGCTCGTGGTCGGTGCGCCGTTCTGGGCGCCCCGACCCCTAATGGCGGGCTTGGTGTGTCTGGGTCTTGCAATTCTTGTGCTCGAGCGTCGTTGGAGCCCGCGGTGGCTCGTCGCGCTGGGCTGGGTGTGGGTGCAGAGCCACGGTTCGTTCCCGTTGGGGGTGGCGTTCTTTCTTGCCGTGGCCGTTGGCACATGGATCGACGCGCGGTCGTGGCGGGCTGGGGGAGCCGAGGTGCGAGCGTTGGCGGCCATAACCCTGGGCGTCGCGCTCGGCGCGGTCAACCCGCTCGGGCCCAAGCTGGTTGTCTTCCCGGTCACCGTGTTGTCCAAGCGCGAGGTCTTCTCCCACATCGTCGAGTGGAAGCCGCTGAGCTTCGCGACCCACGAAGGCGCGATCGCGATCGTGGGACTCACCGTCGCGGTGGTCGTGCTCATCCGGCGCCGCGTGCCGCTGCGCGTGGTGGTGCCGGTGATCGGATTCGTAGGGTTGGCCTTCTCGGCGCAGCGCAACGTGGCGCCGCTCGCGCTCGTGTTGGCGTGGGCGCTCGGTCACGCGCTGCGCGACGAGGCGGCGGCTACCGAACCGCAACGGCTCGATCGTTTCGTGGGCCTTGCCATCGCGGCGCTGGCGACGGTGTTCGTTGTCTCGGCGCTGTCGGGTCCCGCGCTGAGTTTTCGTGCCTACCCGGTGCAGTCGATCGCGTGGGCGGAGCGATACGGCCGCTTCGCCGCACCGCACCGCGTGTTGAGCCGAGACTTTGTCGGCAACTTCCTTGAGCTGCGCCACGGCCCGTCGGCCGACGTCTTCATCGACGATCGCGTCGACATGTTTCCGACCGCCGTATCCCACGACTACCTCGACTTGCTGCACAACTCAGCGCGCTCGCTGGCCGTCCTTGACCGTTGGAAGGTCGACACCGTGGTCTGGCCCGCCGACGATGGCCTCACGCGACGCTTACGCGCCAACGGCTGGACGGTGGCGCACAGGGAGAAGTTGGCGAAGCGTTGGGTTGTGTTATTTCGCTCGTGACCTTAAGGAATCGGCCGAAGTGCCGATAGGTCAACTACGCCGCACAGTGAAGTGGGCGGCCCTTCAAAGGAGCGAAAACTCAAATGGAATTTCTGAACTATTTCAACACGTGGATCGCGACTTGGGCTCGTGCACGCTTCGGCAAGACCGAACGCGGCGCATCCCTCGTTGAGTACGTGCTTCTCGTCTCGCTGATCGCAGTTGTCTGCATCATCGCCATCCGTGCCCTCGGCACCAAGGCCAGCTCGACCTTTACCAACGTCGGCAGCTCGATCGCCAGCTGACCCAGACAAATCGAATCAGGAGCGAAAGCCAATGGACTTCATTAACTACTTCAACACCTGGGTCGCGAGTTACATGCGTGCCCGTTTCGGCAAGACCGAGCGGGGTGCATCCCTCGTTGAGTACGTACTGCTCGTGTCGCTGATCGCAGTTGTCTGCATCATCGCCATCCGTGCCCTCGGCACCAAGGCGAGCTCGACGTTCGACAACGTTGGCAGCAGCATCGCCAGCTAGTAGCGAACACCAGCAGTTCTCTCCCAAATTCGGAGAAGCGGTCCCTCCCCGGGGACCGCTTCTTCGCGTCTGGAAGTAGGTATGCGTCTGGTGCGGCGGCGCCTGGCGCATAACCTCAGCGGGTGCGCTATCACGCCGAGTTTCGTTGCTTCGCCGGGTGCGACGGGTCCTATCCCGTCACGCAGGCGATCTATGCATGCCCGTCGTGCGGTGGCCTGCTGCAGGTGGTGCACGATGTGGAGGCGTTGCGCGACCGCAGTGGTCCGGCGTGGATGCGGCTCTTTGACGAGCGGTACCGCCAGAACGTCTGGCCGTACGGCTCGGGTGTGTGGGGCAAGCGCGAATGGGTGATGCCCGAGATCGACGACGAAGACATCGTGTCGATGTACGAAGGCGGCACCAACCTGTTTTGGGCCGAGCGCTACGGCCATCAGATCGGGCTTGATGACCTCTGGGTGAAGATGTGTGGGAACAGTCACTCGGGTTCGTTCAAAGACCTCGGGATGACCGTGCTGGTGAGCGTGGTGCGTCGCGCCATCAAGCAGGGGCTGAAGGTCAAAGCCATTGCGTGTGCGTCGACCGGCGACACACACGCAATGGCTTTGACCTTCAGCCCCTGCTTGATGGCGCGACGCACCACGCTCACCA
>JBKJQZ010000094.1:0-3511 GCA_046594835.1 Acidimicrobiales bacterium | reverse complement strand
GGACGAAGGTCAGCTGCGTGCGAGCGGAGCAGGGCGACGCACCCATGGCGGAATCGGCCCGCCAACTGCTCGACATGTGTCGTCGCCACCTCGAGCAGGCCCAGGTCCGCCTCGTGTTGGTTGGAGGGCTGCCCGGCACCGGCAAGTCGACGCTCGCCGCGCGCCTGGCCGACGAGTCCGGCTTCGTGGTGTTCCGTTCCGACGAACTCCGCAAGCAGCTGGCTGGTCTGCATGCAGGAGAGCGCTCCGCGGCCGCCTACGGCGAGGGCATCTACAGCGCCGAGAACACGGCCCGCACCTACGACGGGCTCCTCGACCGGGCTCGCACCGCCCTCGGGTTGGGCGAGTCGGTCGTCCTCGACGCCTCGTTCACCGACCACTGCTGGCGGGAGCGGGCCCGCGAAGTGGCTGAGGGTACGGCGAGCGAGCTGATCGAGCTTCGCTGTGAACTCCCCACCGGCGAGGCGACCCGGCGCATGACGGCGCGGGCTGCACGCGGCGGCGATCCGTCTGACGCCAACCCCGACATCGCCGATGCCATGGCGCACCGAGCCGATCCCTGGCCGTCGGCGACGACCGTCGACACACGGCAGACACCCGCCGCGGCGCTCGCCGCCTCCCTGTCCGTGGTCCGGAACGACTTGGCCTGAGCCCGCCCTCGGACTAGCGCCGCTCCCATTAGCGGACGGGAGCAAAGACAACCGGCCAGTCGATCGTGGGACCTTCGACCCTTCCCACGGGCCACGGGTGCTCCGATACTGGGATGCATGAGTTCAGAGAAGCAGGCGCTGTTCGAAACCGTCATCGTCGCGCTGGACGGCAGCCGGCATCCAGAAATGGCCATCCACCCAGCCGTGACTCTCGCCGCCCAAGGGGGCGCGTCGCTCGCGCTCGTGAGCGTCGCCCCGCCGTGGGAGGTCCACGCTCGCGAGGACTACCTACGTATGACGTCGGTCGGCTTGCCAGTACCGACCGAGACGAAGGTCCTTCCCTATGGGCCGCCGGCCGAAGGCCTGATCGCAGAACTACGCGCCCGGGGATCGGCGCTGGCATGCATGACATCGCATGGTCGCGGCGCCATGGGCCAAGCGCTCTTCGGTGACGTGTCGGCTCGGGTGGTGCGCGAACTGGGCGCTCCGGTTCTCGTCATCGGACCCCACGACCTGTCCGGGATCTCCGCCTACACCGAAGTCGTCGTCGCGGTCGACGGCTCTCGGCAGTCGGCGGCGATCCTGCGCGACGCGGTCGCGCTTGCAGAGCAGATAGACGCGAAGCTGCAAGTCGTACAGGTCGTCGAGCCAGGAGCCCGGGCGCTGGCCCACGCTGCGGGCGTTCCCGACCGGGACATCGTTGAAACCGGTCATGTGTCCGAGTTGGCACGCGGCCTGCCCTCTGATGTCGCGGCGAGTTGGGAGGTGTTGCACCACCACGACGTGGCTCACGGCATAGTCGACTACCTGTCGGATCACCGCAGCGCGATCGTCGCGATGTCGACGCATGCCCGTTCGGGATCCGATTTGCTCGCGGCCGGCAGCGTCGCCAACCACGTGGTGCACGCCAGCCCATGCCCGGTGCTGCTCCTGCACCCGCCGGCGAGCTAATCGGCAAATAGGGCGCGCCGAACCCGATTAGCCCTTCGGCACGCGCCACATCAAGACGGTGCCGGCCTGATCACCTGGATGAAGGTCGAAGCTGCCGCCAAGCCTTGTGGCTCGCTCCTCCATATTCGCGAGACCCTTCCCGCCGGGCCGACGGCTGCCGGGGCCGATGCCGTCGTCGGCGACCGTGAGAACTACCTCGCGTTCGACGATGACCTCGACATCGACGCGACTCGCGTTGGCGTGACGCGCGACGTTGGTCAACGCCTCCCGAAGGGTCGCGAGTAACTCGACGGCGACGCCGGCGTCAACGCCCGTGTCGACTGGACCGTCGAAGAGCACCCGCGGTTCGAATCCCAGCGCTCCCGCGCAATCGCGGGCCACGCCGAGCAGTTGCAACCTGAGGCTGCCGTCGTCGCGCGCCCCTGCTTCGAGGCCGAAGATCGTCATACGTATCTGCTTCATGGTGAGGTCAAGATCGTCGATACTCGCCTGTATTCGCTCCGTCGCGGCGGCGTTGCCCGCGACCATTCCGAGCGCACCGTGCAGCGACATGCCTGTCGCGAACAACCGCTGGATAACCGAGTCGTGCAGGTCGCGGGCGATCCGATCGCGGTCGTCGAGCAGCGCCATGTCCTTCACGCGCGCTTGCAGGCGAGCGTTGTCGATTGCCACTCCGGCGGCCGCGGCGAAGCCGACGACCAATTCCTCGTCGACGTCGGTGAAGACCTCGCTGGACCTCTTGTCCGTCAGATAGAGGTTGCCGAACACCTCGTCACGCAACCTGATGGGAACACCGAGAAACGACGTCATTGGTGGGTGATTGGGCGGGAAGCCGTAGCTGTCGGGGTGCTCGGCGAGGTTCGGAAGCCGCAGCGGTGTCTTGTCGACAATCAAGACACCAAGAATTCCGTGGCCTTCGGGAAGGTTGCCGATCGCTTGATGGGTCGCGTCTTCGACGCCAACCGTTATGAACTGCGACAGCCGCGTCCCGGAGTCGTCAAGAACTCCCAGCGCGCCGTAGGTGGCATCGGACAGGTCGACCGCGCCTTCGATGATGCGGCGCAACATGGCTTCTAGGTCGAGTTCAGAGCCGATCGTAAGCACGGCGTCGAGAAGCCGCCGCATTCCGCGGGGACCCGCCACGCTTGTCACGTCGTAGACCATAAATCCAAACCCCGGAACACGCGGAGTGTGGACGACTGCGACACAATTGGGCATGACGATCCGGGTCTTTCTTCTCGACGACCATGAGATCGTGCGACGGGGCCTTCGAGATCTCCTGAGCGCGGAACTCGACATCGAGATCGTGGGAGAAGCGGGAACCGCGGAGGAGGCGACGGGCCGGATACCCGCCACATCGCCTCATGTCGCGATACTCGACGTGCGACTCCCGGATGGCGACGGAGTCGAGGTGTGTCGCGAGGTGCGCTCCCGCCACCCCGAGATCGCATGCATCATGCTGACCTCGGTCTCCGACGATGACGCGGTGTACGCCTCGATCATGGCCGGCGCCGCCGGATACGTGCTGAAACAAGTCAACCCCACCGACCTTGTCGCCGGCGTGCGCCGCGTTGCCGAGGGCCAGTCGCTGCTCGACCCGTCGGTCACAACCCGTGTCCTCGAACGGCTTCGCCACCGCGAGAGCGTCGACGAACTCGGATCGCTCACGCCCCAAGAGCACAACATCCTCGACCTGATCGTCGAAGGCCTCACGAACCGTCAGATCGGTGAACGCCTGTTCCTCGCCGAGAAGACAGTGAAGAACTACGTGTCGAACGTGCTCGCAAAGCTCGGGATGGCGCGACGCACCGAGGCTGCCGTGTACGCCGCCAGACTGGCAGAGCGCCGCGCCCAGCAGCACACTGACTGACCCCGCGGTCCGCAGGGAGCTGGTCACGCCCGGCGCCTGC
>JBKJQZ010000046.1:0-5219 GCA_046594835.1 Acidimicrobiales bacterium | reverse complement strand
CCCCGTATTTCTTCACGCGCGACGCAGTGACCGCCAACAGTTAAACGGTTGCTTCGGGAGGTAGCTCGACGACGACTTCGGCCTTGGCCATCACGGCGTCGAGCTGGTTGCGCAGCTCAACGCGGACGCGCACCTTGTGCTTGCGGCGTCGCTCGGTGAACTTGTCGACGACTTCCCCGGTGAGGAACGTGGCGTCGCCCGTGAACGCGGGGTTGCGGTACTGCGCGGTGGAGTGGGTTACGAAGCCCCACTCGCCGCCCCACGCCGCGACGTAATCCATAATCCACGCGCCCATAGACGCGCCGTAGCCGTAGCCACGCGGCATGCCCACGTGGGCGGCCCAGCGGGGCTGGAGGTGCCCACGCGACGGGCCGTAGTAGGCGCCGTCGGTCAGCTCGGGGTTGACCCGCTCCATCTTCTTATCGCCCTCGAAACCGGCCATTTCCTTCGTGTAGCCGTGTTCTTCGGCACGCACCGTGGTCGGACCCTTGGCCGTGGCACCCCACGTGGTCATGGGGTACGCACGCCACTCCGTGGCGAAGCTGGCGAGGCTGTGCGGGCCGAGGATGTTCTCGGCCAGCGCGTCGCCCACGTTCACGCTCTCCCACGTACGCGGCTCGTGACGCAGCTTTTGGATCTGATCGATGAAGGCGAGCTTGCGGTCTTCGATGCTGGCGAGTTCCTCGTCGGTCCACTCCGGGTCGAGGTTCTCCTTGAACAGCTTCTTCTCTTTGGCGTCGCGCACCTGGTAGCGGATCGCGGTGCTGCGTTGCAGGGCGATGCGCTCACCCTTTTGGTTGATGTAGATCGTGTCGCCGCGCTGGAAACACGTCGGGCCCGCAAAGCCGGTCTGGGTGACCTTGTAGTCATACGGCATGCGGTGACACACGAGGTGGTCGCCGGGGTAGATGCGCGGGCCGAAGAACCACCAGTCGTCCCCGCCGAAGATGAGGTGCGAGTTCGGGATCTTGCCGACCTGCGCGGGCGAGCAACCGTGGCTCGTGTCGGTCGCCACGGTGAAGGACTGCGGCGCCACGATCGTGCCAAAGCGCGACTCCGCCGCCCACTGCTCGTCGTAGTGCAGCGGGTTCGGGTAGTGCATGGCCTGCACCCACCGGCGGATGTCGTTGAGGGCGACGGGTTCTTTCAGCTCACCCGGCTCCATGGGCACGCCCATGTGCTGTTCGAGGTCGGATACGTCGAGATCGACTTCTTCGGTGTTGGTTTCGTCACTCACAGTTTCTCCATTACCAAGGCGATGAGTTCGTCGTCACGCACTTTGGTTTTGCTTGCGGTCATGGGGATTTCGCCGTCCTCAAAGAACAGCACTCGCTTGGGAACCTTGTAGGAGGCCACGCGGGCCTTGAGGAATTCGACGAGCTCGTGCTCGGTCGTCGGTGATTTGAGTTCGATGCAGGCGACGACGAGTTCGCCGAGGCGTTCGTCGGGCACGCCAACGATGCGCGCCACCTTCACGGGTTCGAAGGCGCGCAGGGCGACTTCGATTTCAGCGGGCGACACGTTGGCGCCGCCCGTCTTGATCATCTCGGTGGTACGGCCTTCGAACACGAGGTGACCGTGCTCGTTGAGGTGGCCGATGTCGCCGGTCGCGTAGAACCCGTCTTCGTCGAAGCACTCGGCGGGTGTCTTGCCCACGTAATGCTTCATGAGCGTCGGGCCTTTGACGAGGAGTTCGCCGTCGTCCGCGATCCGAAGTTCGTTCGGCGCGATGATCGAGCCGACGGACTCCTTCATCGTCGCGCGGGGCGTGTTGTACGCGTGGGCGGCGAAGAAGCTGCACGTCTCGCTCATGCCGTAGCCGGTGGGGTTCTGCCAGCCGGTGTCGCCCTCGACCTTGGGGTGGCGGGCGAACGCGGACTTGCCGAAGACCTTGGTCATGGCGCTGAGGTCGGTGGTGGCCCAGTCCGGGTGCTCGGCCATGGCCTGGGTTTGGTGCGGGAGGCAGTACGGCTCGTTGACGCGCTCGGTCTCGAGGAGCTTGAGCGCGGCACCCGGCTCAAAGGTTTCTTGCAGCACGAGGCAACCACCTGCGGCGAGAGTCGCGCCCATGGCCCCGTCGAAGCCGGCGGTCCAGAAAAGCGGAAACGCGGTCCACACCCGGGATTTTTCGTCGCGGCCGAAAATGGCGGCCTGGTTGCGCCAGCTTGTGAGGTGCGCTTTGTGGCTGTGCACCACGCCCTTGGCCCGACTCGTCGTCCCCGAGCTGTAGATGATGACGCCGTCGTCGTCAGGATCCACGGCCGTCAAAGAAGTCGAACTGTGAGTTGTTTGCTCCACTGAGCGAGGCAAATCCCGCACAGAAGCACTCGTGAGGACGACGTCGGCGCCGCAGTCGTTGATCATGAACTCGAGTTCGGGCGGCGCGGCGAAGGTGGAGAGCGGGACGGCGACCGCGCCGGCGAGCGCTGCGCCAAAAATGGCGAACACGGCCTCGGGCCGGTTGCGCATGACGATGGCGACGCGCTGGCCCGGTTCGATGCCTTGGGCGACGGCCTGCGCCTGCTCGAGCAGCTGCGCGTAGGTGTAATGGTCACCCTCGAACGCGAGCGCTTGGTTATCGGCGAAGCGGGAGGCGGCGTCGATCAGGAAGCCCCCGATGGTGTCGGGGTTCACGCGTGCGCCCCGCCGTGAGGGAACAGGCCGACGAACCCGTCGGCCGCGATAGCGCTCGTGAGTTCCGCTGCGGCGCGCTCGGCGCCGAAGGGCAGGCGCAGTGCGGGCTGGATGTGTCGAGTGATTACCGAGATGTCGTACTCGTCGCACACGCCCGCTGCGCCATGGAGCTGCTGGCACGTACGCAGGACGGCGCGCGCGGTGTCGAGTGCGTGCATGCGAAGCGCGAGCACGTCGGGGTTCGCCTCGGCGGGGCTCGTGCCCACCCGCCACGTGGTGAAGAGCGCGAGCTCACGCAGGCCGGCGACGGCCACCGCCGCGTCGGCGAGCATGAACTGCACGGCCTGGAACGAGGCGATCGGCTTGCCGAACTGGATGCGGTTGCTCACGTGATCCGCCGCAAGTTCGACGGCCCGATCGGCGGCACCAAGGATCTGCCAGCTCGTAAGCGTGAGCCATAGCAAGGCGTCGCTACCACTGTTCGATGAAACGTTTGTACTAACAGTGGTCAGGTCCACGATGAACGGGCTCAACCGCCCGAACTGGCTCAACCGCCCGAACTGGGTCGATGTGGCGCCTTGGGCGGCAATGAGCTCGACCCAGTTGCCGCCAGTGATCGTCGCGACGCGCCACTGCGGGAACAGGCCGCCGTGATCGACGCGGACGCGGGCGTCGGGCACGACGGCGAAGGGCACGCCGTCGGCATCACACAGCAGGGCGCCCACGACGGGATACGGCAGCACAACGCGACCGGCTTCCTCGCACAGGGCGGCCGCAGCGCCGAGCGTGTCGGCATCTGCGCGTGGGTCGATGTCGCCGAGGCCAAGGGCATCGAGCACCGGGCGCACCTGCGCGACGCGGGCCGCGCCGTCCTCTTCAGCGTGACGCGCGGCTTCGACGCCACCGAGCGCTTCGAACGCCCTGCGGGCCGTCGCGCCGAACTCGATCGCATCGTCAGACAGCGTGGGGTTCATCCCTTGGCCGCCGCTCCGAGAAGGTCGCGTGACACGATCATCCGCTGCACCTCGATGGTGCCGCTCGCAACGGTGGCCGCCTGCGCGTAGCGCCAGTGGTCTTCAATCGCGCCGTGCAGCGGTGCAGTGAAGCCGCGCTCGAGCGACTCGTCTTCAATTGCCTGAAACAACACCTCGGCCACAGACTGATCACACTGCGTCACCGCGATGCGCGCGGCGCTCGCCAACACGTCGGGCGTCTCGCCCGTCTCCTGCGCGCGCACGGTGCGGTACGCGAGCAGACGCGCCACGCGCGTCTGCACCAACGCACGCGCCCACTGCGCGTGCAGCGACGTGGGCAGCGACGACCACACCGGCGCGAGCTCGCGACCGAGCTCGGACAGCAACCGTTCGCAGCGCGCGTACCGCGCGATGCCGACGCGTTCGTGGGCGAGCGCCTTGCGGATCACCGCCCAGCCTTGGCCCACGCCACCGAGCACGGCGTCGGGGCCGACGCGCACGTCGTCGAAGAACACTTCGTTGAGGTGGTGCGGACCGAGCATCGACTTGATGGCGCGCACGGTGATGCCGGGCGTGTCCATCTTCACGATGAACATCGTGATGCCTTCGTGCTTCTGGCCTTCGCCCACGCGGGCGGCGAGGATGCACCACTGCGCCATGCCGGCGTAGCTGGTCCAAATCTTCTGACCGCTGATGCGGTAGCCGTCGCCGTCTTCGGTGGCACGGGTCTTGAGTGACGCGAGGTCGGAGCCGGCGTCGGGCTCGCTAAAGCCCTGGCACCAGATCACGTCGCCCGCTGCAATAGCCGTGAGGTGCTGGTGCTTCTGCTCGTCGGTCCCAAATCCCATAATCGCGGGCCCGACCCAGTTCAGACCCATGTACTGCGCGCCGCGGGGCTCGTGGTGGGCCCACATTTCTTCACGCACGACGGTCTGGGCCCAGTGCGAGCCACCGCCGCCACCGAACTCGGCGGGCCACGTGATCGTGAGGAGGCCCTCGTCGGCCAGGGTCGTGCAGAACTGCTGGGCGACGTCGAGATCCGCGGGGTCGCTGGTGAAGGCGCCTAGGTAGCCCTCGGGAATGTGTTCGGCGATAAGGGCGCGCAGACGCGTGCGAAGAGCCTCTGCGTCTGCGCCTAAATCGAAGTCCATCAATCCCCCACCAAAAAGGTGACACGAATGTTAGTTGGTAGGTTCCCCGATATGTCTAAGCCGATTGCGGAGGTGTTTTTGGGCTGCGAGGCCACCCGTGAGGCGCTCGTAACCAGGTCTGATCACCTCACCTACGCCGAGCTCGACGAGCTATGTGCGCGGGCGACGGGCGCACTTGCCGCAATGGGGGTCAAAAAGGGCGAACGGGTCGCCGCAACCCTGCCCAATGACACCGAAGTGGTCGCCGCATTTCACGCCACGATGCGCCTTGGGGCGATTTGGGTAGGCGTCAACAAGGCGCTGGCGCCGCCCGAGAAGCGCTACATCCTCGAAGACGCCGGCGCGTCGATCTACCTCGACGACGCGGTTGCGCTGCGCGACGCGTTCTCGGAGGCAACCCCGCTCGTGTACGCGATGCCCGCGGCTGCGTGTGGGTCCACCTCGACGGCATCGAGCGGGG
>JBKJQZ010000017.1:0-2647 GCA_046594835.1 Acidimicrobiales bacterium | reverse complement strand
GCTCGCGCCCGGTGGTTGGCTGATCACACACACCCCTTCAACCGACGGACGCGGCGCGTTCCAGGACCCGACCCACACGTCGTTCTGGAACCCGAACTCGTTCTGGTATTACACCCGCGCTGATCAGGCGCGGTTCGTGCCTGGCGTTGCGGCGCGCTTCCAGGCCGCGCGCGTCGAGCAGTCGTACCCGAGCAAGTGGGCCGAAGAGAACGACGTGTTGTACGTCGACGCCGATCTTGTTGCTCTCAAGGGCCAGCGACAGCCCGGCCTAAGCACGATCTAGTTGAGCACTAGTTGTAGGTGCCGGCCGCGGCTTCCTTGCTCACGGTTAGAACCGATTCCCACAACGCCTTGTTACCCATGCCAGTCCTTCGACGCCAGCCACGAACGTCCTCGGGCCCCACGAAGGATTGGCCGTAGAAGCCGACGTAGGAAACACCGTGCTGGACAGAGATCCGGGCCATCTCGCGCAGCTCGGCTTCGGTCGGACCCCGTACACCGCTGCCGCGGGCGCCGCCGAGCGAGGACAAGGCCGGGACCGCGCCGAAGTCGTATCCGCCACCAAAGGGCTCGGCCTTTGGTGCCCGCACACCGCGGTAACTGGGGTCGAGGTTCGGGCCGTCGAGTTGGGGGAACTGGGCGACGATTTGAGGGGTAAAGGCCTGCAACACCATCCACGTCTGGCTCGTGGTGTTGGCCGCTGTCCACCTGGCGTAGTCCGCAATGGCCGCCCTGTAGTCGGCGGGCGCCGCGCCGCGGGAGTACGGAGTGGCGAGGTTCGCGATGACCCGGTCAGGACGGGGATAGACGTCGAAGCCGGAGACGTCGGCGTACTGGAACGTGTCCTTGACTGCCTTGAAGTAGGCGGCGGCCTTTGCCGGCAACACATCGGTGTTGTCGGCCCGCACAAGCGGTGCCTGAATGTTGAAGATCCGCAGTGTGGGGTCGACCCGCTTCACCCGGTCGTGGAAGGCCTTCATCTCACTAGCCGGTACGCCGTTGCGCACCGACTCGTCGTAGATGAGAACTCCTTCGATGTTGGACCGGCCCGCGCAGTTGATCAAGCGTTGCAACGGATCGTCGGCCGTGACTGGACCAGTCGGAATGTTGCCCCGGTTGTAGACGGCGTCACCCGAGAGCAGCAGGCGGACGCCGTGGGGGGCCAGACGCGTGAACGCCCGATTTTTTGAATCGCACACGACCTGCTTGCCGGGCGGATAGAGCCCGTAAAAGTCGGTGAATTCGTAGTTGGGGCCAAGCCCCACCGTGTCGTCGAACGCCGTGTACGGGAAATACACATACATGCCCCCGCGCTGGAGCTCGGCGTAGATCTTGTCGTAGTTATGGGTGGCGCCAACGGCGGCAGGAACGCCCGCCGCCATGATTGTCGGAGCCGTCCGCGCCGCCCGCGAGGGGGCACCTTGCGCGTGCGGGGGCGAAATCCACCCAGTTACCGGCAAGGTGACGGCAAGCGCCAGCCAGGCGAGTCGACGCATCCGGCAGATGGTGGCAGATCAGTCCGGGTCTCCGCTGCGCGCGCTCCCCGCAACGCCGCTAACGCGTCGGCTGACTCCGAATGCTGCTCGATCCGCTCGAGCGGACGGCGCGGACCGGGACGTTCGAGTAACCCGCCACATTCGACATGTGCACGCGGCGCAGGCCGCCGTCGTCGACATCGAGGCGCGACCACCGCTTCGCGAATTCCTCGATCGCAATGCGGCTCTCCATACGCGCAAGCGCAGCGCCAAGACAGCTGTGCACCCCGTGACCAAGCCCGATCGCCACGCTGGGCGGACGGTCGATATCGAAGTCGTCGGGCCGGTCGAATGCGCGCGGATCGCGGGTGGCCGCGCCACTGAGAAGGAGCACCGGGAAGCCCGCCGGAATAGTGCCGCCCTCGAACTCCACATCTGCGACCGAAAAGCGGCCCTGATACTGCGACGGCGGCAGCATGCGAAGAACCTCCTCGGCCGCGGGGCCGGCGAGCGCGGGATCGTCGACCACGCGCTGCCACTGATCGGGATGGCGGCCAAAGAGCACCGCGGCGTTGCCGATGAGCTTGGTGACCGTCTCGGCGCCCGCCCCACCGAGCAGCGCGGCGAAGCCCGCAATCTCCTCGTCGTCGAGGCCGGTTTCTGTCCCGTCGCCGCGGTCAACGGTGACCTGGGTCAAACGCGTGAGCATGTCGTCGCCCGGATGCTTCCGCTTCTCCGCCGTCAACTCGTAGAAGTAGAGGCCCATTTGCAACATCGCGTCCATGCCCTCCGGCGTCGGGTGCATCTGGCCCGGCTCACGGTGCAGCCCGACGTCGAGCCAGTGCCTGATCTGTTGACGCTCACCCTCGGGCACCCCGAGCATGCGCGAAATGATCTCGACCGGGAACAGCGCCGAGAAATCCGCGACGACGTCAAACTCTTGGGCGTCGTCGAGCGGTTCGAGGAACGACGCGATGACCTCGCGCACCATCGGTTCAAGCGCGGTCACCGCACGCGGCGTGAACACCCGGCTCACGAGCGCCCGCAACCGGTCGTGCTCGGGCGGGTCCATCATGATGATCATCCGCGACGCGCGAAGCATCTCCGGGTCTTGCGACAGCGACGAGAGATCGACGCCGTGTGTGCTCGAGAGCCGCTGCCAGTCGCGGTGG
>JBKJQZ010000080.1:0-2735 GCA_046594835.1 Acidimicrobiales bacterium | reverse complement strand
TTCGTACCGCTGGCGGTACGAAAACGCTCGCGGAACTATTGATCGAAGGGGCTTCGGCGGCGACGCCGAGCGTGGGCATGGTAGTGAGCGGGGATGTTGCGCATGTTGTCGTCGATGTAGAACTCGAACTCGAAGTGCTCGGCGACCACAGCCGACAACTTCCGATGGAGATCAGCCTTGACATCGTCCGGTGGAGCGTTGTGGTGCACCTTCCAGACCACCATCGGCACCGAGCAGAATTCGCACTCGGCGATCCAGCACACCTCGTCGTCGAGGTACCACTGCGTCATTCGCGCCGCCTCGCACAAATCGCAGTGCTGTTCCGCCAGGGCGGCCGAGTCGGGGTTCACGCTCACGACAGCGTGATGGCCTCGCGCACCTCGGCAACGTATTCGCCGACGGCATCGGGTCCGTGTTCCATCAATCGCTTGACCACGCTGGCGCCCTGGATCACGCCGTCGGCGACGTGGACCGCCTCACGCGCCTGGGCGGCATTCGAGACACCGACCCCGACGAGTACCGGTACGTCGGTGATCGCCTTCAGCCGAGCCGCCAGATTCGTGGCCGACGCCGCCAGCGACGAACGCTCGCCCGTCACGCCGAGCAGACCCACCGAATAGACGAACCCGCGGGCGCGAGCAGCAATGCGCGGAAGACGCGCATCGGGTGCCGTCGGAGCAGCGAGCATGACCGTCTCGATTCCCTCTGCGTCGGCGGCGATGCACCACGGTCCGGCCTCTTCGAGCGGGAGGTCGGGCACGATCGCAGCGACGATTCCGGCTGCCCGCAAGAGATGCGCGAAGCGCTCGTGGCCGGCGTGGTGGATCGTGTTGTAGTAACACATCACCGCGAGCGGGATGTCGACGTCGAGTTCGCGGGCTTCGTCGAAGATGATGTTGATGTTGACGCCGGCCTCGATGGCTCGCTGCGATGCCTGCTGGATGACCGGGCCGTCCATCACCGGATCGGAGAACGGGATGCCGATCTCGATCGCATCGGCGCCGGCGTCGGCCATCGCCATGAGCGCTTCGATCCAGTTCGGGCCACCGAGGCCGCCCGTCATGTAGGGCACGAGTAGACGACGCCCCGCGTCGCGCGACGCGCGCAGCGTGGGCGTGAGCGCCGGGTTCACTTCTTCACCCGGTCACCGAGGATTCCGAAGACGGTTTCGGCGTCTTTGTCGCCGCGGCCCGACAGCGTGATCATCACGGTCGCTCCCGCGGGCAACTCGCCACTACGCGCTGCGGCCGCAACCCACGCCACTGCGTGGGCGGACTCGAGCGCCGGAATGATGCCTTCGGTACGGGCGAGCAACTGGAGCGCGTCGAGTACCTGCTCGTCGTCGGCGGGCACGTAGGTGGCCCGACCGATCGACGCGAGATAGGCGTGCTCGGGTCCAACGCCGGGATAGTCCAGGCCCGCGCTGATCGAGTGCGCTTCTTTGACTTGGCCAAATTCGTCTTGCAACAGCATCGACTGGCTGCCGTGCACGACTCCAGGTACGCCGTGGCCGATCGCCGCGCCGCCCGCGGGTTCCACACCCACGAGCTTGCTCGTCGTGTCCACAAAGCCCGCAAAGGTACCGGCCGCGTTCGACCCGCCGCCCACGCACGCGACTACGTAATCGGGGTCGGTGCCGAGGTAGGCGCGCACCTGCTCGCGCGCCTCGTCGCCCACGATGCGCTGAAACTCGCGCACCATCCACGGATACGGGTGCGGGCCCATTACCGAGCCGAGGCAGTAGTGAGACGACTCGACGTTCGCGACCCAGTCGCGCATCGCTTCGTTTATCGCGTCTTTAAGCGTGCGGCTACCCGAGCTGACGGGGCGCACTTCGGCGCCGAGCAACTCCATGCGGAACACGTTGAGCGCTTGCCGTTCGACGTCCACCTCACCCATGTACACAACGCACTCCAGGCCGAACAGCGCAGCCGCGGTGGCGCTGGCAACTCCGTGCTGACCCGCGCCTGTCTCGGCGACGATGCGTTTCTTGCCCATGCGGCGCGTGAGAAGCGCTTGGCCGATCACGTTGTTGATCTTGTGGCTGCCGGTGTGGGCGAGGTCTTCGCGCTTGAGCAGCACGCGCACGCCGAGTTCGGCGGAGAGGCGCTTGCACTCGGTTACGGGCGTGGGTCGCCCGCCGTAGTCGCGCAACAGAGAGCGGTACTCGTCGAGGAACGCGGGATCAACCCACGCTTCACGGAACGCTTTGTCGAGCTCGAGGCACGCGGGCATGAGCGACTCGGGGACGTAGCGGCCACCGAATTGGCCAAAGCGCCCGTCAGCCGAGGGCTCCCCCATTATCGATTCACTGGTCACGGGGACCCCTCGTCGGCCCAGTCGTAGGGCTGTTCGTCGTTGCCGCCGAACCCGCCGGGGCCTTCGGACTCGAAGGCGGCGCGCGCGTTGGCGATGAACTGGCGGACCTTGCGCGGGTCCTTCTTGCCGGGTGAGGATTCGACACCGGTCGACACGTCGACACCCCACGGGTGCGTTGCCGCGATCGCAACGGCGACGTTGTCGGCGTCTAGGCCGCCGGCGACGATGAGTCGACTGCGGTCGGGTACACCGTCGGCGAGGCGCCAGTCGAACACCGCGCCCGATCCGGGCGACGGCGCGTCCATCATGATCGCCGAGGCGCGGTAGTCAGCGGCGTCGTCGATGCCGCGGTCACCGGCCACGAAGGCCTTGATGACGAAAGGGATGCGTTCGCCGACCCACCACGTGGTCTCTGG
>JBKJQZ010000279.1:0-28760 GCA_046594835.1 Acidimicrobiales bacterium | reverse complement strand
GCTGCGGGTGTTCGACGACTTCGTCGACGACATGTCGAACTGGTACGTGCGCCGCTCGCGTCGTCGCTTCTGGAACGGCGAGGACCCTGCGTTGCGCACGCTGTGGTTCGCGTTGGTTAACGCGCTGCGGGTTGTCTCGCCGGTCATGCCGTTTCTGACCGAGCACTTGTGGCAGAACCTGGTCAGCGGGGTTGCCATCGACGCACCCGACTCGGTGTTCCTCGCGGGCTGGCCCGCGCTCGCTGCGATCGACACCGAACTGCTCGAAGAAGTCGCAGCGATGCGTACCGTGGTCGAACTCGCGCGCCGGGCCCGCAAGCAGGCCGGCATCCGCAACCGTCAGCCCTTGTCGCGTCTTATCGTCGACGGTGCACCGCGCGCGCAACGCCACGCCCAGGAGATCGCCGACGAACTGAACGTCAAGACCGTGACCTTCGGTGTGATCGAAGCCTCAGAGCTGCGGGTCAAGCCGAACCTTCCCGTCCTCGGGCCGCGCCTAGGCAAAGAGCTCGGGGCGATTCGGGTCGCGCTACAAAGCGGCGAGTTCGAACAACTCGACGGCGGCCGCTTCCGCGTCGGCGCGTATGAGCTCGAGCCCAACGAGGTGCTCGTAGAGACCGCACAGGCCGAGGGTTGGGCGATTGCGTCGGCCGACGGCGTATCCGTCGGCCTCGATACCTCAGTGGACGAGGGGTTGGCGCTCGAGGGCCGCGTAAATGACCTCGTGCACCACGTGAACAACCTGCGTAAGGAAACCGGTCTCGCCATCACGGACCGCATCAACCTGTGGCTGCCCGCCAGCGACCGCGAACTCATGCGCTTCAGCGAACGTATTGCCGCCGAGACCCTCGCCCTCTCAGTGGAACTCGGCGACGCCGAACTCCACCTCGAAAAGACCTCGTAACGCGAACTGGTCGCAAGACCTGACGGAATCCGTCGGATCTTGCGACCAGTTCGAGAGGTGCTGAGGCGTTAGCGGGCTTTTTTGGTGGCGGCGGCCTTCTTGGCCGGCGCCTTCGTTGCAGCGGCCTTCTTGATCGGCGCAGCGGCCTTCTTGGTCGGAGCTGCCTTCTTGGCGGGTGCAGCGGCCTTCTTGGCCGGAGCGGCAGCCTGCTTGACCGGTGCAGCCTTCTTGGCGGGTACAGCGGCCTTCTTGGCCGGAGCAGCCTTCTTGGCCGCCACAGCCGCCTTTTTGGCGGGCGCAGCCTTCTTCGCCGCCGCCTTCTTGGCCGCAGCCTTCTTCACGGTCGTCTCCCCACCGGGCAACGGGGCATTGAGCAGATCGTCGATCTTGTCGAGGATGGCGGCGCGATCGGCGCCGGAACGCTCGCGCTCGGCCACGAGTTCGAGCTCGTCTGCGTAGAGCTGGGGCAACAACGGCATGATCTCGCTGGCACGAAGGTCGTCGTAGTCCTCGATGGGGAACGGCTCGTCGTCGTCAGCACCAGACACGGCGACAGCCGGGATCGCTGCGGTCGCCTCGTCGAAGTCGTCCTCGAGTTCGTCTTCGATCGCAAGAGTCGAACGGCCCTCGAGCTCGCTGTCGATTCGACGCAGCACGCTCGCACGCGCCTTGCCGCCTTCCTCACGAGACCGAACCGTCTGCAGTTCTGACGCAGAAAGACTGGCTAGGAGAGGTACGACTTCGGTGACGAGCAGCTCGTCGTAGTCCGCGATGGGAAAACCATCCGAGGCCGCAGGAGCGAGATCGAGCGGCGCAGGACCGCTCGCCGTGGTGACCTTTACGCCACCGCTATTACGACCCGCGATGATCAAAATCACCGCGGCCGCAACGCTGCAGGCGATGGACGCGTAGATCAGGCCGACGTTGTCTTGGATAAAGCCAAGAGCAAGCGTCAACGCACTGACGATGACGAGTCCGATTGTGACCAAAAGCACCACGAGAGCAACCTCCGAGGTTGGGCGCGAAACGGCGACGACTCTAGCCGCCGGTCAGTACAAGGCCAGCTTTAGGAGCTGCTTCCTGTCTGCGGCGGCAAAACCCCAGCATCGTGTGAACCCCACGCGTCGTCACGCGGACCGAGCGGAGTTTTGTCATTCATTGCTCGGCGAAGGTCGGCAAAGTACGGATCGTCATCGAGCAGATCCGGGTCAGCGGGCGGCGTGTCGAGGCTCATTCCTCGCTGCGCGTGACGCAACACGGGATCGTCGTGTTCAGGAGCAGCAGGCGCCACCGGCGCGCTCTGTTCCGCCGGCGCACGAGTTGACACCCGGGGCTCGATCGGCGCGGGCTCAAACCGCGGCAGGCCGGGCGCGCGCTCGGCGCGCTCGGCGCGCTCGGTGCGGACGGCGGGTTGGCCCCCGGGAGGCGTGGGCTGACGCGGCGTAGGCGCGGCGGGCGGCGGCGTACGGGGTTGGCCTCGCGACGGAGTTGGTTCGCGACCGGTGACTGGGGGCGCCGCGGCGCGGGGCCGTTCCTTCATCTTCTGGCGGGGCGTCGCGGGAACACTCACCGACTTGCGGGACGGGGCGTCGCTCGCCTCCTTTACGTGTTCGACGCGGTCGGCCATGTCGATCAACGCACGCCGGATGCGGCCACGCTCGCCTTCAAGCCAGGCGCCGAGGGTGCTGACTTCACCGAAGAGTTGGTCACGGGCAGCCTGGAGTCTCTCAAGGTCAGCCCGTAGCTCGGTCTGGGCCTCTTCTGCGATGTGTACGGCGTTGCTCTCGGCCGTGCCGACAATGTGGTGCGCACGGTCCTCAGCGGCCTTCACAAGGCGCTCCGCTTCGAGCTTGGCTTCGCGTACGGCGAGATCAGCGGTGCGTTGTGCGAGCGAAAGGGTCCGGACGGCTTCGTCGGTGTTGACCTGTGGGGTCGCAGGCTGACTCGACCGCGCCCGCTCCGTCGCGTCGCGCAGGCGCGCCAAGAGCACCTCGAGCCCGCGCGCGACCGACTCGAGAAACTCGTCGACGTCGTCGGGGTGGTAGCCGCGGAGCTTGTCGCGAAACGTTGCTGAGCGGAGGGTTTCCGGCGTCAGGTCCATCAGGGACCCGACGTTACCCCCGAAGGATCGCTGAGCTGAGCACCTGGAGCCCGATCGTCACAACGATCGGCGAAAGATCGAACCCACCCATGGGCGGCAGGACCCGCCGCACGGGACCAAGCACCGGCTCAGTCACCGCGTAAATGGCGTTATAGATCGTCTCCATCGCACCGCCGCGAGAAATCGGGAACCAGCTGAGGAGGATGCGGGCAAAGATCACCAGCACATAAAGGTTTATGAGGCGCGCAAGAATCACGATGAAAAACTAACGGGGTCGCTAGTTGTAAAGGCCGCGCTCGGCGAGGCGCGCCTTTTCGTCTTCGGGCATTTCGGAGTCCGTCGGACGAAGCAAGAAGACCTTCGCGGCCGTCTTCTCCATCTTTCCGCCGAGCGCGAACGACAGGCCCGACATGAAGTCGATGAGTCGACGGGCCAGTTCCGGTGGAACGGCCTGCAGGTTGACGATCACGAAATCGAGGTCCTTGGCGTGGGTGCCTATCTCCTCGGCGTCCTTGAAGTCATTGACCATCACGACGTGCACCTTGTTCGAGCCCTTGGGGGCTGACACCGGACGCACCACGGGACGCGGAATCATGCCCTGGGGCAGCGGCGTTACCGCGTCTTCACGCGGGCCCAGAGCGCGGATCGAACCGACGCCCGCGGGCTCGGGGTCAGCCGTACGGCCAACGCGAACCGGTCCACTTGGGATCGGCTCGTCATACGGCTCGAAATCGTCGTAGTCGTCGTCGGCCAACCCGAGAAACGACATCGCTTTTTGGAAGCGGCCCATCTGGTCCTCCTGGAGAAATTTCAGTGTAAAGGGCGCGGGTCAGAAACATGGGGACGTGGGCCAAACAACGCTGAGCCCACGCGCACCATGGTCGAACCACACGCGATTGCGATTTCTATGTCATCGGACATGCCGATGGATCGCACCGCAAGACCGAGTTGGTCAGCGGTGCGCACAAGTTGGGTGAAGCCAGGCCGTGCGGCCTCTGCTCCACCAAGCGGCCCGACCGCCATGAGACCGCGCACTTGCAGGCCCTCGGCGGTGAGATCGGCGACGAGCGGCGCAACGTTTGGGAAGGTCGTGCCGCCGCGATTTGGGTCATCGGTCAGGTTCACTTGCACGAGCACCTCAGCGCCCGGCGCGTGACGAGCGATTGCCACCCCTACCTCGGCGCGTTCTACGGACTGCCAGAGCGCCACGTGCGGGGCGACGGCCGCGACCTTGCGACGCTGCACCTGGCCGAGCAAATGCCAGCGAGCGGACGGCGCGAGCGGCGCCCGTTCGGCGAGTGACTCAGCCCGATTTTCACCGAGGTCGATCACGCCACCAGCAAGAGCGGCCTCGATTACCTCGACCGGCTGTTCTTTGGTCACGGCCACGATCGTCACGGCGTCGGGGTTACCCCCGGCGCGCGCGATGCGTTCATGTAAGACCGTCAGGTTGTGGCGGACGGTGTCGATCAAGGTGTCCTCACGCGCATCGGTCACGACAGCCATGCCACCGTCGCCTGCCGTTGCTCGTCCTGGCGCGCGCGGTGCGACCAGTATCCGGGAGTGCACGACGTGCACGCGTCGACGACCTCGACCAGGTCCACGCCGCGCTGGCTTAGCGCCGACCGAACGGCCGCGACCATGTCGAGCGCGGGCGTGCCGGCCTTGGTGGTGGAGCGCACCTCGGGTCCGAAGCGCTCGACCATCGGCGCAAGGTCGGCTTCGGAGAACTCGTAGCACTCCGCGTGAATGCAGGGCCCGAGGGCTGCAGTGATCGAGCCTGCGCCCGCGTCGTGCATCGCGTCGATGGTCGTGTTGAGCACGCCGTCGTAGAGCCCACGCCAACCGGCGTGGGCCACCGCCACTGACGTGCCGGCGTCGTCCACGAGCACCACGGGCGCGCAGTCAGCGGTAACAACCGCCACGGGCGCGCCCTTCACCACGGCTACGGCCGCGTCGGCGGACGTCCCCGCGTACGCGCCGGGAACAGCAACAACAACCACGTCCACGCCGTGGACCTGCCGGAGCCAGGTCCAAGGGAAGTCGGCGGTGACGCGGCTTCTGACGAGACTGTGGCGGGCCGTCAGCTCCTCGTTGGTGGAGGAAGCCGACGGCCGGAAGTCGCCGTCAGTGCTGTCGGTGAAGCGGACCTCGGCCGAGCCGAGCCGCAACGACCGCAACCCGTTACTTAAGGAAGCTCGGGACGTCGAACTCGTCGTCGCCGTCTTCATCATCGAATTCGTCTCCCGCAGAGAGTCCGAGGCCGCCGCGGTTGGCGCCGGCCGGGCGGTTACCGCCACTGCCCTTCTCGTCCCAGCGTTCAAAGCCTGCCGCGATAACAGTGACCTGCACCTCGTCACCCATCGAGTCGTCGACCACGGTGCCGAAGATGATGTTGGCGTCGGGGTGAGCGTGCTCGTGCACGATGCCGGCTGCGGACTGGACCTCGAACAGGCCGAGGTCGCTGCCGCCCTTGATGTTGAGCAGGACGCCACGGGCACCTTCGATCGACGCCTCAAGCAGCGGGCTCGTGATCGCAGCGCGGGCCGCAACCGTTGCGCGATCGTCGCCCGATGCGGTGCCGATACCCATGATCGCGGTGCCGGCGTTGCTCATGACTGCCTTCACGTCGGCAAAGTCGGTGTTGATCAGACCCGGCGTGGTGATGAGATCGGTGATGCCCTGCACACCCTGGAGCAGCACTTCGTCGGCCACCTTGAACGCGTTGACCATCGAGGTCTTGTCGTTCGAGACCGTGAGCAGACGGTCGTTCGGGATCGTGATCAGCGTGTCGACCTTTTCGCGCAAGCGTTGAATGCCGGTCTCGGCCCGGACCGCGCGCTGGCGGCCTTCGAAGCCGAAAGGCCGGGTCACGACGCCGATGGTGAGCGCGCCAATTTGCTTGGCGATCTCGCCCACGACGGGCGCGCCACCGGTACCGGTGCCGCCGCCTTTGCCGGCCGTGATGAACACCATGTCGGCGCCCTTGAGCATTTCTTCGATTTCGTCACGATGCTCTTCGGCGGCCTGACGACCGATCTCAGGATCCGAGCCGGCACCGAGGCCGCGGGTGAGCTGACGACCGATGTCGAGCTTGACGTCGGCGTCGCTCATGAGCAGCGCCTGGGCATCGGTGTTGATTGCGATGAACTCAACGCCTTTCAAGCCCGCGTCGATCATGCGGTTGACGGCATTGACGCCACCACCGCCGATTCCGACGACCTTGATAACGGCGATGTAATTCTGGGTTGCGCCGGGCATGTGTCCGGGTTCCTCCTGCGATTTTCGGGGAAATTGCCGAGAGAACCCCAGGCCAGGCTGCAGCCAACCTTCAACCTCAACCTCAAGGTCAGTGTTATGTCAAGCTCTCGTGGCGGTCGAGACAATAGCGACACTTAACCCTGAGGTCAAGATTCGGTAGGGGTAACGCTATGAGTGACGGCTGGAGATCGGGCCACGCGCACGTCGATAATCGTCCCAGCGGCGTGCTCCACCGCGAACACGGCCTCGGCGGCGGTCATTTTCCGGGCGAGCTGGCTGGCCTCGCCGAAGCGGATTGTCACTCCCCCCTTCAACGTCACGTCGTAGGTGGCGATCTTGCCGGGGAGCCGGTGAATCGTCTCGGCCTGCTGCGCCAGCGGAGCGCTGAGCGCGTGCAACACCGCGAGCGCGTCGCGCAGCCCGCGCCCGACCGTCTCGCCCGGGTTACCGACCTTGTCCTGCGCCACGATGGCCACGGTCCTCGCCGGCTGCGCGGCGACTATTCCGAGGATCCGTCCGGTGCCGTCGAGCAGGGCGACGCCGCCCGGCGCGCCGATCGCGCCGATCGGGACGCGTTCGGTGATCTGGATCCGCAGCGTGTTGGGCCACCTCCGATCGACCTGCGCGGTCGCTACCCACGGGAGGCGCGCGACCTTGGCCGCGAGCGCGAACCGGTCCACCGCGATCATCGGGTGGCCCTGCGTGGCCACGCCGGTGGCGTTGAGGATCGACACGACCGTGGTGTGCTTGGCGCCCTTTACCTCGACGCGGTCCACGTCGAGCAGCGGCGACCGGAACAGTCCCACGAGCGCGAACACGCTTAGGACGATGCCGACGACGATCAGCAGCGACCGGAAGCGTCGTTTGGTGTTTTCTTCCGCGACCGCTTCACGACGCTTGGCCATGCGCGGGTCGATCGCGGCCCTTTTCTTCGCTTGACGCTCCTTGGGCGTCACGATCCGAATCCGATCATCCGCACTTCAGTGCGCAGTTCGACGCCCGTGGCATCGAGGACGCGACGTTGCACCTCGGTGATCACCGCGCGAACGTCGTCGGCCGAGCCACCCAGGTCGGCCTGAATGAAATTGGCGTGCTTGGGCGATACCTCGGCCGAACCGATGCGGAGGCCCTTGAGCCCGGCCGCGTCGATGAGACGCCCGGCGCTGTCGCCTTCGGGATTCGTGAACACGGACCCGGCGTTCTGGCCTCCCGGCTGGTTCTCGCGTCGCCACCGAACGATCTCGGTGATACGCGCCTCCGCGTGCGCAGGGTTAACCGCAACCCCACCAAAGGTGGCCTGGGTGACCACGTTGGTCGTGGCGATCGAGGTGCGGCGATAGCTCGGCGCGAGGTCCTCCACGGTTCGTTCACCGCCGACGCCGCTCCGTAGATCGAGAAAGCGCCACGAGCGCAGGCACGACGCGACGTCGTTACCGTGGCCACCGGCGTTCATGCGTACCGCTCCGCCCACCGACCCCGGGATGCCAACGGCCCACTCGAGCCCGCCGACACCCGCCGCAGCAGCTCGTCGCGCCATCGTCGGTAACGCCACGGCGGCGCCGGCCGTAACCGCGGCGTCACCGAAAGCGAGCTCGGTGAACTCGCCGTCGAGCGCCACGGCCACGCCGTGGAACCCCGCATCGGCGACCAACATGTTGGATCCCAGGCCGACGACGAGCACATCGAGGTTTGTTTCCATCACGGCCGTGCGGACGCGGCGCAGATCCGCCTCTGACCGGGCTGTCACGAGGATGGCGGCGGCGCCGCCAACCCGATACGTGGTGCGAGCCCCCAGTGGTGCGTCGCGTTCTGCCAGTGCCCCAAGCAGGTGGGCGGCAGCGTCCACCGCGGTCGAGGTCATGGGATCGCGGCGACCTCGTCGGGCAGCGAGGTGAGGTCGCCGGCCGAAAGCACGAGGCACAACTCGCCGGGGCGCATCGTTCCCGCGAGGTGGGCGGCGAGATCGGAGCGTCCAGGCAGCCACGTCAGCCCAAGCTCAGGACGCGCAGCGCGCACGGCGTCGACCACCAACTGGCCCGTCACCCCCGGCCGCGGCGCTTCGCCGGCCCCGTAGATGTCGGTCACGATCACATGATCGGCGCCGTCGAACGCGTGGGCGAAGTCTGGAGCGAGTTGCTCGGTACGCGAGTAACGGTGGGGCTGGAACACGACCACGACCCGGTCCCATCCGCCGTCGCGCGCGGCCGCGATGGCAGCCTCGACCTCTTCGGGGAGGTGGGCGTAGTCCTCGACGTAGTCCACCCCGCGCTGCGCACCGCGGAACTGGAAGCGACGGGCCACGCCCGCGAACCGGCCGAGGGCGGTCTGGGCGGCGTCAACGGGCACGCCGAGTTCGAGGGCCATCGCAGCCGCGACAGCGGCGTTGCGCGCGTTGTGTAAGCCCGCCGTGGGCACGTGGAACGCGCCGACCTCCCGGGATCCGCGGCGCAGCGTGAAGCGAACCATGGCGCGCTCCCGCACGATGTCGTCGATCATGTAACGGCTGGCGTGGTCGAGCCCGACCGTCACGATGTTTGTGGCGCCTTCGGTCAGTTCGGCGAGATCCGGTGCGTCGCCCACAACCACAGGACCGTCGGTCTCGCGTGCGAAGCGGGCGAACGCGTCGCGTAGATGGTCGTAGCCCCCGTAGTGCTCGAGATGGTCGGGTGCGACGTTGGTGATGATCGCGGCCTTGCGCGGTAGCTCGAGGAAGGTGCCGTCGCTCTCGTCGGCTTCGACCACGAACCAGTCGCCGCTCCCCCACGCGGCGCCGCCACCGATCTCGTTGACCTCGCCGCCGATGATGAACGACGGCTGCCAGCCGGCCTCGACGAGGATCAGCGACAGCATCGACGACGTGGTGGTCTTGCCGTGGGTGCCCGCCACGGCCGCGGTCTTGCGTTGCGCACAGATCGCCGCGAGCACCTCAGCACGGCGCAACACCGGTATGGCCGCCGCGCGCGCTGCGCTCAGCGCAGGGTTGTCCTCCCGAATCGCCGTGCTGATCGCAACAACGTCGGCGCCTGCGACCTCAGCCGCGTCGTGGCCAACCTTGGTCACGACGCCGGCTGCTGCGATGCGCTCAAGCACGGCACTGTCGCGCTGGTCCGACCCACTGACCGTGTGACCCATCGCCTTGAGGACAACGGCAATGGCCGACATGCCGGCGCCACCGACGCCGAGGACGTGAACGCGCTGCAGTACTCCGAGATCGATCAACGACCGGGGCGGCCTTGGCGAGCGATGTTGATCACGATGCCTGCCGCGGCCATGCCGAACATCGTCGACGTACCGCCCACGGACACGAAGGGCAGCGGCACACCGGTAACGGGCAGGGCGCCCACCACCGTGGCCATGTTCAACGCACCCTGACCAACCAGCCACGCGGTGATCCCACCGGCAACGAGTGCGCCGAAGGTATCGGGCGCTTTGCTCGCAGCCCGGATGCCGTAGACGCCGAGCGCAACGAACAAGCCAACTACTCCAAGGCCACCGACGAGGCCGAGTTCCTCGCCGATGATGGCGAAGATGAAGTCGGTGTGGGCGTTGGGCAGGAAGCCCCACTTCGCTCGGCTCGCGCCGAGGCCGACGCCGCGCACGCCGCCCGAGCCGAGGCCCACCAGCGACTGCACAACCTGGTACCCACTGCCCGAGGCCGAACCGAATGGATCGGTGAACGACTTGAGTCGCTCGAGCCGGTAGGGCTCGACGATCGCCACCAGCGAACCGAACGCGGCCGTAGCGGCGAGACCGGTGCCCAAAAGATTCCACGGAATGCCGCCCAGGACCAGCACGGCGACGATCGTGCCGCCCGTCACCATCGCGGTGCCCATGTCGGGCTGCGCGAGGACGAGCACCATAATCGCACCAGTAACCCCGCCGACGACGTACACAGCCGCGGGCCCTTCGCGCGATGGTGGGTGCCGCGCTAGGAGATCAGCCGCGAAGACGATGAGCGCGAGCTTGGCCAGCTCTGAGGGCTGGAACTGCAGCGGCCCGGCTCCAAGCCAGCGGCGCGCACCGTACGCGGTTTGGCCAACACCGGGGATCAATACGAGAAAGAGCAGACCCGCCACGCCCACGATCATGGGCACCGCAAACTTTCGCCACACGTGGTAATCGATGCGCGACGTAAAGAACAACGCGACGACACCGAGTAGCACCGATATCGCCTGACGCGTGAAGAAGTGCCATGGCCGCCCGTAGGTGTGTAGGGCGTCAACCGACGACGCAGACAACACCATCACGAGTCCGACGATGCACAGGGCGCCGATCACGATGAGCAGCGGCCGGCCCGGGTCGCTCTCGGTGCGCCCCTCTTTGGTCGCGGTCGTCTTTACGCGAAGCAGTTTGAGCTTCGATGTCTTGAGCTTCGATGTCTTGAGCTTCGATGTCTTGGGCTTGGACGCCTTGGGCTTCGGCGTCTTGTGCTTGAGGTCGCGTTCAGTCTTCACCGCGTGGCCGCCAGTTCCTTCACGGCGCGGGCGAAATCGTCGCCGCGCTCGGCGTAGTCGCGATAGGCGTCCCACGAGGTGCACGCAGGCGACAGCACAACGGCGTCGCCCGTCTGCGCTAGATCGGCGGCGTGCCAGACCGCGTCGTCCATCGACGTTGCCCGCACTACCGGGCGGCGCCCTTCGAACACGGCCGCGACCTCTTCTGCGGCCGCGCCGATGGTCACCACCGCGCGCACGTGGTCGCTCGCGTCGGCAAGTACAGATAGGTCCAAACCCTTGTTCTTGCCACCGGCGATCAGCACCGCCGAAGCGAACGAGTGCAGCGCCGTCACCACCGACGCGGGCGTCGTGGCCTTGGAGTCGTCGAAGTACGGCACCCCACCAATGTGGCCGACCAGCTGGATCCGATGAGGGAGGCCCGCAAAATTGCGTAGGACCTGCCCGCACGCGTCAGGAGCGGCGCCCACAGCGAGCGCAGCACACGCAGCGGCGAGACCGTTGGCCAGCTCGTGCGGGAAGGGCCGAGCCATGGCTGCGACCGCGCCGAGGTCTTCGCCGGCGGGCCCCACGAGGTGGCCGTCGCGCACGCGGGCGTCGCCCGCATCAATGCCGAAGCTAACGATCCTCGCTGCGGTGAACCCGCTTGCTTGCGCCACGATTTCGTCTTCGGCGTTGAGTACCGCGACATCAGCCTCGGTCTGGTTGGCGAGGATCTGGAGCTTGGAGCCGACGTAGTGCTCGATGCTCGGGTGCCAATCGAGGTGGTCCGGCGACAGGTTGGTCCACACCGCGACGAGGGGGTGAAAGGCGGACGTGTCGGCGAGCTGAAAGCTCGAGACCTCCACGACGTAGTACTCGGCGGGGTGATCCTCGAGGGCGTCAAGGATTGGGTAGCCGATGTTGCCCGTCTCCACAGCGACGTGGCCACCCGCCGTGATCATCTCGGCGATGAGCTTGGTCACGGTGGACTTGCCGTTGGTGCCGGTCACCGCAATCAGCGGTGTCGCCGTGCGACGCGACGCAAGCTCGACGTCGCCGATGGGGCGCAGGCCGCGCTCCTCGGCGAGCGCGCGCAGGGGGTGCGCGAGCGGGAACCCCGGGCTCACGACCACCTCATCGACGTCTGTGAGTGCGGCAGCAAGAAATGCGCGAGTTGCCCCGAAGCGATCGAGACCGAACTCACCAGCCACGCGGGCAACCACTTCGGGGTTGTCGTCGAACAACGCGACCTGCGCACCGTCGCGCGCCGCCATGCGGATCACGGACTGCCCGGTACGGCCGGCGCCGGCGACGAGGTAGTTCATCAGTCGATACCGCCGTTGGTTATGAAGGTCGCGTAAAACAGACCAAGAGCGAGCGCGGTGGTCATCGCCACACCGATCCAGAACCGAATGGTGATCGCGGTTTCGGCCCAGTCCCCCAGCTCAAAGTGGTGGTGAATCGGCGCCATGCGGAAGACGCGCTTCTTCGTGGCCTTGAACACCGCAACCTGCAGGATCACCGACAGGCTCTCGACCACGTACAGGGCGCCGATGAGGGGCAGCAAGAGTTGCGTGCTGGTCATGAGCGCGAGTGCAGCGAGTCCGGCCCCGATGCCCAGGGCGCCAACGTCGCCCATGATGATCTTGGCGGGGGCCGCGTTCCACCACAGGAATCCCGTGCACGCGCCCATCATCGCGGCGGCAACGAGCGACAGATCGAGCGCTTGAGTCACGTGGTAGTACTCGACGTGGCGGAACTCCCAGAAGCCGATCACGACAAACGCTGAGAAGCAGATCGCCGCCGATCCGGCCGCGAGTCCGTCGAGCCCGTCGGCCAGATTCACGCCGTTTGTCGTGCCCGCAATCATGAGCACCGCGAGTGCGATCCAACCGAGGCGCCCGAGGTCCCAACCGGGCTGCGAGAAGCTGGTGAACGACAGTGTGGTGTGCACATCGGCAAGCCGAATAGCCAGCACCGCGAAGACGATGGCGACCAGCAGAAGCCCGATCATCTTGGTTCTTGCCCGCAGGCCGAGGTTTCGCTGGCTCCGTACCGAGATGAAGTCGTCGAGGAACCCGACGAATCCCGCGCCGACAATGACGCCGATGGCCAAGAGCCCACCCTTGGTGAAGATCGTTCCGGCCCGCACATGCGCGGCGACGTAACCGACCGCTGCGCCAAACACGATCATCACGCCACCCATCGTCGGCGTGCCCTGCTTGTGTTCGTGCTGACCTACCTCTTCTTGGATGGACTGGCCGACGCCGCGCGCAACGAGGAACTTGATCAGCAGCGGCATGCCGAACAGCGGCACGGCCAGCGACACGGCGCCCGCGATGAGAAGGGCGACCACTAGCGGCCGTATCCCCGTACGCGCAGCGCGTGCCGTGCGACCTCGCGGTCGTCGAAGGGAAGGACCTGATCACCAATGGTCTGGGTCGTCTCATGACCCTTTCCTGCGATCAGAACGAGGTCGCCCGGTTCAGCCCCGTCGAGCGCGAGCGCGATCGCACGCGCCCGATCGGTTTCGAGAACGACCCGGCCCGGGTCGCGGAGGCCCTTTTGCATCTCCTCCAGAATCGCACGCGGGTCCTCACTTCTTGGGTTATCCGAGGTCAGCACCACGCGATCAGCCAGATCTTCGGCGATCGCGGCCATCTGCGGGCGCTTCGATGGATCCCGGTCACCGCCCGCGCCAACCACGATGGTGACCCGTCCGTCCGGGCTCGCGGCGCGTCGCGCGGCACGCAACGCGACGGCTACGCCGTCGGGCGTGTGCGCGTAGTCGACCACTACTGCGAAGGGTTGGCCCACCTCGACGTACTCGAAGCGCCCGTCGAGCGAAGTGAGCGAACCGAGGCCCGCCAGCGCCTGATCGGGAGTGAGGCCCAGCACCTCACCGATGTTCGCAGCAACCACCGCATTGGCGAGGTTGTGCTCGCCCGCAAGGTGCACGGTGCCGCGCGCGCCGTGCCAACGCACCGCACTGTGCGGACCTTCGACGTATTCGATGACAGCGTCGCGCACCGAGCAGCGCGTGACCGCCACACCCACATCGGTTGCGATCCCGGCCAAGCGCGAGCCCCAGTCGGTATCGATGCAGATCACCGCGGCGCGGCAGCGTTCGGGCGTGAACAGCTGCGCCTTGGCCGCGAAGTAGTTCTCCATAGTGCCGTGCACGTTCAGGTGATCGGGGCTGAGGTTGGTAAACGCGGCCACGTCGTAGGTGATGGCGTCAACGCGTGCAGCCTCAAGGCCTTCGCTCGAGACCTCCATCGCTACCGCCACAAACGCCGCATCCCGAAAGCCCGCGAGCAAGGCCTGGAGGTCAGACGAATCGGGCGTGGTGGGCGGTGCACCCGGAAGCCGGGCTGCGAGGGTGCCGAGCGTTGCGGTGCGCATACCGTTCGCGTCAAGCATCGCTTGCACCATCGCGACGGTGGTGGTCTTGCCATTGGTGCCGGTCACACCCACCATGCGGAGCGATTCGGCCGGGCGGCCATACGCATTCGCCGCAGCCACCGCCATCGCTCGTCGCGCGCTTGGCACGACTATCTGGGGCACCGCCACATCAAGGGTCCGTTCGCACAGCACTGCGACTGCACCCTGGGAAACCGCAGCAGCGGCAAAGTCGTGCCCGTCGACGGTCGAGCCCGGTAGACAGCAATAGAGCGCGCCGGGACCAACGCGGCGCGAGTCGTGGGTAACGGAAGTGACCTCGGGATCGCCGTCGCCTACGACGGCGTTGACTTCGAGGCCGGCGACTATCTCCTGGAGCAGCACGACGGCGTCACAGTGCTCGACGTGGTGGTCGATGATGCCGGCGCGTCGCCGTCGCCCTTGACCACCAACGCCCCGATCGCAGGCTCGGCGGGCTTGGTAGCCATTGCATCGCGTGAGGGCGGGATACGTAGCTCACGCAGAACCGTGCGGGCCAGTTCGGAGAACACAGGGGCGGCCACGAGGCCGCCGAAGATGGGGGTCGGCTCGTCGAGCATGACGAGCGCAGCGATCTCAGGCCGGTCCGCCGGAGCGAAGCCGGCGAAGCTCGACATGTACTTGCCGTCGAGGTAACCCGTACCACCGGGCGCAGGCTTGCGTGCGGTGCCGGTTTTCCCGGCGACGCGGTAGCCCGGGATCTGGGCGAGCGTACCGGTACCGGACTTCACGACTTCTTCGAGCATCGCGGTAACTGATTTGGCGGTCTCGTTCGACACAGTGCGCCGCGACGGCGCTTGATCGAGCGGGTGCGACACGCCGTTGCCGTCGATCGTTGCCTTCACGAGGCGCGGGGCGACGTAGCGCCCGCCGTTGGCCACCGCGTTGTAGGCCGCGAGCATCTGCAGCGCGCTCACCGACACACCCTGGCCGATCGGGATCGATCCCATGTCGGTGGAATACCACTTCGAAACCGGTCGCAAAATGCCTGCGGACTCCCCCGGGAAGCCGAGGCCCGGCTTCACCCCAAAACCGAAGTTCGTGAGGTAGTCAGCGAGGCGATCCTTGCCAAGCCTCTGGGCGATCATGATCGAGCCGATGTTGGAGGACTCGCGCATGATGTCGGTCGGGCTCATGCTCTTGGTGGCGTGGGGATCGTGGTCCGTGAACACGTGGTTGCCGAGCTTGAGGCGATCAGGCACGGCGAAGCGGTCATTTACCGTGACGGCGCCGTCTTCGATGGCGCCAGCAATGGTGATCAGCTTGTTGACCGACCCGGGCTCGTACACGTCGGTTATTGCGGTGTTGCGATCGGCCTGCACCACTGAGCCGCCGGGGCCCGAAGAGTTGAGGTTCGCCATCGCGAGAATGTCACCGGTGTTGGTGTCCATCACGAGCGCAATCCCGCCCTTGGCGTTGGTGGCGACGATTTGTTCACGCAGCATGCGTTCGGCTTCGTACTGCAGGCCGCGGTCGATGGTGAGTACAAGGTCATTTCCCGCGACGCTCGGGTTGATGATCGCCTCACCGGTCGCAATGCGGCGAAGCTTGCTGTCGGCGTCGACCTGGATAGATCCGGGCTTGCCCTTAAGCGAGGACTCGTACTGGTGCTCGATGCCGCCGAGGCCTTCGTTGTCGAGGCCCACGTTGCCCAGGATCGGCGTGGCGAGTTCGGCCGACGGGCGAAGCCTCGCCGACTCTTTCAGCGATGAAATGCCTGCGAGCTTGGCGGCCTTGATCTTGGTGGCCACAGCGTCGTCGACCTTGCGGGCCAAGTAGACGAACCGGCCGGGCTGGGTGAGCTTGGACTGCACCGTCTTGACCGGAACGCCCAGCAGCGGCGACAACGTCTTAGCCGCGCCGAGGGGGTCCTCGACCAGCGACGGGTCCGCGAAGATCGTCGTCTTTTCGATCGACAGTGCAAGGTCGCGACCGTTGCGATCAAGGATGCTGCCGCGCATTGCGGCCAGATGGAAGGTCTTGCGGGTCTGGCTGATCGACATGCCTGCGAACCGCTCGTGCTGCACGCCCTGGATGATCACGAGCTTTCCCACGACGGCGGCCAGGATCAGCAGCAGCGCGACGCCAACGGCGAGGAACCGGCTGCGCTCGGGCATCACTTCGCCGGGTTGGTACCGACGTACAGCGCGCTCACGCACAACGGGCTTGGTCGGGCGTTGACGCACTTGCGCGTGCGGGACGCGGGCGCGCGCGTCCGGACGAGGGCGGGCGTAGGTGGTCACTTCGCGGCCAGTTTCGACTTGACGTTTTGCCAGTCGGGCGCATTAGTGAGGTCGTCGTCGTTGGCCGACGCGTCCACGCCTTCGGGCGGCGCTACGTAGTTCACCTTCACTGGCTCGACCATGCCGAGCTTGTCTTGGGCCGCAGCAGCGACGCGTTCGGGCGACTCGAGCTCGGCGACTTGGTAGCGGAGGTGGTCATACCGCGCCTGCTGATCAGCGAGGCGCTGGTTGAGCTTGTCGAGCCGGTCCTGGTTCTGCGCTACGAAGACCTGCGAGGCCACAACGCTGAACGCGAGCCCCACCGTCAGCAGCGTGCACACCGTCACGAGCAGACGGCGATTCTGACGCGCCGAGCGCACCTTGGCACGGGTCTTCGGGGTGCTGCGGGTCTTCGGGACAACGCGTACCGGCGTGTCCTGCGATGGACGGGGGGAACGGGGACCTGCGCCAGCAGTCCCTGTCCTCGTTCCCCCGCGTGGGTTCGGACGGGGGGAAGTCCGTCCGAGTTCTGCAGCGCGGGTCGCCATTACGCCACCGCCTCGCACGCCCGCAGGCGTGCGCTTTCGGCGCGATGGTTCCGCGTGAGTTCTTGGGCCGACGGCTTCCGGGATCCCCGGAACACGAGCGCCACCTTGGGCTCGGCTCCGCAGACGCAGGGCAGCTTCGGCGGGCAGTTGCATCCACCGGTCGCGGCGAGGTTGAAGCGCTCCTTCACGATGCGGTCTTCGCCCGAGTGATACGCGAGCACGACGCAGCGGCCCATTGGGGCGAGCGCCGCGATGGCGGCGTCGATGGCGCCGGGCAGGATCGCAAGTTCTTCGTTGACGGCGATTCGCAGTGCCTGGAAGGTCCGCGTGGCCGGGTGGCCGCCGGTGCGGCGCGCCGGCGCCGGTATGGCGTTGCGCACGAGTTCGGCGAGTTGACCAGTCGTGGTGACGGGCCGGTTGGCAACGATCGCGGCGGCGATGCGTCGCGCCCAGCGCGTCTCTCCCCCGTCGCGCAAGATGAGCGCCAGGGCCTCTTCCGACTCGTCATTGACAAGGTCGGCCGCGCTGATCCCCCGGGTGGGGTCCATTCGCATGTCCAGTGGCCCGTCGTGACGGAACGCGAAACCTCGCTCGCCGCGATCCAGCTGCGGCGAGCTCACACCAAGGTCAAACAACACTCCGCTGACAGGGCCCTCGACCACGTCGGCCAGCGCGTCGAAACGAACGTGGTGCACGGCGGCTCGGTCGCCGAAGCGCGCCAGCCGTTCCGTAGCGACCGCAACAGCATCGGGGTCGCGGTCAAGCCCAATGATCGAGAGATGGGGATGCGCCTCGAGCAGTGCGACCGCGTGGCCAGCACCGCCGAGCGTGGCGTCGATAACGGGCCCACCGGGAACCGGCGCGAACAGCTCGACGACCTCGTCACGCATGACGGGCTCGTGAATGAACTCGGACTCGTCGTGAGGTTGTGTCATCTGCAACCCCCCGGCCGGGGGGAAGGTGCCGGGTTGTATGCCCCGACTACCGCCGGCGGAGCGGGCGGAGTTGAGAGCTCCACCGGTTCCGGCCGGGAGGCTGCAGACGACGCAACCACCATTACTGCGCATCCTTGGTGAACTTCTGCTCAGCGCTTGCCGCGACGCGGGCGTTGTAAAGGACGGGGTTCCACACGTCAATGTGGTTCAACGCACCGTTGAGCGTCACGGGCTGGCCGGCTTCGAGCTGCGCGTAGTCGCGCATGTAGGGCGGGATCAGCAGACGGCCGGTGGTGGCGTCGACGGTGACCTCTTCCACGTTGGCGGCCCAGTAAAGGGCCTGTTCTTCCGCGCCCTCTTCGCCGGACTCAAGCTTGTCAAGCCACTGCGACGCCTGGCGTTCGTAGTTGTCGCGGGTCCACAGGGCCAGCGAGCGGTTGTTGCCCTTGGCCAGATAGGCACCATCGGCAAAGCGTGAGCGGTACTTGGCGGGCACGATCACCCGTCCTTTGGCATCGAGCGTGTGCTCGCTATGCCCGCTAAAAAAGTCCGCCACAAGTCACTCCGCGCTAGCAACGGGCCCTCACCCGTTCCCCACTACGCGCCACCTTACGGGTCACACGCGCCACTTGCAACCACAACAGGGTCAATACGCAAGAAAAACCGGTGGTGAACGAGCCCCAAACCCGAACTGGGCGCTACAGCAGGGCGCTACAGCAGGGTGGCGAGCGCGGCGAGGGTGCGCTGCGCCGTGGTGGCGTTGAGGGTCGCCACGCGGGCGGCCCGGGCCGCTTCGGCCTGCGGGCCGAGCACAGCAATCAATGGCGACGGGTCCCATCGCAGCGGGACCGCGCACTGAAACAACGCCCAGTCACGAGTGCGGCGCTGCGAGATCCCAACGAGCTTGGCCCCATCGACGTCGAGAATCTCGCCCGGACCAATCCCCGCAAAACACACCGAGTCATAGCCGGGGAGCCTCTGCATGCCCGACCGGTGCACCGTCGCCCCATCGATGCCGGCGCCTGCGAGGGCGGCGACCCACTGGTCACCCATCCAGCAGCCCGCCTTGCCGATGTCGTCGTTCCAGCCGGTTGCGCCCTTCGCCACCACCACATCGACCCACATGGACTCCGCCGGGCCCACAACCACGGCCGTACCGCCCGAAACGCGTCGGGCCACGCCGAAGCCCGCCGCATCGGCCCGCGCCTCGAACCCGTCGTCGACCTTCTGGGCGCGACCCAACACGATTGCGGGGCGCGTGACGATGAGCTCATTCAGCGCATTGGCCGGCTGGATTGGGCGTTCGTGAAGCGCGCCGGCACGGCCGGCCCAGCGGGTTAGACGCACGGCGTTCCTACGCAGAAGCGACCGCGGGCAGACCGAGCCACTGTTCCCATTCGGGCCGGTGGCTGCCGGTGGCCGCCAACACCCACGCTCGCGACAACGGCGTGAAAGGCGAACGGCGCAGCTTCATGTTGATCTCGTGGAGCATGCGGTCTTCTTTGCGGGCGTTGCACGGCTTGCAGGCTGCCACGACGTTGTCCCAGGTGTGGGTGCCGCCCCGGGAGCGAGGGATGACGTGGTCGATGTTTTCGGCCGGCGAGTGGCAGTACTGACACCTGTTGTTATCGCGGGCAAACACGGCGCGGCGGTTCAAGGCGACGCGGGTTGTGTACGGCACCCTCACGAACGTCTTGAGGCGCACGACCGACGGCGCCTCGAAACTCGCCGTCGCCGATCGGAACATCTGGTCCGACGCCGAAATCATCTCGGCCTTGGCCGAGAGCATCAAGTTGAGAGCCCGGCGGGTGGTCACGACGCACAGCGGTTCGAACGTTGCGTTCAAGACCAGCGCACCGGACACCGAGCTACCTCCGGTGTCCTGGGTGTGGTTGCCCCGCGTGCATTGGACGAAAAGTTATCCGACGCGGCCGCACCGTTCGCGGCAACTACCTCACCGGACTAGCCGTCTTGAAGCGACTTGCGGATGGCGTCGGCGATTGTCTGGGGCAGGACGGTCCCCTTCTCGAAGCGCTCGCGCATCATCGCGGCCAAAACGGGATCGATGACGGTCACCACGCCAGTGCGCGGGTCCACCCGGACCGGATCCGGCGCGCCGTCGGGCGCGTTCGCTTCGACCAGTGCATCGGCGGCCGCGGCGAGGTCGCTGGCGTTCGGCAGCGATGCCCCCGCCACCAGCGCGGCGAAGTGCGTGCCGTTGCTCTCAGTCAAGGCGACGAGGAGGTCGCCGGTGTTGAGGGCCCGCTCGTTCCCGGCGCGACTTACGGCTCGCGCCAGCACCTCATCAATCGCATCCGTGCGACGTCCCGGGCCGCCGAAACGCACCTCTCGAACGGAGCGTCGGCCCCGCTCCCGGCCGCGGCCGACGTGCGGTCCGTAGGTCCGCAGGAACTCTCGAGCGGTGCCGTAGGTGAGCGCCGTTGCACCGAGGGTGCTGGCGAGGGGCCCATCGGCCGAGCGCAGCACCGCCAGAATGAGGTGCTCGCAGCCGACGTAATTGTGGCCAAGTGACAGCGCCTCCCGCAGGGCGAGCTCAAGAGACTTCTTGGCACCCGACGAATAGCCAAGGTGTCCACTAATGCCTTGGCGTGGTTGTTCGCTGTTGCGCAACGACTCGAGCACCACGCTCCTAAAGGCGGGGACGTCGATCGAGGCGTCGGCGAACATCGCGGCGGTAATGGCGTCGGCCCGCGCCTCGGCGTCCTCGAGCAGCGCAAACAGCAAGTGGTGACGCCGCAGATAGGCGCTGTGTTCGGCCTCCGCGAGGGCCGTCGCCTGGCCCAACACCCGCTTCGCGTTGTCTGTAAATCGTTCGAACATTTACCCTCGTTCCAGACTGCACAGTGTTTAAACAGTGTTGCAGTAGAGTGTCGGCATGACCGTACCAGGTGAAGAGATCCGCTGGGTCACGTTGCGCGAAGCAGCGCACGCGACGAACGCAAGCGTCGCGGCTCTGCGGCGGTGGTACCGCGAGGGCCTCATCCGTTCCCTCACCGCCGCCGGCACCCACGGCGACCAGCGCCTGGTGGATCTCGACGAGGTGATGGCGCGGGCGTCGGTCTCGCCCAACATCGGCCGCAAGCGCGACAACCGACGCGACGAGCGCGACGCGGTAACCGACGCGCTACTTGATCAAGTGGCCGCGATGGCGATGGAGATTGCCGAATTACGCGAGCGCGTCGGTGTTCTGGAAGCGGCTAATGCGGACGGGCACGAAGCCGGCGTCGCTCGGCTTTAACCCACTCGAGGTACTGCACGGTGTCATCACCCGCGGGTGAGCCGCCGCTTCCCCCGTACTGCGTGACCATGCGGAAATGCAGGTAGTCCCGCGCGCCGGGCCGAAGCATCACGAACGCCTGATGGAGGGCGGTGGGCCACAACAACGGCCGCCGAATTACCGAGATGACGCTGTTGACCACTTGCCCTCATCCGACTTCGGTTCCTTCGGCAGCCCGAGCACCATCTCGCCCACGATGTTGCGCTGAATCTGGCTCGTGCCGGCGTAGATCGTCTCGGCCCGCGCGTGGAGGAACTTGGTGGTCCACGACATCGTGGAGTTGGGTGCGCCCAGCTCATCGGGGTTGAACACCGAACCCGGCGTGCGGCCAACCGGCACCGTAGAAGCCATGCCGTGCAGCCGCACGGCCAACTCGGTAGCAATCAGGTGGTACTCGCTCCAGTAGAGCTTCGCGATCGACGAGCTGGCGCCAATCTCGCGACCCGACAACCAACCCGTGAGGGTTTGCAGCCCGAGGTAGCGCATGATCGCGACCTTTGAGTAGCACCACGCCAGCTGCTGGCGCACCAGAGGATCACGAGCCTTACCCGTCTCTTTGGCCAAGGCCAGCATGCGATCGAGTTCGACCTTGAACAGCAAGGGCAACACCGCAGCGGACGAGCCCCGCTCGTGGCCCAGCAGCGTCATGGCGACGCCCCAACCTCCGTTGACCTGACCCACGACGTTGTCCACGGGGCACCGGGCGTCGTCGAAAAACACCTCGTTGAACTCGGACTCGCCCGTCAGCATCTTGATCGGGCGGACCTCGACGCCGGGCTGATCCATCGGTACAAGGAGGAACGAGATGCCCTTGTGCTTAGGTGCCTCGGGATCGGTACGGCCGAGGACGAATATCCAGTTGGCGAAGTGACCGTTGGAGGTCCAGATCTTCTGGCCGTTCAGGACCCACTCGTCGCCGTCGCGCTCGGCCCGACAACCCAGATTGGCGAGGTCCGAGCCTGCGTTGGGCTCGGAGTAGCCCTGACACCACAAGTCATCACCCGACAGGATCCGAGGCAGGAAGTGACTCTTCTGCTCGTCGGTCCCCCACTGCAGCAGCGTGTTGCCGAGCATCTGAATGCCAAAGACGTCGTTGCTGCCACCGGTCGGCACGCCGCGCTTGGCGAACTCCTCGGCCACCACCACCTGCTCGAGGGGTGAGAGCCCGGCGCCGCCGTACTCGGTGGGCCACGACACGGCGAGCAAGTCGTTATTGGCCAGGGTGACGCGCCACTTCTGCGTGAACTCGTCGCCCTCATCGGGGCTCAGGCTTCCGAGACCTTGCCAGTCACGAGGCAGGTTGGCGTCGAGAAAGGCGACGACCTGCGCACGGTAGGCCTGGGCCTCAGGCGACCACGTGATGTCCATGGGCTAAGGCTAGGCCCGCAGTGGGTAACGCATCGCCAACAACTTCCCTATAGGAGACGTGTGCAAGCCGCTCACCTCAGTCGGTACAAAGACATAGCCGTACTCTTGGTGAAGCACCGCCACGCTCTCGGCGCGGACGACGATCCGTCAGCTGCTGAGGATGCTCGGGCGCTTGCCGACCAGCTTGAGGCGCTTGGCCCGACGTTTGTGAAGCTCGGCCAGCTGCTGTCGACTCGGTCGGATCTGTTGCCGAGCGAGTACACCGCCGCGCTGGCGCGACTGCAGGAACGTGTCGAGCCGTTCCCCTTCGACGAGGTGCAGCGCGCCTTCCACCTCGAGTTTGGCGCGCGCATCTCGAACGCGTTCGCCTCCTTCGATGAGAAGCCTGTCGCCGCCGCGTCGCTGGGCCAAGTGCATCGGGCCACGCTGCGCGACGGCCGCCGGGTCGCGGTCAAGGTCCAGCGTCCCGACGTACGCGAGCGAATCGTGCAAGACATGGACGCAATCGAGGAGCTGGCGACGCTCGCCGACAACCACACGGAGTTCGGCCGGCGCCTCGGCTTCGCCGAGATGGTCGCAGAGTTCCGCCGGTCGTTGCTCGACGAACTCGACTATCGACGAGAAGCGGGAAACCTCCAGACGCTGGGCGATTACCTCAGCGACCACCCAGAAATTTTCGTGCCACAGCCCGTCGCGGACTACTCGGCCGCCACAGTGCTCACGATGGATTTCGTCGAGGGCACCACTGTCGGGTCGCTCAGCAACGTCGGCGTCGTCGACATCGACGGGCCCGGTCTGGCCCTTACGTTGTTCCGCGCGTATCTCGATCAGATCCTCCTGCACGGCTTCTTCCATGCTGACCCGCACCCCGGCAACGTCGTGGTCATGACCGACGGCCGCCTCGGACTCATCGACCTCGGGATGGTCGCGCGGGTCGAAGCGCAGACGCAGGACTCGCTTATCAAGCTGCTCCTAGCGATCGGCGAAGGTCGCGGCCGCGACGCAGCCGACATCACCATCGGCCTGGGCCGCGCCCTCGATGGCTTTGACCCCGATGCGTTTCGGCGCGGCGCGTCGGATCTCATCTCACGCAATCAGGGCGCAACAATGGGCCAGTTGCAAGCGGGCGCCGTGATATCGGAGTTGACCCAGGTCGCCGGCCGTACTGGGCTGCGGCTGCCGCCGGAGCTCACGATGCTCGGCAAGGCGCTGCTCAATCTCGACGAGGTGGCGCGCAAGCTCGATCCCAACTTTGACCCCAACGCGGCGATCCGGGCGGAGAACTCCGAGCTCATGCGCAAGAAGCTCCTGCAAACCGCGCAGTCCGGCAACGTGATGGCGGCCGCGCTTGAGGCGAAAGAATTCGTCGAACGCCTACCGGGCCGAGTGAACCAGGTGCTCGACTCGTTGGCCGCGGGTGAGTTCACCCTCAACGTCAAGGGGATCGACGAGGAAGGCATCATGCGCAGCGCGCAAAAGCTGGCGAACCGCTTGACGGCGGGAATCGTCGTCGCGGCGATGGTCGTTGGCGCGGCGCTCATCATGCGGATCCCAACGCGGACGCAGCTCTTCGGCTATCCGGCGCTCGCCATTGTGATGTTTCTCCTCGCCGCCGCAGCGGGCATCTGGCTTTTCGTCAGTATCCAGCTGAGCGATCTGCCCCAGCGGCGGCGCAAGCGGCCCTAACGCGGCACGAGCGCTACTGCGGCAGCACCGATGATCGGACCGTCGGCGCCGAGGCCGACAGGGAGCACTGTGGCGTTGCGGGCGAACTCGATCTGACAGCGGGCGTCAAGCTCGCGCTGCGCGGCAGCGAAGAACGCGTCGCCCATGCCGAGTGCGACCGATCCGCCCACAAGCGCGAGCGTGAGGTCGAGCAGGTTCACCACCGAGGCAATCCCGCGGCCCACGAGCGTCCCGGTTCGTTCGATTGTCGCGGCGTCCGCTTCGGCCGCGGGCCGGCCGGTGCGCGTGGCGATCGACGGTCCCGACGCTTCGGCCTCCAGACAGCCGCGGGCACCGCACACGCAGGCAGCGCCGTCGGGCTCGACGATCACGTGACCGATGTGGCCGGCGTTTGCGGTGGCGCCGTGCAGCAGGTGGCCGTCGAGCACGATGCCGCCACCGACGCCGGTCGACACGACCATTGCGATGAAGTTCGTCACACCCCGCGCCGCGCCGAAGCGGCCTTCGCCGAGCGCAAGCGCCTTTGCATCGTTGTCGATAAAGACGTCGAGCTTGGTGGCCGCTTCGAGGCGGTGGCGGAGCGGGAAGCCGCGCCACGCCGGGATGTTGAGCGGCGACACCGTGTCACCGCGCGGCGTCATAGGACCGCCCGTACCGACGCCCACGGCTTGCGCGTCGGTCGCGTCGAGGCGCCCGAGCAGGCCCGAGAGCGTCGCCCATGGATCGCGCCCGTCGGTAGGCGCACGATGACGATCAAGAATGTGGCCGTCGGCGTCGACGAGGGCGACCTCGATCTTTGTGCCACCAATGTCGATCGCGATAACCGCCTCCACGCCGACAAAGTAGGGCCCAGCTGCATCTAACGTGGCGGCCCTATGGCAGCGCGCAGACGAGCCGGCTCCCCCGACGCCTTTCAGGCCGTCTTTGAGGCTGTCGCCAACAACATCACCCATGCATTGGTCGGCAAGGCGGACGCAATCAAGTTGGCGCTCGTGTGCCTCGCTGCGGAGGGGCACTTACTGATCGAGGATGTGCCCGGCGTGGGCAAGACCACGCTGGCCAAGGCGATGGCCGCGTCCTTCGCGTGCGACTGGAACCGCATCCAGTTCACGCCCGACCTCCTGCCCTCCGACGTCACCGGCGTGACCGTGTTTTCCCGCACCGGCAATCGCTTCGAATTCCGCCCCGGCGGTGTGTTCGCCAACATCGTGCTTGCCGACGAGATCAACCGGGCCTCGCCCAAGACGCAGGCGGCCCTGCTCGAGGCCATGGAAGAGCGACAGGTCACCGTCGACTCCACCACGTACAGCCTCCCCGATCCGTTCATGGTGATCGCGACGCAGAACCCGGTTGAGCACGAGGGCACGTATCCCCTACCCGACAGCCAACTCGACCGCTTCCTCATGCGCATCCCGATGGGCTATCCGGCCAAGCGCGCCGAGATCGCGATGCTGGACGAGCACGCAACGGACAACCCGGTCACGCACCTCGCGCCCGTCGCCTCAGTGGCGGATGTCGGCACCCTCGTACGTTGTGCGCAGGCCGTGCACGTGGCCCCGCAGTTGCGCGCCTACATCGTCGACATCGCCGACGCGACCCGTCGCCACCCGAGCCTCACCCTGGGCGTGTCGCCGCGCGCCGCGCTCGCTCTGCAGCGCACGGCGCGAGCCTGGGCTGCGGCGAATGGTCGCGACTTTGCGAAGGCCGACGACGTGAAGGCCGTGGCGCTACCGGTGCTCGGCCACCGCCTCGTGCCGACGCCTGAAGCCGAGTTCGACGGCATCGGCTCCGACGCCGTTCTCGAGGATCTGCTGGACCGCCTCCCGGTGCCGTCGTCGAGTTCGTCACGGGCGTAAAACCGATGATCACGCGCCGCGGTTGGGCGGTGATCGTTACCAGTGTCGCAATCGCGATAGCTGGGCGCACCCTCGGCCTCGGGGAGTTCTACGGCCTCGCAGGCGCCGGGCTCGGCCTCGTCGCTGCGGGCATCGTGATGACCTCCGGGCGCAGTGATGTCGGCGTCACGCGTGCGATCACACCGAACCGCGTACACGTGGGCAGCCCATGGAGGGTCGAGGTCCGCGCCGTAAACCGCGGCACCAAACCCTCGCCGCTGCTCGCAGTGCACACCACCTTCAGTCTCGGGCAGCGCTACGCCCGTTTCGCGCTCGCACCGCTCGCTCCGGGCACGGGGGCCGAGGCCGCCTTCCGCTTACCGACCGACCGCCGCGGCGTATTCAACCTTGGTCCGCTCATCCTCGAACGGTCCGACGTGTTCGGACTCGTGGCGCGGCGTACCGAGGTGGCCGCGGGCAAGCAACTGACGGTGTACCCACGCGTCGATCCCGTTACCTCGCTCGACGGCGTCGGCGTATCTGACCCGCAGGCCGAGGTGCACGGCCCCCGCCGCGTGGGCGCGTCGGGCGGGGATTTCTTCGCACTCGTCGAATACGAAGAGGGCGACGACCTGCGCCGCGTGCACTGGCCCTCGGTGGCCCGCACCGGCCGGATGATGGTCCGCCATGATGAGACGCCGTGGCGCGGTCGCACCACGGTGATCCTCGACATGCGTGCGTTGGTGCACGACGAGGACTCGTTCGAAGACGCGCTCTCGGCGGCCGCATCGGTGCTCGCTGCCGGTGGGGTGCGCAACGGGCTGGTTCGCCTCGTGACCACTGGGCCCTTCGACTCCGGATTCGGCGCAGGCCACGTCCACCTCGACCGTCTCCTCGAACTACTGGCCCTCGCCGAACCGCAGGTCGACGCGGCCCCAGGTGGTCTGGCCGCGCTCAGTCGCGCCGCGGGCCGCACCGCCGCGAGCGCCGCCCGCGAGGGGCCCTGCATCATCACCACCTCGCGTGCGGCTAAGGAAGTGGGCCCGTTCATCGCGCGCGATCCCCACGCCGCCGGAGTCATCTTCACCTTTGGCACCGAGAAGGTGCCGGGTGCGTCTCGACGGCGCGGCCAGGTGATTTCGGTGCCGGTGGGGTCGCGACGCTTCGCCGCCGAGTGGGGTGTGCGGCCCACGAGCGGTCCGCGTAAGCGCGCACCGGTGATCCGGTGATCGAGCGCCTCAAGCAAGACGCGCCGACTCTCGGAGCGCTCGTACTGCTCGACCTCGTCGCGGCTGCGTGCATCGGTCGCTTGTTCACGACACCCGCTCCGCTGGTACCGATCCTCGCCGCCGTCGTTCTCGGCCACGCGATCGCGTTCGCGTGCCGCGAGCGCGACTTTTCTGGACCAATGACGGGCGTGATCGTCGCCGTAGGTGCACTGCTGTTGATGATCTGGCTCGTGGCGCCGACCACGACCCTGCTCGGGATACCAACTACCGATTCGTTCCACGCTCTCGGTAGCGGGCTGACCGAGGCGCGTCAGCAGTTCAGCATCGCCATTGCGCCGACGAAACCGACCGACGGATTCACGATGGCGTGCGTGGGCGCGATCGTCGTGCTCACGACGCTCGCCGACTGGGGCGCCTTTCGCATCCGCGCCACCATCGAAGCGACCATCCCGGCGTTCACGATGTTCGTATTCGCTGCGGTGTTGGGCACCACTACCTACCGGGTGCTGGCGACGCTCGGTTTCGCAGGCGCGCTGGTCGTGTGGTTCGTAAGCCACAACGCGACCGTCGTTGCCAAGAGCCGCCCGTGGTTTAACGGTACGGCCGAACGCGGTCGCCGCGCGATGTCACGCGCGGGCGTGGGCGTCACCGCCCTTGCGCTGGTTGGCACCAGCCTCGGCCTGTCTCTTCCGTTCTCCAAGGATCCGCCCGCGGTGGCGTGGCGCGACAAGGGAGAGACCAACGCCCGCACCACCGTCAGCCCGCTGGTTGACATTCGCACCCGTCTCGTCGATCGCACCAACACCGTCGCCTTCAACGTTGCGTCGCCGGTGCGGTCGTACTGGCGCATCACGTCACTTGATGATTTCAACGGGCGGATCTGGTCATCCAAGGGCGACTATCGCGACGTCGACGCCGCCAAGACCCTCAAGGATCGGCCCGGCCCCAAGGTCACGCAGCAGTACAAGATCGCGGCGCTGAAATCGATATGGCTACCCATCGCCTACCGCCCGGCCAGCACGCCGTCGGTGGACAACATCAGTTACGACGACAACGCCGACGCGTTCATCACCGCGAAGGAGACAAGCGACGGGCTCAGCTACAAGGTCTCCTCCGCCGTGCGTGAACTCACCCCCGCGCAACTGCGAGCGGCGCGTCCCGCTGGTATCAGCACGGCCCAGCTCAGCGTGCCCTCGGTAGACACACGCGTCCGATCGCTGGCGGCGCAGCTCACGAACGGACAGCCGACGGCCTACGACAAGGCGCTCGCGCTCCAGCAGTTCTTCCGCGGCGGCAGCTTCCGCTACGACCTCAGCGTCGACCCGGGCCACAGCACCGACGATGTTGCGCGCTTCCTCTTCACGACCCGACGGGGTTACTGCGAGCAGTTCGCCGGAACCTTCGCCCTGCTCGCGCGTCTCGCCGGACTCCCCGCCCGAGTCGCGGTGGGATTCACGCCGGGCGACACCGACGGTGCCGGCAACTACACCGTCCGT
>JBKJQZ010000275.1:0-3902 GCA_046594835.1 Acidimicrobiales bacterium | reverse complement strand
GGTTGTCATAGCGGGCAATTCGATCGGCGGCTCGTGTGCTGTCGAGGTCGCACACCTCGCTCCAGGCAAGGTGAAGGCGCTTGTGTTGGTTGGCGCCAAGCCCGGCCACCGACCTGAGCCCGCCCTCCGCGACGAGGCCGTCCGCCTGCTCCAGGAGGACGGGCTGCGCGCCGCCTGGGAGCACTACTGGCAACCGCTCTTTGGCCCAAACGCTCCGGCACAAGCGATCCTGCGGGGGTGGAAGGCGACCGAACGACTCGGCGCCGACTCAGTCATCGCTGGCGTACGTGCGTTCCACAGCCGACCTAACCGCGAGGAGTTCCTCGTCTCGTGGCGCGGTCCGGTGTGGGTCGTGAGCGGCGACCACGACATCAAACCCGAGCGAGCAAAGCTCCTCGCTGACCGACTCGTCAACGGCTCGTTTCGCCGCGTGGCCGACGCCGGTCACTACGTACCGCTCGAGCAACCCGACGCGCTTGTTGCGATCGTCTCCGAAGCGCTGCGCGTGTCCACTGGGTGATCAAACAAGAAGAGCCGCCCCGGAGGGCGGCTCTTCGTAGTTCGTATGTAGCGGCGCTTACGCAGCGACGGTCGCGGCGCGGCGGCGGCGACTAACCAGCACGAGCATGTAACCGACGGCGAGAAGGCCGGCGCCGAGGGGCGACCACTTCAAGATCGTGGTGCCCGTGCGAGCAAGCCCACCGCTGCCATCCACCGCGCTGGCCCGCAGCACAGTGAAGGTGACCGTGACCGTGCGGGACTGGCCATTGACTCCGGTTCCCTGAGCGACGGACGTGACCTGCGAACCGAGCGGGCCGATCGTGAGCGCCTGACCGTTGACGGTTACCACCACGTCGCCTCTAGCGGCGAGACCGGTGACGGCGAGCATTCCGCCGACGCGAGTGAAGCTCAACGCCTGCGCAAGGCTGGACGCGATCTCAAAGGTTTCCTGCACGCACGTGTTGGAGTCGCTGGTGTCGCCGGGAACCTGCGTGCCGTTGACCGTGAAGGTCACTGCGGAGCCCTGCAGGAAGCCACACTGCGAAACTGTGAAGCGCGAGCCGAGGCCACGTGCGCCGAGGTTGACCGTCGTCGACGTGGGCGCCGGCGTAGTGGTGGTCGGGTTGTTGTTATACGGATCGGTCGTGGTGGTCTGAGCCGAGGCGGGCTGACCGCTCAGGGCCAGCGCACCGATCATCGCGACAACTACCGCGGCGCGGCGAAATCGTTTCCCTGTGAAATACATCCCACCAGAGTAGCGAGATTGGCCGCGTTGGCAAAGGATCACGGACCACCACCTACCGATGCAGCTCCCATTTCAGGTTGAGCGTTCGGTCCCACGCGACGGTCTCGGTGTCGGATGGGGCCACATTCCAACCCAATCCACGGACTTTCACGCGTAATTTCATCGGCCGTACCCGAGGTTGGGGTACGAAGCGCAGTTGAAGAGAATTCTTTGTCACCGCTCCAGTGAGGATGGTCGAGAACGAGACCGACCCTTCCTCGCCCGGACGAACGTCGGTCGTTACCAGGCTCACACGTAGGCCTGACTCATCGACGCTGTCTTGTTGGTCGCCGCCCTTGGGACCCCAAAAGTAGACGCGGGCGCGGTACATCCCGGGAAGGCTGCTGTTGAAGAGATCAGGCCCGAACTGCTCCGACGACGGAGTGGGGACCGGTGCCGCGTTGGGAATGGTCACCTTTGTCTTGACGACCGCCGTGCCATCGGGGGTCACGAAGACGTCGACATCAACGACGGGGTCGACGAACCAGTCGAGCTTGGTCGCCGTGCCGTTTTGCACCGCCACATGAATCGTTCGGTTTGGGGCGACGCGACCCGGCCGTCCGCTCAGCCCTGCGCGCTCGAGTGCGCGCTGCTCGTCGGTCTTGGTCGAAGTCATCCACGCATGACCGCCGGCCGCCGCGTCGCCAAGTGTGCGCACCAACGCGCTCGCGTTCAGTGCGGTGCCGCGGATGCGTTCGATGACCGCCGCGGTCACGCTGGCGAGTTGGCGTTGCCGCAGCGCACGGCCTTCGGTGGAGTCGCTCCCCTGCGCGCGATACAGGTCGTTGAGAAGGACCGACGCCGCGTTATCCGCGGTGATTGGTCCGGCGATATCGGGGACCGAGACCGGACCGGTGACCGAGATGAGCGCGGCGAGAGCGGGCACGTCGAGCGCAACGACGCCGTCGATTCGGTCCCCGGTCTTGGCGCGGTACATCGACGCAATGGCGGCGCCGGCTATCGACGTGTCGGCGGTGGCGTTGACGTTCTGCCATGACCGCAACGGCGCGAGCTGACCAAAGGTGATGGCCGTGCCGCGGGGGAGGGTCACGTCGCGTACCGACTCGGCCAGCGCGAGCTCGGCAATGCTGCCTGTGTGCGTGACGTGCAACACGCCGGCGTTTGCTTCGGCGACGGCGTAGCTGAGGACCATGCCCTGGTCGCGCATCTCCGCGTTGTTCTGCAGTGCGAGGAAGATCCGGGTTGGTCCGTCGCTACCAAGGAGTCGACGAGCGACGCGCATGGTGTCGGCTCCGGTCGAGAGTCGGTGGGCGGTGTCGGACACGACGTCGTCGAGTTCCCGCGTTGCGCGCGCAAGCGGGCCCCACTGCCCACCCCGGTGGGTACGCGGGAGCGCGTGGAGCGCGCGTCCGGTGGTCTCGGCCGCTTGCGCGAGTTGTTCAACTGCGGCCAGGTCGACGCCCGCGTTTCGCACCGTCAAACCCGTGCGCACCTTCTCCACTCGGGCGGCAAGCGCGTCGCCCGCAATCGCAGCGTCATACGCAACGTCGACCGCACGCAAAAGGTCGCGGCGTTGGTTGCGCACTAGTGGCACGAAGTCGATCAGGCGAAGTAACGGAGCACGACCTAGGCGTTGCTTCGCGTGACGGGTCCGCTCCACCGCGTCGAGCGTCGCGATGCGAAGACCGCTGGTTGCGTCTGCGTCAGTTGCGTTGCCGAGGTTGCTCGCCGAGGCCGAAAGATCGGTCCGCGCCGCCAACAAGTCGCGGCGCGCGCTCGCCACGTCGACGAGGCCCCAGACGACGACGAATCCACCGAGGGCTACTAGCGCGAGGAGCACCTGTGATCGACGGCTACGAGGCAGGCCGAGTCGACGGCGGAGTCGCCGCAGGAAGCGCCGCCAGTTGAATGAACGCCCGGTGAGGCGTCGCATTCGGCGTTCGGTCGTGTCGCGCTGGGGCGTCACGTCGTCGGACTCGCTAGGGCGTGGGGTTCGGCCGGTAGCCGTAGCAACAGCGCGAGCAAGACCACGCCCAGCGCGCCGACGGGCAACGCGACGGGCAGTGCAGCGATCACGCCGCGGCCGACCAGCACGCCCAGCGTGGCCGCAATTGCCGATGTCGCAGTGATGAGTGCGGCAACGAAGTGCGTCGACCAGCCGAGTCGGAGCAAGCGGTGCGAGGTGTGGTCGGTTCCGCCGACGTAGACCGGCTTATGACGCGCGACGCGTGAGATCGTCACGAGCGCGGTGTCGAACAACGCAGGAGCGGTGAAGAGCACGATGGCGGTGATGCTCGACGCGTGCGGAGCCGGGAACCGCAGCTTCAGTGCGATCGCGGCTAGGAGATAGCCCAGCGGCAGGGCACCGGCGTCGCCCATGAAGATCCGTGCCGGGTGCCAGTTGTGCACCAGAAACCCAACGCACGCACCGGCGACCGCCGCGGCGATACCGCCCACGAGGATCTGTCCTTCGAGGCCTGCCGCGACCGCAAGACCGACTGCGCTTGCAGCGGCGATGCCGGCGGCGGCGCCGTCCATGTTGTCGACGAGGTTGAACGCGGTGGTGACGCCGACCAGCCACACGACGGTCAACACGATGTCGAGTGCGTTGCCGAACAGCTGCACATGCGCGCCCGCTGCGGCGGCCATCAACGAG
>JBKJQZ010000203.1:0-6073 GCA_046594835.1 Acidimicrobiales bacterium | reverse complement strand
GCTCATGTGGTGGCGAACGACCTCGACGAGGTCGAGGGCGTCACGCATGTGGGCGACGTATCGGACCCGGCGGCGGCGGAGGCGGTGGTGGCGACTGCGCTCGACTCGTACGGCCGCATCGATGCGCTCGTGAACAACGCGGGCAACGTGCGCTGGGCCACGATGCCCGAGGCCGACCTCGACAACATCACGGCGCACATTGCCGTCCACGTAAACGGCACGTTCAACACCGTGCACGCAGCGTGGCCCCACATGGTTGCCGCGGGGTACGGCCGTATCGTGAACACGGTGTCGTCGGGCCTGCTCGGCCTGCGCGGCAACGTCGGGTACGCGACCGCGAAGGGTGCGGTGCTCGGCATGACGCGCACGCTGGCTGTCGAAGGCGCACCCGTCGGCATTCGCGTCAATGCGATCGCACCGGCCGCACACACGCGCATGGCCGGGCCGCGCAACGAATTGTCCGACGCGATGGACCCGTCGCTGGTCGCACCGATGGTCGCCTATCTCGCGCACGAGGACTGCCCGGTGACGGGCGAGATCTACACCGCCGGCGCTGGCCGCTTTGCCCGGTTCTTCATCGCCTCAACGGAGGGCGCACTCACCGACGACCCCGTCGCCGATTGGGACGCCATCAACGACGAAACCAACTACTTCGTCCCGCCCACCCTGATGGACTGGTCCACCCGCTTCACCTCCCACCTCTGACGTTCGCCAATCGCGGGTCGCTCAGCAACAGTGGCTTGCCAAAGTGCCGCGAAGGTGGCTCCGTTGGAGCCTTTTGCTTAGACCGGGGCTGACGGGCGCGCGGTCGCGGCTCGTAGAGCCACTCGGGAGCGAAGTCGGCGCCGTTAGGCCACGCGATCGTGCCGCACTCGGGGTCGACTCGAACCTCGGCGAACCGTGCCGGATCCTTGAGTGGCTCGAACAAGGGTCCCCACAGTTCGGCTGCGAAATCGATCACGCCGCTCGCCCCGTCCGAGAACGTAAGGCGAAGCCGATAGGTGTCGAGCACTTCGACGGAGCGGCCGTGTACGTGATCGTTCATGGCAACGGGTCAATGGAAGCGAGGGGTTCCCGCGCCATGGCCTTGGTCCAAGTCGCTTCCAACTCGGTCAGGTGCCGCCGCGCCCATAGTTGCTCGTCCGTTCGCCCGACGGTGGCTGGGTGCGTTCGCCGACCTGACTCGTTGGTCTTTCGTGGTCGCCTGGCGACCGAAACCGACCAACGCTCGGTGCTCTTTGTGCTGAAACGGTTGGTTAGCAACCGAACTGGCACAAAGACCGCGGGCGCCGACCGGCGGCGGGGTTAGAGGCCGAGGTCGACGATTGGGCGGGTCAACGGGTTCACGTTTACCTCGCGCAATGCGGGCATGAGTTCGGAGTAGGGCCGGCCGGCGAGGAACCCGTCGATCGTGCGCTCCAGGTTCGACAGGTGGCCCTCGCCCTTGGGCGACAGGCGCATGTAGTCAAAGCCCGACGCGTGAATGCCGCGCTGTTGCTTGGGCATGTTGGCGAAGTCCTGCGCCGGGATCGGCGGCCAGCGAGGGTCGTCGTGGTCCCACACCTCAGGGGTGACGGGCCGCGCCCGCTTCTCGCCCGGCACCGCACGCGTCAACGACCAGATCTCCATCAGTGTCTCTTCGGGCCCGAGCGGACGGAAGCGGTACGACGACGCGCTCGAGTACATCGGCAGCACGAACCAGTGCGGGAACACGTAGCCCATCGGCTCGTTGATGCCCTTGTCCTCGAGCTCGTTGAGATCGGGAATGTCGGAGCCGCGCTTGGTATGCCACTTCACGACCTCGTCGTTGAGCCGCCGGTACCAGGTGGTCATTGCCTCGGGGCGGTCCTTGGGCAAACGAACCTTGCGCAGCTTCTCGGCGATCTTCACGTCGTTGGCGTGCATCATCCCGGCCATGCCGCTGCTCATCGTCTCGAAGTAGGTGATCTCGGCGTCGATGAAGCTGCGCGGGTCGTTCGACCCGTCGGGCGCGCCGTACCGCATTCCCGGGATCACGAGCTGGGGGTGGCTTTCGACCACGTGGTACTGCTCCTGGAACGCGGCCTCCGCGATCTTCCAGTTGACGGGTAGACGCGCCGCGTACCACCACTCCACGCGCAGCGACTCGATCTTCCACGCGTCGAGGATCGTCGCTGCGGGCTCGATGCACTCGCGCAGCGGCGGCGCCTCGCTGCTCAGGTTGATCCACGCGCAACCGCCCCAGGTTTCGCAGCGGACAGGCGTGAGGCTGATGTCGTCGGGCTCGATGTTGTGCGCCTCGAACGTGCGCTTCTGCGGGATGAACGAGTTGGTGCCGTCGGCCGCGTACGACCACCCGTGGAACGAACAGATGAAGCCCGTGCTCGCGTTGCCCTGCCCCTGAGCTATCTGCACGCCGCGGTGCCGGCATGTGTTGTGCATTGCCGTAATGCCGCTGCCGGTGTTCACGACGATGACGGACTGATCGAGAATGTCGTAGACGGTGAAGTCGCCGGTCTCGGGGATCTCCTCGAGCCGACACGCCATCTGCCACGTACGCGACCACAGCTGCTCCGCTTCGAGCGCGAAGAACTCTGGGTCGTAGTAGCGCTCCTTGCGCAGCCGGTCCGGCTTCTCGACCGCGTAGGGGACAACGCGTCTCGGCGCCGCCGCAGACTTCTTGGCGCTCACGGCGCGGCCACCGCCGCTTCCGGTGCAGCGACCACCGCGGCCTGAGCGACCGGCCGCAGCAGTGACGACATCAAGACCGAGGACGCAGCCGCGAGCACGATTGCGCCGGCCCACAACTCGGGCGACCAGTTCATCCCGTAGCTCAGCCGCGCGATGAAGAAGAACAAGCTCCACAACGCCAGCGATGCCGCGCCCGCCGTCACCAGTGGCTTGGCGCCGCGCGACACTGCAACATCTGCGACTAGTCCGGCGAGCAGGAACGCGATTGCGACTTCGATGATGTCGAAGCCCTCAAGCCCGCTCAGCAGCACGCCGGACGCGGTGAACAGCAGCGTGAACGCACCGAACGGTGTGCGCCACCGCCACGCCGCCCACAGCAGCGCGGCGACGATGATTGCGTTGGTGGCGAGTACCGACGCCAGGTCGCTCACCTGCGCGAACTCCTCAAACGCAGCCGACCCGCGGTGCCACGGTGCGCCCACGTACCCGAACGCGGACAGGTACTGCGTGAAGAACAACAGCAGCGCGGCGCACAACGTGAGCGTGACGCCCTGCGGAAACCACGCGCGCCAGTTGGTTGGCCGATACGACGGATCAGCCGCGGCGATGCGCAGCGGCGAGGACACCATCAAGAAGCCGCCGATCAACAAGGCCAAGTGGCTCGGGCTCACAAGCGCCTCGAGGTCGACCTCGATGCCGAAGATTTCGTGCCAGAACCCGTCGCCGATCGCGCCGATGATGAAAGTGATCAGTCCGATGCCGATGATGCGGTCGGCCGGGCCTGTCTTCACGCCGGGGTGGCGCCACCCGTCCCACGCGAACCACGCCACTGCCGCCGCGAAGCCCGAGTAGAGGATGCCGTGCCACGGCGAGAAGAACGTCTCGGGCTTCTCCGCCTGATGGGCCCATCCGTCGAGGAACAGCCCCCCGATCATCCACGCCCCAAACACGGCAACCGCCGCGCTTTCCCGGTGCGTGCGGTCTATCCCGGCCACTGTTGTCATGGAGACAGCCTCGCAGACAACGATGCGAGTAGTTAGGAAAGGCGTGCGCCGCGAGGCAACACGAGGGGGAGGTCGTTGTAGGTGACGATGCCCGGCGCGGCGGCAACGACGTAGGGCAGCGCGTTCACCGCAGGCATCGCCGTCATGACCATGCCGAGCACCATGAAGTCGGCGAAGGACGTGGCCACGAAATCCGGCGGTGGGAGGTAGTCGACCTTGAAGCTCACCGTCGGCTGGCCGTCGATGGTGACCCGGTGGCCTTCGTCGATGACCCACGGCGGATCGAGCGTGGCGCCCTTGGCCCAGCGCACGTTGAGCTCCACGATCGTGCGATCGCCGATGCGTCCCTGCCACGACGCGGCGACACCGGCCACGTGGCCGGCCTTGATCGTCCACGAATCCATGACGACGTCTTCGGTGGTCTGCGCGTACTCGTCGATGCACACGATCTCGTCGAGCTCCACGCCCAGCGCGTCGGCGATCAGCGCGACGGCCTCGCCGAATACGGCGGTACCGCGTGCGGCCATGCCCGGCAACTCCGGGTCGTCGATGGGACGACCGAATCCGGCGGGGATCTCGGTGGTGGGGGAGTCGTACATCGTCGTGTTCGATGCCTCGTTGACCGTGACCTTGTCGACCCGATCGCAGATGCCGGCCGCGACGATCGCGAATAGGTCGATGAAGCCCGGGCTGATGCCGGTGCCGAACATCGACACGTTGCCCTGTGCGCACGCGGCGAGGATGCGGTCGCGCCCTTCGCCGAGCGCGCGTCCGTTAACGAACGCGGCGGTGCTCACCACGTTCACGCCGGCTTCGAGGATCCGCACGATGTCGTCGACCGAGTACCACTGCGGCGCGTAGAGCACGGCGTCGGGCTTGAGCGCGAGGAGCGCGTCGACGTCGTTGGTCGCGGTGACACCGGTTGGTGCATCGAGGCCGCACAACTCGGCCACGTCGAGCCCGACCTTGTCGTCGGACCACGCGTAGCAGCCGACCAACTCGAGCGCAGGGTGTTGCAGGATGCCGCGCACGGCCCGCTTGCCGACGTTGCCAGTCGTCCACTGAACAACACGAAGGGGAGCCATCAGATCCTCATGCCTCCGCTGACGCCGAGGATCTGGCCGGTCACGTAGCTCGCACCATCGGACGCGAGGAACGACGCCGCCTCGGCGATGTCTTCGGGCGTGCCGGCGCGGCCGACGGGAACCATCTTGCCCAGCACGTCGACGTCGGGGACCTTGCCCTCGGCCGCGGCTTTGCGGGCCATCGGCGTGTCGCAGATCGACGGCGTGATGCTGTTCGACGTGATGCCGCTGCGGGCGAACTCGACCGCCAGCGAACGGGTGAGTGAGATCACGCCACCCTTCGACGCCGTGTAGTGCGTCATGTTGGGCGCACCCGACTCGGCGCTCGACGACGCGATCGTGATGATGCGGCCCCACTTGGCCGCGACCATGTCGGGCACTGCGGCCTGCACGCACGAGAACGTGCCGGTGAGGTTTACGGCGATCACGCGGTCCCAGTCCTCCATCGTCACATCGGCCAACGGTTGGAACAGATCGATGCCCGCGGCGGTGACGAGTATCGACACGGGGCCGAGGTCGCTGCGCACTCGCGCGAACGCGGCGTCAACCGCAGCGCGATCCGACACGTCGCAGTCAATGCCGAGCGCGTTGATCTCCTTGGCCGCGACATCCGCGTTCGCGCGATCAAGGATCGCCACCTGATATCCGTCGGCCACGAACTGCGTGGCGATGCCAAGCCCGATGCCCGATCCGCCACCCGTGACTACAGCTACGCGCGCCATTAGGCCACGTCCCACTCGACGAAGATCTTCGACAGGCCCCGCAGTACCCAGGTCTTCTCGTAGCGGAAGTGCTCGGCGCCTTTGGGGCCGTGGTGCTCTTCTTGCAGACGAATGTTGCGCGTGCGGTCGAGGATGTGCTCGAGGCTGATGCGTGCTTCGGCGCGGGCGAGCGGACCGCCGGGGCAGGAGTGGACGCCGCGACCAAAGGCCATGTGGGACGACGCGTTCTCGCGGTCCATGCGGAACTCGTCCGGGCACTCGAAGCGACGGGGGTCGCGGTTGGCGGCGCCGTTGAGCATCATCACCGGCGTCCCGGCCTTGATATCCACGCCCGCCACGGTCGTGTCGCGCTTGGCGAGGCGGAAGTCGGCCTTGACCGGTGACTCCACCCGCAGCGCTTCTTCGAGGAAGCCGGGAATCTTGGAGTTGTCGTCGCGCAATACGTCTTGAAGTTCGGGGTGTGTCGCCAACACCTTGATCATGAACGCGAGCAGGCGCGCGGTGGTCTCCTGGCCGGCGGCGAAGAGGAACGTCGCGGTGCGCACGATGCTCTCCACGCTCGGCAGCGATCCGTCCGGATAGGTCCCGAGGG
>JBKJQZ010000189.1:0-12636 GCA_046594835.1 Acidimicrobiales bacterium | reverse complement strand
CGGCGCATCTGCCAGGACATGCACCGCCTGATCGCCGAGCAGGCCGGCCACCGGGCCGTGGCCGAGCTGATGCGCTTCGTCGACCACGACGACCACGACACCGCTGGCCTCGAGCGGCTCGACGGCGAGCGGCGGACCGAGGCCCGCCGCAGCGCCCTTTGAGACGCAGCTGGGCCGAGAGAGAAATCTGCCTGCGGGAACGTTCCCGAGCTTAGGTGTGCTGACCTGCAACGATGCCCGGTCCTGTCGCGAAGGCCGAGGTCAGAGGGGGTGCAGCCGGTGCTCGCCCCGCTTGACCCGGCCCGCCGCCATGACGTAGAACGTGTTCTGGAGCCGGACGCAGCGCCACTCGGTCGTGGGGTGCGCAGCCGCCCCGAGCAGTGTCGCTCGGGATGGGTGCGAACCAGAAGCGGGGGGCGTCGCAGCCGGTGGGGGGCAGGCGACCAGTAGACAACGTGCAGACCCGGACCTCGGGCGTCCGGTGGACGCGCCCGGCACCACCTGCACGGACCGAAGGTCGCCTGCCTCCCGACCACACTGCGCAGCGATCGCCACCACATTGAGGGTTACCCGACGGTAGGGTGATCATCGTCGCGACCGGGGAGGGTCGGCACGGGTGCGCAGCCGTGCAGCCGTGAAGTTGGAACGTGCAGCAACGCAGGGGGAGGAGCGGCTTGGCCGCCAAGAGAGCCGCTGCCGCGGAGACCGGGCACGCCGAGGGTGCTCCCGGCGCCGTCCTGCCGCCGCCGGTCATCAAGACCATCAACGCCAAGCGGTCCCACTGGGCCAGCCCCGGGCCCGCACCCGAGGTGGCGCCGCCGCCGATCATCTCCCTGCGCGGGGTGAGCAAGCGCTTCGGCTCCCACCAGGTCCTGAAGGACATCTCCTTCGACGTGCCCAAAGGCCGCATCACGGCCATCCTCGGCCCCTCCGGTACCGGGAAGTCGGTCCTCCTCAAGAACCTGATCGGCCTCCTTCGGCCCGAGGAGGGCGAGATCTGGGTCGACGGCGAGCAGACCGTGGGCATGAAGGAGAAGGACCTCTACCGGGTCCGCCGCAAGTTCGGCGTGCTGTTCCAAGACGGCGCCCTGTTCGGGTCCATGAACCTGTACGACAACATCGCCTTTCCGCTGCGCGAGCACACCAAAAAGAGCGAGCGCGAGGTCCGCGAGATCGTGATGGAGAAGTCTTCCCTGGTCGGCCTCCTCGACCACATGAAGAAGGTGCCAGGGGAGGTGTCGGGCGGCATGAAGAAGCGCGCCAGGCCGGCGCGCTTCTTCATGCCTCCCGACACTTCGCCTGGCACTTTTTTCATGTGATCAAGCAAGCCCACGAGGGCGGACTTCTCCATCACGATCTCACGCACCTCGCGCTCGCTCTTTTTGGTGTGCTCGCGCAGCGGGAACGCGATGTTGTCGTACAGATTCATGGAGCCGAACAGCGCGCCGTCTTGGAAGAGCACGCCGAACTTGCGCCGCACCCGGTACAGGTCACGTTCGCTCATGCCGACGGTTTGCTCGCCGTCAACCCAGATCTCGCCCTCGTCGGGCCGGAGGAGGCCGATGATGTTCTTGAGGAGAACGGATTTGCCGGTGCCGGAGGGGCCCATGATCGCCGTGATGCGACCCTTGGGAACGTCGAAGCTGATGTCCTTCAGGACGGTGTGCGAGCCGAATGACTTCGTCACGCCACGCAGCGAAATGATCGCTTCGTCGGCCACTACAACCCCCTCTGGTTGGTGCGCTCTAACCGTCGGGTGTATGTCTAGCCGTTCAGTCGCTTGGTCTCAGCACGTCGCTCAGACTCAAGGCGCTCGAGGTCATACGTCTCGTGATCGACGTAGCGCATCATTTCCGCCACGGCGTGATGACCCGCTTTTTCGGCGATCAGCGTGTGCATGTCCTGGCACACCTTGCGATAGGACGGATGGCCCTGACGCTCGGTGCGTAGTTCCAGCATCTGCATTGCGGCGCGGGCGTTGACGGTCATCGTGTAGCGCACCTTGTAGGCCAGGGCGACTGCGTAACCGGCCTGCTCAGGGAACGGATCCGCGAGCGCCGTGTAGAGGTCGTCGGAGCGCTCCATGGCCTCGGTGAATGCGGGGCCATGGCCCGCTTCGGCAACCGGCTCTGGGATCTCGAAGCCGTGCCCGGTCGACAAGCGCTGCCACTCGATCGTGAGCATGCGGTGGCGCTGCAAGTCGCGGAACGCGCCGTAATCGCTCAGGATGTCGAAGCGGTACCAGACGTTTTCGAGGGCGCGGCCTGGTCGGTAGCGACGATTCGTGCGGTCTCCCACGTACGCCTTCACCACGCGGACCTTGTCCTCGGAACTCATTGCCCTCACGCGCTCGGTGACCGCCGCGTCGGGGTAGGTCGAGTACGAGTAGAGCATCGCCGCAATCATGCGATCCTCCGCGTCGGGATCCCAGTGGACGAGGCTCACCTCGTCCGCCGTGTCCGGGGTTTGCTTGGCCGGCAGGAGCTCGTGGGCGAGGTCGGTCATCGCCTCCCGATTGGTCGAGAGGTACTCAGACCACGCACCGCCCCGATCGGGCTTGTCGACGCGCGTGAGGAACGACGGAATGACCTTGCGCAGCTCGGTGAGCATCATGTGCGCGTACTCACGCGCTTCGGGCAGCGGGTGCGCGGCCATCCGAATCAGCAGCTGCTCAAAGGCCTGTCCGGTGCCATAAATGCCGACGTTGCTGAGCGACGCCGCCGGCAGTACGCCGCGCACGGCGTCGAACGCCTTGGCTCGCACGGCTTGGCGCCAGACGAAATCGGAGTCCCCCGACTGCTTGGGGTGCACCTTGGCGAAGTGCCCGTTCATGAGTTGTACGAGTTCGGCGTAGGTGTCGAACATGCGGTCCATGTCGCCGATGTAGCGGGTGCCGAGCGCGGACTTCAGGACGTCGGGGTCGCGGTAGTAGCGGTAGCGGCCGTTGCCGAGGCGGGTGTCGTAGGCGATGTAGCGCGTCGACTGCTCGAGGTAGGCCATGAGGCGGCCCCACTCAAGAATCTTGGTAAGCAGGTTGGAGGACTGCTCACAGGCGAGGTGCACGCCACCGAGCTGGGCTACGGAGTCGTCGCCGTATTCGTAAAAGACCTTGCGGTACAGATCCTCGGCCCGCTCGAGGCCGGTGGTGGCGTCGACGGTGAGGTCTCCAGACATGTCCAGCTCACCGACGAACTCGTCGAGGAACAGACGGCGCAGGGTCTTGGCCGAGCGTGAATAGCGGGCGAAAAGGGCGCCTTTGACCACTTCTGGCAGGTTCGTGAGCGCGAAGACCGGCTGATCCAGGTTCGTGAAGTACCGCCGGAGAACCACTGCCTCTTCGGGCGTGAAGGTCTCTACGGCGTAGCGCGTCATGGGAATCCGCAGAGTACGGCCCGAACCCCCATCAGTGGCGGATCGACGCGGATTACGAGTGGTTGATGACGATTTTGCCGCTCTGATCGCCGGCTTCGAGGCGTTCGAGCGCCTGGGGGAACTCGCGCAGGCCCCCAAACACCTTGTCGACGGTGACGGGGACGCCGCCGGCGACGAGCTTGAGAACCTCATCAAACTCGGCGTAGGAACCCATGGTCGAGCCGATGATCTCGTGCTGCTTGAAGAACAGGCGGGGCAACGAGATCTCCACGGTCGATCCGGCTGTGCCGCCGCAGGTCACGAGTCGGCCGCCCGGCTTCAGCGCCTTGATCGAGTTCTTCCAGGTGGCGGCGCCGACGTTTTCAAACACCACGTCGGCCTGGACGGGCCACGCCTCGTTGGAGTCGAACGCGTCGGTGGCGCCGAGCGCGACCGCACGTGCCCGCTTGGCTGCGTCGCGGGACGTTGCGTAGACGGTCGCACCCGCAGCCACCCCGAGCACAAGCCCGGCCGTCGACACGCCACCACCGACGCCGACCACCAGCATCGTGTCGGCCGCGTGCAGACGTGCTCGTTTGAGCATGCGCCAGGCCGTGAGCCAGCACAACGCGAACGCGGCGGCTTCGGGCCAGTCCAGCGACGCCGGCTTCGGAGCCACGTTCGCGGCCGGCACGACGACGAACTCGCAGTGCGTGCCCCATCGGTGCTCGCCGAGGATGCCAAATTGCTTGCAGTACGGGCTGTCGCCGGCCAGGCAGTAGCTGCACTTGCGGCACGCGACTGCGGGGTTGATGACCACCTCGTCGCCCACCGCCAAGTCGGTTACCTCAGCGCCGACCGCATCGATGACGCCTGCCCCGTCGGCGCCGGGCACGTGCGGCGTGTGCGGCTTGGGCATGCCCCGCGTAACCCATAGGTCCATGTGGTTGAGCGCGGAGGCCACGACCCGCACCCGCACCTCGTCGTCGGCCGGCTCCGGCGTGTCGACGGTCCCCCATCGGTAGGTCCCGGGCGACTCGTCCAAAATCCACGCGTCCATCCCGACACGCTAGGACCCACCAACCCGTCCCGCGAAACGACGCGTCGGAGGTCGATTCGCGGGACAGGTTGTCAGGATTTACGCGTACACGGTGATTGCGTCGGGGATAACACGCACGACGAGTACCTTGCCGGCGCCGACCGGGTCGCCGTCGATAGCGACGGGCATCAGGCGCGGGAGCTCGAGGGTCACGGCCTTCGCGCGCGTCTGGTGGATACGCGGGTGCGGCAGGTGGCTGCCGGTGGGAAGCCGGGCGCGCACCTTGGGCCAGTCGAACAGGCCCAGGCTCGCTTCGTAGGCATCAATGAGGCCGTCGTTTGGGTGCGCCTTCGGCCCCAGGTTCCACTCCCCCAGCCACTGCGCGTTCATAGCTACTGCAAAGCTGCGCCACGACTTCGTGCGCGCCACCACGTGGGCAACGAAGTAGTGGTGGCGGCCGTCGAGGAGCAGCTCGCCCACGTCGATTGGGAACGCGTTGTGGGGCGAGCCGGTCGCACCCAAGGTGTGGCCAAGGTCTCCCTCGCTCACGACGAAGGACGGGAACGGCGCGCCGTCGTGACGCGCCGACTCAAGCGCGAGCGACAGCGCGCGGTCTGAGGCCACGATCACTGCGTCGTCGGGCGGGCTCGCAGGGGTTCCCCACGCCTCACCCTTCTTGATCGTCACGCGGGTTTGTCGGCCAGGCCGGTGGCGATCGCCACAACCCCGCGGTAGAGGGCCCCGGACGCGTGTTCGGCGGACGCGCGCGTTTGTGGGTTCTGAGCCACTAGTGCGACCTGGCGTAGAAGATCCACGAGTTGCTTGGCGTTGCGCACGAAGTCGCCGCCGGGTAGGCCGCCTTCGAGCACGGTGGCGAGGTCCTCGCCCCGCGCCCAGGAGCGCGCCGCATCGGCGAAGCCTGCGTCGACCGAGCGCGTAAGGGGCAGGTGGGCGCGGCGCTCCAAGTTGTTGATGTGGTGGTGACGCTGCTCGATCTCGGCGATGCGGTTATCGAGAATGCTGCCGGGCGGCAGGCCCACCACGTCGGCGTTGCGGCTTTCGTAGGTGAACACCGAACAGAGCCCCGCGAGGTCTGCTGGTTCGAGGCCGTCGAGCAGCCCTTCCTCGATGCAATCAGCGATCAGTAGATCGCACTCGTGGTACAGCCGCGCTAGGCGCATGCCGCGTTCGGTCAGTTCCCAACCGTCCACGCACCGCAACTGTTCAAGGACGTGGAGCACGCGGTCGAGTTGGCGGCCGAGCGACGCGTCGTCCTTGCGGCGTTGCCTGCGCTCGTTGTTGAGGTCCTTCTCCAATCGCTCCACGCGCGCCAACGCACGTAGGTGCTTCGACGCATCGGGACACGAGGCGACGGGGTGCATGTCGGCGAGGCGCTCGTGCGGCGTCGAACGTCGCTGCCGGGCTTTGCCGCCGATCCACTTCGGCGTGTAATCGCGCACGTCGTCGGGTTCCTCCACTTCGAGCGAGCGGATCATCTCGCCCGCGGCGCGTAGGAACCGCTGGGCCTGGGGTTCGAAGGGCGTGGGCAACTTCACGTGGGCAACGCGCCGGGGTGGGATCGGAAAGTCCTTCACCCGCAACTGCAGGCGTCGCCCGTCGTCGGTCACCACCGGAAGTAGCAACCCACCCACGCCCTTGCCCCGCGCCGGCGTGAGCACCGCCACCCGTCCACGCGTGCGATGCCCCGGCACGATGACCACGTCGCCCGGGCGCAGTCGGGTCATCGCGTCGGCGATGAGCGTCGCCTCGCTGGGAGCCTGGCGCGACGCCTCCTGCGCTTCGGCACGAAGGATCCGATACTCGTGCACGTCGCCGAGCGCGCACTCGGCTTCGGAGCGCGCCTTCACGACGTCGTTAGCGAGGCGTTCGATCGCAGCCTCGTGCTGGACGATCACCCGGTCGGCGCGGTACTGGGCGAAGCTCAGGTTCAGCAGGTGGCGCGCCTCCTCGGGCTCGTAGCGCCGGATGAGGTTCGCGGCCATGTTGTAGGTGGGCCGGAACGAGGACCGCAGCGCGTACGTGCGCCGCGACGCAAGCGCGGCCACTTGATCGAAGGGCACGAACGGCGACCACAGCACGACTGCGTAACCAACGTCGTCGAGCCCGCGTCGCCCGGCGCGACCGGTGAACTGCGTGTACTCCCCCGCCGTGAGCATCTCGTGGTGGTCGCCAGTGAACTTGGTGAGCTTCTCGATGACGACCGATCGGGCCGGCATGTTGATGCCGAGCGACAGCGTCTCGGTGGCAAACACAAGCTTGACCAGAGCGGAGGCGAACAGTTCCTCAACCGCCTCTTTCATCGGCGGCACGAGGCCCGCGTGATGCGCGGCGAAGCCGGCTTCGAGTCCGTTGAGCCAGGTCTCGAACCCAAGGGCCTGAAGGTCGGCGTCAGACAGCGCCCGCAGGTGCGATTCGGCGATGACGCGGATCTGACTTCGCTCCTCGGCGTTGGTGAGGCGCAGCCCGGCGTAGACGCACTGGCGGACCGCCTCATCGCAGCCGTTGCGACTGAAAATGAAATACACCGCCGGCAGCATCGAGTTGTCGGCCAGCACGTGCGCGACTTCGAACCGACGCGGGGTGGCGAAGCGCCTGCGCCGCTTCTCCTTGCCGTAGTCGTGCTTCTCGACGCGATTGTCGAGCCGTGCCGCGTCTTTGTTCGGTAACCCGTCTACGAAGGTCGGGAGCAGGTGGTTGCGCTGCGAGTCTCGCTCGGAGGCGAGGTAGAGGTGCTCGAGTTCGACGGGTCGCTTTTCCTCGATGACCGCGTCGGTCGCGCCGCGCACCGTGCCAATCCAGTCCGCGAAGTCCTCGGCGTTGCTGACGGTGGCCGAGAGACACACCAGGTTCACGTGGTGCGGCAGGTGAATGATCACCTCCTCCCACACCGCGCCCCGGTACGGGTTCTGGAGGTAATGGACCTCGTCGAGGATCACCCATTCGAGCTGCGCCAACGCGGCGGAGCCTGCGTAGATCATGTTGCGTAAGACTTCAGTGGTCATCACCGCGATCGGCGCATCGGGATTGATCACCGTGTCGCCCGTGAGAAGGCCCACGTGTTCAGGCCCGTACTGCGCAACCAGGTCGTTGAACTTCTGGTTCGAGAGCGCCTTCAGCGGCGTCGTATAGAACGCCTTGCGTCCCGCTGCTTTCGCGCCAGCGATCGCATATTCAGCCACGAGTGTCTTGCCCGAGCCCGTCGGCGCCGCCACCAAGACGGAGTGACCCGCGTCGATCGCGTCCATCGCCGCGACTTGAAACCCATCGACTGGAAACTCCAGTCCGGCTACGAACTCCTGCCGGATGGACGTCACCGCTTGAGAATACGGCCCACCAGGATCGACAACTCGTAAAACAAATACATCGGGATCGCCATCGCGAAGAGCGAGTAGGGGTCCTGGCTCGGGGTGATCACCGCGGCCGCGGCCACGATGATCACGATGGCGGGGCGGCGCCAGCTGCTGAGCTGCTGGCGAGTCAGCACCTTGACGACCATCAGGAACACCAGCACCACCGGGAACTCAAACGCGAGACCGAAGGCCAACATCACCTTGAGGAAGAACGAGACGTATTCCTTCGGGCTGAAGATCTCCTGGATGTTCGATCCGCCGATGTCGATCAGGAAGCCGAGCGCCTTGGGGAAGGTGAGGTATGCGAGCAGGATGCCGAAGAAGAACAACAGCGTGGAGGAAACAATGAACGGGATGGCGTAGCGCTTTTCGTTCTTGTGCAGGCCCGGCGTAATGAAACGCCACAGCTGCCACAGCACGACCGGGCTCGCCATCATGAGCCCGCCGTAACCCGCGATCTTCAAACGCGTTGCGAGGCCGTCGAGGGGCGACTGCACGAACAGCTGACACTTACCGTCGCGAATCTCACAGTACGGGTGGACGAGGAAGTCCAGGATCCGGTTGTACAGGGCGAACGCGATGATTGCGCCGATGGTGACCGCCAGCGCCGAAATGAATAGTCGCGTGCGCAACTCCGTCAGGTGCTCGACGAGGCTCATCGCGGTTGCGGTGTCGGGATCTTCTCCGGCTGTCACAGCCGTTTCGTCTGCCATCAGGGTCAGGCCTCGGTGGGCGCGTGACCTTCAGGTGACGGAGTTGGCTTGGGAGTGGGCTCAGGCGTCGGGTCAGGCGTCGGGTCAGGCGACGGCGCGGAAGCAACGTCCGCTACCGCCTCGGGAGCCGGCTCCGCGACCAACTCGGAAGCAAAGCCCGGCGTCGGCGTCGGCGTTTCGTGCACGTCGGCGGCCGCACCAATGGCGGGCGGCTCGAAGATGTAAGGCGTGGCGGGCGCGGGCGTTGCCGCTTCCGCCGACATGCCCTCGATATCGGTCGCTTTCTTGATCTCGGTTTCGATGGTCGACATTGCGTCGCGCATCTCAGCCTGCAAGCCACCAGTGACGCGACGGAACTCCGCCATTGCCTTACCGAATTGACGCGCCGCCTGTGGAAGCCGGTTAGGGCCCAGAATCAGGAGCGCGACAATCAGTACGACCAAGATCTCGGGAGTACCAATGTTGCCCACGCGTCGATCCTACGACGCCTCTCAGGGAATTGGATTATGCGATGTCGTCGTTGACAAGCGCTTCGACGATCGAAAACCAGTCATTGGTCTGCAGAAGATCGTGAAAAGCCAGGATGTCGTCGTAGGAGATCGGGTCTCCGGCGTGGGCCTCGGCCAGCTCGCCGGGGAGGCTCCACGTGGTGAGGGTGATACCGGATGCGACAAGCAGGTCGAGCAGCCGTTGGTCGGCCGGCTTGACGATCACGGTCTCGCACTCAGGGCAACCGAAGGAGTAGGAACCCTCGCCGGTCGTCTCACAGACCCGAGCGCGAAGAGCGGTACCCGGCAACTCGACGTCACCGCACTGCGGGCAGCTGGCCCGCACGAGCGCTACGAGCGGCTCGGTGTTTGGTGTGTCCATCGCGGGTCTCCCTTAGTCGGTTGGTCTCTGGTCAGCATGCGCCGATAGACCGATTTCGGGCTATGGCCCCCGGGGGCCGTTTTTCTGTGGTTATGAATGACTAGTTACCGTTCAGGGGTGGACTCCCTGCTTCGGCCACCCATAGCGTTCGCCCACCGCGGAGCGCGCGCTCACGCGCGTGAGAACACACTGCAATCATTCAAATTAGGTCTGAAACTCGGCGCGACCGGGCTCGAGAGCGACGTGTGGCTAACTAGTGATGGGGTCGCCGTCCTCGACCACGACGGCGTCTTCCGTTCGGGTTTGCGCCGCCGGCACATCCGCGACTGCAAGGCGAGCCAGCTCCCCAACCACGTGCCGAGCCTCGCTGCGCTCTACGCGGAATGCGGTACTGACTTCGCCTTGTCCCTCGATGTGAAGGACCCTGCTGCCCTCGACGCCACTCTCGCGGTGGCCGCCGCAGCCGGCGCGACGGAGCGGTTGTGGCTCTGTCACCCCGATTGGAAGCTCGTGGCGACGTGGAGGGAGCGGTCGACGACGGTGAAGCTCGTCGACTCGACTCGACTGCGACGTATCAGCGAGGGCGTGGAGCGCCGGGCGGCGTCGCTGGCCGACGCTGGCATCGACGCACTCAACATGCACTGGACCGACTGGAACTCGGGTCTCGTGACCCTGTTGCACCGTTTCGAGCGCTGCGCGTTTGCGTGGGACGCGCAGCACCCGCGTGCGCTCGGCCTGACCTTCGCGTACGGCATCGACGGCGTCTACAGCGATCACGTCGACCGCCTCATGACCGCCCACGAAGCGCAGACGCACTAGGAGTTCGTTAGATGCGGCCGATACGGCCGGGAGGCCACACGCGAACGTAGGCGTGGCCCACGATCGTGGACTGTTTGATCGGGCCGAAGAAGCGGCTGTCGCGTGAGCTGGAGCGGTTGTCGCCCATCACGAACACGTAGCCCTTGGGCACGGTCACCTCACCGTCCATCACTGAGTCGGTGCCGGGCTCGAGGTAGGGCTCAGGAAGCATCTTGCCGTTGAGAAACATGAGGCCGTTGCGAGCCGACACGGTGTCACCGGGGAGGCCAATGACCCGCTTGATCAGGTCTTTGATGGCTGCAGCCTCTTCGCCGGGCGGGCGTTCGAAGACCACCACATCACCGCGGTGCGCCTTCTTGTTCAACTTGTTCACGAGGACGCGATCGCCCACGAGCAGAGTCCTTTCCATCGAGATCGACGGAATGCTGAAGGCCTGCACGACACCCGCCCGCAGGACCGTGGCGGTCAGCAGGGCCGCGGCGATCACGACGACCCACTCGATGATCTGCTTGCGAGTGTTCTTGTGCTTGTCCTCCGCGGCCTGTTCGCTCGCGACGGTGGGTTGTTCTACGTCTGGCATCGGCGGCGACGCTACTTGCCGAGGTGCGCCGCGGCGTACGCACCCGCCGCGGCTGCGTAGGCAAACGCGGCGGGGTCGTCGTCGGGTCCGCGGCCCATCGTGCGCACCTCGACGCCCCTCGCCGAGAGCAGAGCGCGCGCATCGGGCACGGCCACGGTCTCGATGCGCGCATTGGCCGCCAGCGCCGGAGCGTCCGCGCCTTCGGGGATCGGGGCGACCACCGGCACGTGGCTCGCCGCGAGGGCGCGTTGGGTGTGGTGACTCACGCCCTTGTGGCGATCGCGCGGGTCGGCGTCTGAGTAGCGCAGAGCCGCGATGGGTTGCCCGCCGAGGTCAGCGATCGTGTCGAGAATGGCGCCTACTTCGTAACCGCCGAAGCCGAGCGTCGTGCCCGTTCCAACCGAACCCAGACCCATCCCGACCAACGCGAGATCGGCGCCCAATCGGTGCCGCGCTACCGCCAGGCCCGACGCGACGTTTATCGCTTCGGCGTCGCCGCCAAACGCCTGGCCCGTGGTGACCGTCGCGTCGATTAGCGCGGCGTCGCAGAGCGAGGCGACGAGGTCGGAGAGCGCTATCGGCAGGCTCGCGGCGTCGGTCATCACGTAGACAAGGGTTGCGTCGGGCCGAACGAGCTTGGCGGCGGCCGCGGCGAAGGCGAGTTGGCTGTGCAGCGCGAGCGCAACAACGGGCATCTGGTCGAGCGAATCGCTGATTTCGCCCCGCTCCTCGGCGACGCCAGTGTCAGCTTGGAGCGACGTGTACCGCAGCTTCATCACGTGGCCTTCGCCCGGTAGGTCGAGCGAGTCGTGCGCGAGGTTCCAGTGCACGATGTCCCAGCCGCCGGTACCGAGGCCAAGCTCGACCGCCGTTGTATTCACCACGACACGGTGGCCTACCGCAACCGGTCCGGTGAGCTGGGTGAGCACGTACGCAGGCCGCCCGTCGACCTCAACGCGCTGAAGTCCCCGCCGTTGACTGCGAATGGTCGTGACGACGCCGGTGCGGAACGATGGCACTACAGCGAAGCGATGAGACGGTCGACCCGGTCGTCCTTTGCCTTGAACGGGTCCTTGCACAGAACGGTGCGCTGGGCCTGGTCGTTGACCTTCAGGTGCACCCAGTCCACCGTGTAGTCGCGACGGCGTTCTTTGGCCTTGCGGATGAAATCGCCGCGGAGCTTGGCTCGGGTGGTCTGGGGCGGCGTGTCGCGCGCGATCTCGATGTCCTCGTCGGTGACCATGCGGTCGACCACACCGGCGTTTTGCAGCTTGTAGAACACGCCGCGGGTGCGGCTGACGTCGTGATACTGCAGGTCGAGCAGCGCGACGCGAGGGTGACCGAGCGGGATGTCGTGCTTGGCGCGGTAACGCTCGATCAGGTTGTGCTTTATCACCCAGTCGCACTCCGTGCCCAGGCTGAACGGGTCCCGCTCAAGGCCCTCAAGGCAGTGCTTCCACATCTGCATCGCCTTCTGCTCGTCGGGGTGCAGGTCGTGGGTCTTGGCGTAGCGCTCGGCCCGGTTGAGGTACTCAAACTGGATGTCGAGGGCCGACGCCTCGCGTCCGTTCGCGAGCTTCACCTTGCGGGTGCAGGTGATGTCGTGGCTGATCTCGCGGATGGCACGGATCGGGTTCTCCAGCGTCATGTCGCGCAGCACGACCTTCGGGTCCTCGAGCATCCGCAGCAGGATGCTGGTGGTGCCGATCTTGAGGAAGGTCGAGTACTCGCTCATGTTGGAATCGCCCACGATCACGTGGAGGCGCCGATACTTCTCGGCGTCGGCGTGCGGCTCGTCGCGCGTGTTCACGAGCGGGCGCTTGTTCATCGTGTCGATGCTCACGAGCACGCTGAAAAAATCCGAGCGCTGCGAAATTTGGTAGATGCCGGGCT
>JBKJQZ010000093.1:0-3784 GCA_046594835.1 Acidimicrobiales bacterium | reverse complement strand
TCGTCTTGCTGCCAGAAGACGGTGAGCACGCCGTGCATGTCGCCCGTGCGACCGAACAGCGGATACGCCGTGACCTCGAGTTGTTTCTTGGCGTCGTCGAGCGTCGTTGCGATCAGCGTGCTGTGCGCGGGCCTACGCTCGAGGAGCGCGACACCGGGAGGCGACGCGCGTCGCGACAACGGAGTGCCATCAGGGTTTTGCAGCCGCAACATCTCGCCGAAGTGTTCCGCACTCATCGCACCCATCTCGGAGAAGGGCTTGCCCAGCATCAACTCCGCTGCCTCGTTGCAGTAGACGACTATGCCCTCGGCGTCGATGAGGAACATCGGGGTCGCCAAGTTGGCGGCAAGTTCGCGGGCGAGGATCAGCGGGAGGCTCTTGGGCGCTTGGCCCAAGCCGTCGGACTGCGGGGGGGCACTCATCACAACCGACACTAGGTGCGCGATGCTCGGTGATGCGGTTGAGCACAGACAAGCGGCTTCCCTTCGACGCAACCGTCGACGAAGTGTGGGCCGCGATGGGCGACGTCGGCTCATACCAGAAGTGGTGGCCGTGGCTGCACAGCTTCGAAGCCGAGGAGCTCGCCGTAGGCGAGATTTGGCGCTGCGACATCGTGGCGCCGCTGCGCTACCACGTCGCGTTCAGCCTGAAGTTTGACGTCGTGGTGCCGGCCACGCACCTCGAGTGTTCGTTGCGGGGCGATATCACCGGCGGCGCGTGGATCGACCTCGAGCAGCGGGGCGAGCAGTGCGACCTATGGATTCGCTCCGAGCTCGCGCCGGCGTCGACGTTCTTACGAGCGCTCACCCGGGTGCTGTATCCCGTCGCCCTTGCGGGACACGACGCGATCATCAACAGCGGCGCGCGGCAGTTCCAGGAGCGCGCGCTCGGCCGCTAGTTCTGGTGTTGCGGGCACCACCACGTGGTACGGCCGCCCACGGTGGCCTTGATCATCTCTGCTCCGTCCTTGGGGCAACGGCCGCCCGCGACGCGGTGCCGGATCACGTCACCGGTGTGCGAGCCACCGCGTGCGTCGAGGTCCTGCACCACTTTCAGTAAGTGACGGTGCAGACGCTTCTGTTCGTCGGCGTCGAGTGATCGTGCGGTGCGGCGCGGCTCGATGCCGGCGCGCCACAGCGTCTCATCGGCGATGAGGTTGCCGACACCGGCGAGCTTGGCTTGATCCATCAGCTTGGCCTTGATCGGGGCTGTCGAGTCGAGCACGACGCGGAAATCCTTGAGGCCCACGGTCGCGGCGTCAGGTCCGAGCCGAGACTCGTCGGGATCGAGGCTGACCCCACCGAGGCGACGCGGGTCGTTGATCGACATGCGGGTGCCGTCAGCGAAACTGATCGAGAAGCGATCCCACTTCGGTTCCTTGCGCTTACTCGAATAGATGAGGTCGTCGACGCCTTCGACGCCGTCGACGGTGAGCCGGCCGGTCATGCCAAATCGCATACCGATCACCGGCCCCTCGGTGTCGACTAGCAGCAGCTTGCCGATCCGCCTCGTCCCGGTGATGCGCTTTCCCTTGAGCGCACGGTTGAACGAGCGCTGCGTGTTCTCGTCCTTGATGTACCAGTCGTCGGGCGCGTCGACGTGTTGGATCGTTCGCCCGACCACGCGATCGGCCAAACGCCGGTAGGCCTCGATCTCGACAAGCTCAGGCATGTATTGGTTCTAGCGTGACGGGATGGCTGAGATGGAAGTCGCGGATTCGCTGCTCGACCTCGTCGGCAACACGCCGCTCGTGCGCCTAGCGCGAATCGGCAAAGACCTGCCCTGTCAACTCATCGCCAAGCTCGAGTTCCTCAACGCTGGCGGCAGCGTGAAGGACCGGCCCGCAGTGGCGATGATCGATGCGGCCGAACGCGATGGGTTGCTCAAGCCCGGCGGCACGATCGTGGAACCGACCTCGGGCAACACCGGCGTCGGGCTTGCGATCGTTGCGGCGCGGCGTGGCTACAAGTGCGTGTTCATCATGCCCGACAAGATGGCGCCCGAGAAGATCGCCTTGCTGCGCGCGTACGGCGCCGAAGTGATCGTGTGCCCAACTGCAGTGTCGCCCGAACACCCCGACAGCTACTACTCCGTGTCGGCCCGGCTCGCGACCGAGATCCCGAACGCGTTCAAGCCGGATCAGTACTCCAATCCGGCAAATCCGCAGTCGCACTTCGAGTCCACCGGCCCCGAGATCTGGCGCCAGACCGCAGGCAAGATCACCCACTTCGTGGCCGGCATCGGCACCGGGGGCACCATCAGCGGGACCGGCCGCTACCTCAAATCGCAAAACCCCAACGTGCAGGTGATCGGCGCAGACCCGGAGGGCTCGGTGTATTCCGGCGGCAGCGGTCGCCCGTATCTCGTGGAAGGAATTGGCGAGGACTTCTGGCCCACTACCTACGACGCGTCAGTCGTGGACCGCGTGGTGATGGTCTCTGACCGCGACTCGTTTCTCACGGCTCGACGCGTCACGCGGGAGGAAGGCATTCTCGTCGGCGGCTCGACGGGCACGGCGGTGTTCGCAGCCGTGCAAGTGGGTCACGAGCTATCGGCCGACGACGTGGTGGTTGTGCTCGTGCCCGACTCGGGACGCGGCTACCTGTCCAAGCTCTACAACGACGGGTGGATGGCGGACTTCGGCTTCCTCCGCGCGTCGGGCCAAACCCTCGCCGATGTGCTCGCGCGCAAGGGAGCTGACTTGCCCGGTCTGGTGCACGTGCACCCGGACGAGACGGTGCGCGACGCAATCGCGATTCTGCGCGAGTTTGGCGTGTCGCAGATGCCCGTGGTTAGTCACGAGCCCCCGTTGGTCGCCGCCGAAGTACGCGGCGCGGTGCGCGAGCGCGACCTGCTCGAAAAGGCGTTCGCCAATCCCGACGTGCTCGACCAGCCGCTCGAGAACGTGATGGGCCCGCCGCTGCCGATGCTCGGCGGCGGCGTGCCCGTAGAAGACGCGGTCGCGGAACTCGAATCGCAGTCGGCGTTGATCGTGCTCGACGGCGGTCACCCCGTCGGCATCGTCACGCGTTCGGATCTCCTCGACTTCCTCGTGCACCGGAGCGTGAAGTGAGCGATTCGTTCGAGACCCGGGCCGTCCACGCTGGTTGGGATCCCGACGTAGCGACGGGTGCCGTAGTGCCACCAATTCACCTGTCGACCACCTACGCGCAGAAAATGCCGGCCGAGCCGTTCGGCGACTTCGAGTACTCGCGCTCGGGCAACCCAACGCGCGCGGTACTCGAAAAGGCGGTCGCCGAGCTCGAAGGCGGCCAGCACGCGTTCGCCTTCGCCAGCGGTCTCGCCGCCGAAGATGCGGTATTGCGCATGCTCAAGCCCGGCGCGCGCATCGTGATCCCCCACGACGCGTACGGCGGCACCTTCCGTCTCGTCGCGCGCGTGCACGCCGAAGCGGGTCTGCGCTTCGAAACTGCCGACCTCGGCGATCCCGCGGCGCTCAACCGCGCGCTGACCGACGACACCGCGATGGTGTGGTGCGAGACCCCGACCAACCCCACACTTGCGACCGTTGACATCGGCACGGTGGCGGTCGCCGCGCACGGAGTAGGCGCGGCGCTGGTGGTCGACAACACCTTTGCGACGCCGTACCTGCAGCGCCCACTCGAACAGGGCGCCGACATCGTCGTGCACTCATCCACCAAGTACCTGGGTGGCCACAGCGACGTGGTCGGCGGCGCAGTGATCCTCAACGACGACTACGGCGCCGAGCGGATCAAGTTCCTCCAGAACGCCACCGGCGCGGTGCCGTCGCCCTTCGACTGCT
>JBKJQZ010000040.1:0-6115 GCA_046594835.1 Acidimicrobiales bacterium | reverse complement strand
GCCGAGCGCTTGATGACCGCCGACGCCATGCGCACCGCGTTCGACGGAAACGGACTCGACGAGACGATGATGGTCGGTGCGGCCGCAATCGCGGTCGAACCCGCGGGCTCGACGACCACGATGCCGACCTTCGCTGATCCGACCCCGATCCCGATTGCTGCGCCTCTAGCGGCCGGCGCGGTCGCTCCGTGGTGGGACACGATTAGGTCGCACGAGATCTTCCGGCGTACGCCGCGCGAGGTATGGATTGCGGTCGCGGCCATCGTATTTATCGGCCTGCTACTGCTGGCGCTCACGCGCCGCGACGTCGCCACCGATCCCGTGAACGCGACCGATCAACCAGCAACAACCGTGCCTGTGCCCACCACTCTCGCCCCGCCGCCCACAACGCAAGTAACGGCAGCGCCGGCTGTGAACCCGAACGTCAACGGGGGCGGCGGCAAGGGCAAGGGCCACAAAGACGACTGATCGTCGTTACGAAAACAGTTCGTCCAAGAGCGGATTGCTGAACACGCCGTGCGGGTCGAGCGCCTTGAACTGGGCGGCGGTCCAGTCCCAGTTGTTCTGCGGCGTGCGGCCGGATCGGAAACCGTTGGGGATCGCGTCGCGCAGCACGCGCCGGTCGCGCCATCCTCCCTGATCGGTGTAGCCCCAGCCCTTTGACCACTCGACGCGCGCGGTCGCGTAATCGCCCGAGTAGTTGCGCAGCACCCAGCGTTCGAGGTCGCGCTTGAACGGGTACTCGCCGGCGCTGCCCACCAGCGTCAGCGAGTTGACGAACACGACCGTGTCCCAATCGGGCCGGTCCGGTCGTGGGGAGGTCGCTGACAGCGTGGGCGCCTCGGCGCCGGCCACGCCGACGTAACTCGGATCGTCGGTACCCGTGCAGCGCAGTTCGATCGGCATGTTCGCCGGGTACAAATCGCGCGCGGCGTACTCGCCGACGAGCTGCTCGAACTTGGTGACGAACTCGTGCAGCACCCGCTGGATATTCGCCCGGGACGTGACGATCGCGTAGCCGAACTCGGCGGCGCGGATCGTCGTGGGCTTGATGTAGTGCTGCGTGTAGCGAGCCTTACCCCAGATGTCGTAGGTGTCGGTGGCGCGCAGCCCGGCTTCGGAAATCGCAAAGCTCATTTGGCCGAACTGCCGCGCGCTCGAACCGCTTCCAGCTACGACCTGTTTCGTGAGCCGGGCGATGGGCGTGGGGATGTTGTCACTGAAGGTGTACGGATACGGCGCGGTGATCTCGCGCGACTCGGCGGGTTTGGTTGGCTCAACGCTCCACACCTTGAGCCAGGGGCGATCGGTGAACGGGAACAAGATCACTTCGACGCGACCCGTCTTCTCGACGAAGGACCCAAACGTGCGCCCGCCCTGGCCCGGCGCGCCGAAGACCTCCGACGTCGGGATGTCGGTGTAGCTCACACAGCGCAGGTTCACGCCGGTCTCGGCCTTCAACACGACCGACGTGATGAATACACGACCGAGACCGGTGAGCATCGCCTTGGTCACAGGGTTGGTGCGGTCGAAGGTCTCCACCTTGTACTTCTTTGTGACGGGATCGAACACCACCGCCTTGAGCGACACGATGCGGTTCGAGAGCGAGCCGTAGGAGCGGCCACGCGTGTCCTCGCCCGGCGCCGGAACCGCCGCGCCGTGACCATTGACCGCAAGCGCACCCGCGACGGTGATGACGCCCGGCGCCGGAATCGAGCTGAAGCCGAGGCCCTCGGCTTCGAGCGCTTCCATGACCTTGTTCAACGATGCGCCGGCCTGCGCGTAAACGGTCTTGGCCTTCTTGTTCACGCCGACGAGATCGAGCGCACGCGTGTCGATCAGGACCACCTCGGCCGATCGCGGCTGGGATGGCGTAACCGTGAACGGCGCCCACCCGTGCTTGGCCCCGCTCGGTCGGACGCTCCAGCCGTGACGCATCGCCCAGTTGACGACGTTCACGACGTCGTCGGCCGACTCGGCCACGGCGGTCCACACGTCGTCGATGCGAATCTCCAGCGCCCAGTTCTCGTACACGCGGCGGTACAACTCCACGCCTTTGGGAAACCCCGAGGGAGCGCTGCCCGCCCCGGGGTCTCCCGGGGAGAGCCTCCGGATGGGCTGCCACAACAGCCCCGCGCTTGCGGCCGAAGCCGCCAAGAAGCGGCGGCGCGAAACCGTGCCGTCGGTTGATGAGTCCGCCGAGTTCATGCTCTGCCCCTTAACTCCCCCGAGTACGGGACGAGACTACGACGCGAAAAATTGTTCCTGTGTGTCCTCTGGCACAGAGGCCGTTCGTAGATCAAGTACAGGCCGGTACGGTGCCGCTCACTACGACAAGGGAGAATCCAATGGCGCAGTACATGCTTTCGGTGTGGCATCGCGGGGACCAGGACGACGTGTACACAAGCGACGCAGAGCAACAGGAAGCCTTCGCCGCCGTTGACACGTTCAACCGCGAGCTGGTCGAGAAGGGTTACTTCGTGTTTGGTGGTGGTCTCAATCCGCCCGACACGGCCACCGTCGTCGACAACGTCAAGGGCGACAACGTCGTCGTGACCGATGGTCCCTTCGCCGAGTCCAAGGAACAGCTCGGTGGCTTCTGGGTCATCAAGGCTGCGGACCTCGACGAGGCCATGAAGCTCGCAACCCAGGCGTCGCACGCGTGCAAGAACCCGGTTGAAGTCCGGCCTTTCCAGTCCGAGTAGTTGGACGCCACTTACGACGTCATCGCGGCCAGCTTCCGGACTGAGTTCGGGGCAGCTGTCGCGACCCTGGCCCGCCTGTTCGGCGATATCGACGTCGCCGAAGAGGCGGTCCAGGAGGCGTTCGTGGTGGCGACACAAAAGTGGACGACTGATGGCGTGCCCCCCAACCCGGGCGGATGGATCGTGACCACCGCTCGCCGCAAAGGCCTCGACCGGCTGCGGCGTGAATCCACCCGCGACGAGCGCGAGGCGCGCTCCACGCGCGAAGGCTCGGTCGTCGGCGACGAGCCGGCGGGGGACGAGCCGGCGGGGGACGACGTTGCCGACAACCTGACCGTGCTACCCGACGACCCGCTGCGGCTGATCTTCACGTGCTGCCACCCAGCCCTGGCGCCCACCACGCGAATCGCTCTCACCCTGCGCTTGCTCGGCGGGCTCGAAGTCGCCGAGATCGCACGAGCGTTTTTCGTGCCCGAAGCGACGATGGCGAAGCGCCTCGTGCGGGCCAAGGCCAAAATCCGCGACGCGCACATCCCCTACCGCGTGCCCGCCGTCAATGAGCTACCCGCGCGCCTAGGCGCGGTGCTGCACGTCATCTACCTGGTGTTCAACGAGGGCTACAGCGCGTCGTCGGGCGAGCTGCAGCGCGCGGAGTTGTGTGACGAGGCGATCCGACTCGGGCGGGTACTCGCAGAGCTCATGCCCGACGACGCCGAGGTGTCCGGTCTCCTGGCGCTGATGTTGCTGATCGAGGCGCGTCGTGCTGCACGAGTTGACGCATCCGGTGAGTTGGTATTGCTGAAGGACCAGGACCGCACGCGGTGGTCGCGCGCCCATATCGACGAGGGCCACGCGATCATGCGGCGCCTGTTGGCCCGCAACCAACCCGGGCCCTACCAACTCCAGGCCGCGATCAACGCGGTTCACGACGACGCGCCGAGCGCCGCCGACACGCAGTGGCATCAGATCCTCGCCCTCTACGACCAGCTCCATGCCCAACAACCCACGCCCGTGGTCGCGCTCAACCGCGCCGTAGCCGTGGCGGAGGTGCACGGCCCCGGCCTTGCGCTCGCGGCGCTCGAAGCGGCGGGGGACGCGCTCGTGGGTTACCACCCGTTCCACATCGCCAAGGGCGATTTCCTCGGCAGACTCGGGCGCGTAGAGGAGTCGCGCAACGAGTACGAAGCGGCGCTTGCATCAGTGGGCAACGACGCCGAACGCCGCTTCGTCGAGCGCCGGCTCGCCTGACCTGGGACGCCTATCGGTCAGATATGTGCGGAATTTGAGGAGACTTCGTGCATCTCCTTCCGCCGATCGGCCGATACTCCTCTATGGCGAATGCGACGATTAGTGCCGACCACACTGAGGCGACCCCAATGACGATCCGTGTGCTGATTGCAGAAGACCACGATCTTGTCCTCGACGCAATCACCGAGCGCCTCAACCGCCACGGGAACATCGAGGTTGTTGGCACGGCTCGCAACGGTCGGGAACTCGTCGATGCCTACGACGAGCTGATGCCCGACGTCGTGGTCACCGACATCGGCCTCCCGGTGATGGACGGGGTAGAGGCCACTACTGCGATCCGTGCCAAGCACCCAACCGCGAAGGTTCTGTTCCTTTCGGGCCGCGACGACCAAGAGACCATCGCCAAGGCCATTTCGGCCGGTGCGTCCGGGTTTGTCGTCAAGACCGTTGCCCCTGCCGAGCTGTGTGAGGGCGTGCAAAGGATTGCGAACGGTGAGCTCGTCTTCGATCAGACGGCCACCAAGTTCCTGATGGCAGAAGTGCGCTCGCCCACCGTGACCAAGCCGGATCTGGTGAGCACACTGTCGAACCGCGAGATGCAGATCCTTCGGCTCATGGCCGACGACCTCACCAACGCGGAGATCGCCGACGCGCTGTTCATCTCGCCGCTAACGGTGAAGACCCACGTGGAGCGGATCCTCGCCAAGATGGCCGTGCGCGGCCGGGTGGGCGCGGTGCGCGAGGGAATCGCTCGCGGGCTCTTGGGCTAATCACCCGCGCGCATTTGGAGCGACGTAACGTGCCGAGACACTCAAGGGGGGACCATGGCTGCGTTTCCGCATCAGCCCGAAGACATCACCGCCGACTGGCTCTCGTCGGTCATTGGTGGTTCGGTTGACTCGTTCGAGCTCGAACAAATCGGCGTCGGTGTAGGCCTGCTCGGGCGTCTCTACCGCATTGCGCTCACCGGCGATGGCGTGCCCGGCAGTGTGCCTAAGAGTGTGGTGGCCAAGTTCCCCACGCTCGACGAAGGCGCACGCGCCAACGTCACCACGCCCCTCGGCTTCTATTCGAACGAGGTCAACTTCTACAACGAGGGCGTGCCGATAACTCCCATCGGCACCGCACGTGCGTACACCGCGCAGTTCGACGAGCCGACGGGTGATTTCGTGCTCGTCCTCGAGGACGTCGCCGATCGTCGCTGCGAAGATCAGACCGTCGGCTGCGAGATCCCGTCGGCCGAGGTCGCGATCGACGCGCTCGCGCAAATGCACGCGCACTGGTGGAACGCAGACTTCGCAGCGTTGCCGTGGATCAAGTCCTACGTGAACCCGCCCTACCCGCAAGTGATCGCGGGCATGTTCGCCCAGGCCTGGCCCATCGCCCTCGAGGTCGTCGGCGACCAACTGCCTGCGCACATCAAGGCCTACGGCGATCGGTTCCCGAGCCTGGTCGAATGGTTCCTCTCCGAAGCGAGCGAACCGCCGCTCACGTTGTGCCACGGTGATTTTCGCCTCGACAACCTGTTCTTCGCGACCAACCCTGAGCACCCGCCGGTCACCGTGCTCGACTGGCAGATCGCGTTCCGCGGCAACCCGGGCTACGACCTCGGGTACTTCATGAGCCAGAGCCTGGCGACCGAGACGCGCCGCAAGGTCGAGAGCGACCTGATCGATCGCTACGTGGGCGACGTCACGGCGAAGGGCATCGAGGTTGACCGCGCCAAGCTCGACGACGCGTACGCCCGCACCATCGCGTACTGCTTCGTCTACCCGATCGCCGCGTGCGGCCAGATCGAGGTCACGAGCCCGCGCATGGTTGAACTGGTGAGGGGCATGGTCGATCGCTCCGTGGCCGCGATCGAAGACGTCGACGCGCTGGGCTTGTTGCCGAGTTAGTACGCGGTCGTAAAAAGACCGGGTCAGCGACCGCGGCGGGGCGCAGGCGCGACGAGTTCGACGGTCGGAAAATAGCTTTGGTAGCGACTGGTATCGCGCGTGAGCAGCGCCAACTCGGCGACGGCCGCGTGTGCGCCGATGAAGAAGTCCGGGAGCGTCGAGGATTTCGTGCCGCGGTTGCGCCGGTAGTTCAGGTACGCCTTGCCCGCAAGGAAGGCCGCGGCCCACGGGATGGGCTCGCGGCGAAAGTTCTGCACGGGTAAC
>JBKJQZ010000348.1:0-42835 GCA_046594835.1 Acidimicrobiales bacterium | reverse complement strand
CGAGCGCACCAACGCCAACGGCTCGCGTGCGTTCCGCGATGCGTTGTTGGTCGAGGACTGGGACACCTGCGAGGGCATCGCCCGCGACGGCGTGAAGGAAGGCAGCCACGCGGTCGATGTGTGTGTCGACTACGTCGGGCGCGACGGCGTACCCGACATGAGCGAACTGGCGCGCCGCATCGCCGAACGCATCGACGCAGTGATGGTGATCGACTCGACCGAGCCCGACGTCATCCGCGCCGGGCTCGAGCGCCTCGGCGCCCGGGCGATCATCAACTCGGTCAACCTCGAAGACGGCCACGGCGAGGACACGCGCTTTCACAAGGTGCTCACGATGGCCGCCGAGTTCGGCGCCGCGGTTGTGTGCACCTGCATCGACGAAGAAGGCCAGGCCCGCACCCCGGAGTGGAAGCTGCGTTCGGCCCAAAAGATCCGCGACCTTGCCGTGAACCGCTACGGCCTGCGCGACGAAGACCTGCTCTTTGACGCGCTGGCCTTGACCATCGGCGCCGGCCTCGAGGAGTCCCGCGGCGACGGCGCCTCCACCATCGAGGGCATCCGCCTTATTTCGCAGGAGTTGCCGAACTGCTTCACCACGCTGGGGCTGTCCAACATCTCCTTCGGCCTCTACCCGGCGCTGCGCCACGTGATCAACTCGGTGTTCCTGCACGAGTGCGTACAGGCCGGGCTCACGGGCGCGATCGCACACGCCGGGCGCCTGATGCCGCTCAACCGCATCGACGAGGAAGACAAGCAGCTTGCGCTTGATCTCATCTACGACCGTCGCCGCCCCGCAGTTGGTGACGAGCCTGCGTATGACCCTCTGCACATCCTGCTCAACAAGTTCGAGGGCGTGACGGCTGGAGCGCTCGAGAAAGAAGACCGCAGCGGCTGGCCGGTTGAAGAGCGGCTCAAGTCCCGCATCATCGAAGGCGACCGCGCCGGCATGGAAGCCGACCTCGACGAGGCGCTCGTTACAACCGACGCGCTCGGCATCCTCAACGACACGCTCCTCGACGGCATGAAGACCGTCGGCGATCTGTTCGGTCGGGGCGAAATGCAGCTGCCGTTCGTGCTGCAATCGGCCGAGGCGATGAAGGCCGCGGTCGCCCACCTAGAGCCCCACATGCCCAAGACCGAGGACTCCACCAAGGGCCGCATCGTCCTCGCCACGGTAAAGGGCGACGTGCACGACATCGGCAAGAACCTCGTCGACATCATCCTCACCAACAACGGCTACGAGGTGCACAACCTCGGCATCAAGGTGCCGCTCAACGACATGGTGCAAAAGGCGCGCGAGGTCGGCGCCGACGCCATCGGCATGAGCGGGCTGCTCGTGAAGTCCACGCTGATCATGCGCGAGAACCTCGAGGAGCTCAACGCCGCCGGTCTCGCCGGCGAGACGCCGGTCATCCTCGGCGGCGCTGCGCTCACGCGCTCGTACGTGGAGCGCGACCTGCGTGAGGTCTACGACGGCCGCGTCTTCTACGGCAAGGACGCGTTCGAAGGGCTTCACACGCTCGACGACCTCATGACGCGCAAGCGAGCGGGCACGCTCGCCGACGACACCGCGTTCGGCCGGGAGGCCGGTGGCCGCGTACTGCCCAAGCGTGCGCCCAAGCCCGTCGTCGATCCGGCCTCATTGCCGGCACGTTCACCGGCCGTTGCGGCGGACAACACAGTGTTCACTCCGCCGTTCCTTGGCACGCGCGTGATCAAGGGCATCGCCCTCGACGACATCGCCGAGTACATCAACGAGACCGCCCTGTTCCGCAACCAGTGGCAGTACCGGCCCGAGTCGGCCACGCCTGCCGGCGGAGGCAAAGCGGAGAGCGACGCCGCCTTCAAGGACCGCATCCGCCCGGTGCTGCGTGAGCGCATGGCCGAGGCCAAGGCGCTCGGGCTGCTCGTGCCGCAGGTCGCGTACGGCTACTTCGCCGCTAATGCCGACGGCAACGACCTCGTCATCTGGAAAGACGACGACCGCACCGCCGAGTACATGCGCTTCGCGCTCCCCCGTCAACAGCAAGACCCGTTTATGTGCATCGCCGACTTCGTGCGCCCGGTCGGCTCGCCCGATAAGGACTACGTGGCGTTCCACGTGGTGACGATGGGCAACGTGGTGTCGGAATATGCGGCCAAGTTGTTCGCCGAGAACAGGTACACCGACTACCTCCACGTGCACGGGCTCGGAGTGGAAATGGCCGAAGCCCTCGCCGAGCTTTGGCACCGCCGCATCCGTGAGGAGTGGGGCTTCGCCAACGAAGACGGCCCATCGATCGCAGGGCTGTTTCGTCAGCAGTACCGCGGCGGCCGGTATTCCTTCGGCTACCCGGCCTGCCCCGACCTCGAAGACAACGTGAAGATCAACGAGCTGCTCGAAGCCGAACGCATAGGCGTCGAGTGCAACGAAGAAACCTCGTTCCAATACCAACCCGAACAAACCACCTCGGCTTTGATCCTGCACCACCCCCAAGCCAAATACTTCGTCGCTTGATCGAACTCACGCCGGTTGGTCACATCCGGGGCGGGCGGGTTGAGGCGGTCGACGACAACTGGGGTGAGGTCGAGGCGGTCATCGAGCTGGATTCGGCACAGTTCGATCCCGACGTAACGGCCGGGCTCGCCGACTTCAGCCACCTCGAGGTTGTGTATGTGTTCCACCTCGTCGACGAGGCGAAGATCGAGACGCGGGCCCGGCATCCACGCAACAACCCGGACTGGCCGCTCGTCGGGATCTTCGCGCAGCGGGCGAAGGGGCGTCCGAACCGGATCGGCGTCACCACGTGCGAGATCGTGGCGGTCGACGGGCTACGCGTGCAGGTGCGCGGCCTTGACGCGATCGACGCCACACCAGTAGTCGACATGAAGCCGTATATGACCGGCTTCGCTCCCCGCTCCGCGGTCCGTCAGCCCGCCTGGTCGACCGAACTCATGGCCAACTACTGGTCGACGTCGTAGCGACCACGATCGACCAACGAGTCGGCGACCGTTACTCGTTGGTCTCGAACGGTCGCTCTGCGACCACGATCGACCAACGAGTCCGGCTCGAGCACCGCGGGGCTGGGAGACCCGATCGGCTGCGAAGAAGCAGAACGGGTGTGGCGGAACGGGCTAGGTGAGGTCGCGGGCGAGGCGGAGGCCGCTGAAGGCCCAGCGGCAGTGGGGGCCGAAGAAGTTGCGGTAGGTCCGCCGGGCGTGACCCTTGGGCGTCGCGAACGACGAGCCTTTCAGCACCTGCTGATTGATCATGAACTTGCCGTTGTACTCACCGACGGCGCCGGGCGCGGGCACGAAGCCGGGATACGCCGAGTAGGCCGAGGCGGTCCACTGCCACACCGAGCCGAACCAGTCGTCGACGACGGGGTGCAGGCACTTCACGTCGAGCCCGCCGCGCGTCGGCACCTTCGCAGGCGCCGCAGTTTCCCACTCGTTCTCGGTAGGGAGACGGGCCCCGGCCCAGCGCGCATAGGCGTCGGCCTCATACCAGCTCACGTGAACAACCGGTTCGTCGTCGCGCACGGCAAGCGGACCGCCCATCGTGAAGCTCATCCACTCGTCGCCCTCAAGCCACCAGTACAGCGGCGCATCCCAGCCCTCGGCCTTGACCGTGGCCCAACCATCCGACATCCAGAACTCAGGGCGCTGGTAGCCACCGTCTTGCATGAACGCGAGCCAGTCGCCACACGAGACGAGCGAGTCAGAAATCGAGAACGGCTGCAGCAGGGTTTCGTGTCGGGGTGTTTCGTTGTCAAAGCTGAACCCGCTGCCGGTGAAGCCCACTTCGACGACGCCGCCGTCGTGTTCGGTCCAGCCTCCGCCCGTCGACCGATCGATGGGCTGATCCCACCAACGCGCCTTGCCGTAGTGCGGCTGGGTCGGGTTCATGGCGAGGACGTGCTTGATGTCCATCACTATGAGCTCCTGGTGCTGCTGCTCGTGATGCAGACCAAGCTGCACCAGCGACGACACGGCTTCGTCATCGGCAGCGTTGGCGAGCAAGACGTGCATGTTGTCGTCGACGTGGTGGCGGTAGTCGCCGATCTCTTTGGCGCCCGGGCGGGTCAACAGGCCCCGTTCGTTGCGCGCGTGCCGCGGCCCGATGCCTTCGTAATACGAGTTGAAGAGGTAGCGGTAGTGATCGTCGAAGGACCGGTACTCGGCGAGCGACGGTTCGAGCAGAAACGTTTCGAAGAACCACGTGGTGTGGGCCCGGTGCCATTTGGTCGGGCTGACATCGGCCATCGACTGGACGGTCTGGTCTTCGGCCGACAACGGCTCTGCGAGCGCCTCGGTGAGCTTGCGGACTGCGTCGTAGTCGAGCGGCTTCATGGGTTGACTCCTGCGAGGCTCAACAAGAAGTCTCCCTCATCATCGGTCCATTGGTCGAGCACCTTCAGACCCGCGCCCATCAGCTCCTGATTGATCCCCGCTGGCGTGAACTTCGCACTGATCTCGGTGCGGACCGATTCGCCCTCGGTAAAGCTGACCTCGAGGTCGAGCGCGTCGATGCGCACCTGCTGCGCGGTGAGCGACACCAGCCGCATCTCGATCCAGTTCTCGTCCTCGTTGTAGAGCGCTACATGACGGAACAGGTCGACGTCGAAGTTGGCGCCGAGCTCCCGGTTTAGCCGCGTCAACACGTTGAGGTTGAAGGCGGCAGTGACACCCGCAGCGTCGTCGTAGGCAGCGACGAGGCGGTCACGGTCTTTCTGCAGGTCGGTGCCGAGCAAGAACGTGTCGCCGTCTTTCATGCCGGCGCGCAGCGTGGCGAGCAGGCTGGCGCGCTGGTCGGGGGCGAAGTTCCCGATCGTGCCGCCGAGGAGAGCGATCAGTTGCGTGCCCGCCTGAGGCAGGTGGACGAGGTCGTTATGGAAGTCACCGACGATGCCGTGCACGTCGAGACCGGGGTACTCCGAGAGCAATGCTTCCGCGGCGTCGCGCAAGGTGGCCTCGGCGACGTCGAAGGGCACGTAGGTCGCGGGCATCGCCATGGCGTCGAGCAGGAAGCGCGTTTTCTCCGACGTGCCCGAGCCCAGCTCGATCAGCGTGTTGGGATAGGCAAGGCCGACGATGTCTTTGCTGTGGTCGCGCAAGATCGAACGTTCCGCCCGGAACGGGTAGTACTCCTCGAGACGCGTGATGTCGTCGTACAGTTCGCAGCCGCGCGCGTCGTAGAGCCACGTGGGTGACAGCGTCTTGTTGGCAGCGGAGAGTCCCTCCACAAGCTCGTGCCGGAGCGCGTCGGTAGCTGCGGTCTCGTCGAGGAAAACCTCAATCCGCATCATGAGCAATGTACGCAAGGGCTGTGACATCGGAGAGCAGTACCCCCAATGACCCGCGGCGTTACAACCTTTCTCACGTACTCAGTACGGCGCGGGCGACCAGATCGGTGCCAAATCCCGTCAAAATTGCGAGATAAAGCAGACCGGTTGCGGCCATCACGGCGCTGTAGGAACGCTCCTTTAGCGCCGCGTTGGTGACCGCGCAGAGCATGATCGTGGCGATCGCGCAGGCAATCCAGAACCAGCCGAGCATGCCGCCGTAGCCGTCGTCGATAGTTCCGTTGAAGACCGACACCATCCCGGTAGGGATCAGCAGCAGGATCACCTCGAGCGGCCAGATGCGTGCGATCCATGCGTTGAGCTCAAACAGGGGTGCACGGGGCAGGCCCGGCTGCACCAAATACCAGTGGCCCAGCAGCATTGCGTCGGTCACCGACCCCAGGAACGCCGCGCCCACCACGATGCGAGCGACCGAGACCACCGCCGTGCCGCCGCCGCCGTGTGCGTCGGCCATTCCACCCGCAACGAGGCCAACCAGGCCGATCAGTGCGGGAATGAGGTCGAGGATCGGGGGGAACTCGGGGCCGACCGGCGCGTCGGCTCCGTCGACCGCTGCCTCCAACGAGCCGGGTTGGATCATCGCGGCGACGCGTTCGTGACGGGCTGCGGAGAGTTCGCGGGCCGCGCCAACACCGGCTTTGCGCCGCACGATCGACACCACAAGCGCGACGCCCGTCGCCACGATCAACCCAGCGGACGACGCCTCGCGCGCCGGCACCGTGTCGAGCGCGAGGCCGGCCGCGAGCGATCCGGCGGCGAAGGACATGAATATCGCCCGCATCAGCCAGCCGTAGCCAATGCCAAGCAAGCGACCGCGGGTGGTGACCCACGTAAAGGCTAGGCCCCCGACGGCCCACTGCAGAAGGACTGTGGCGGCGTCGAGCCGGATCAAACCACGACGAGGCTGTGGTCAGCCCCGTTTAACGCCATCGGGCCGTCCTCAGTGGCGACCACGATGTCTTCGAGCCGCGCACCGAAGCGGCCCGGCAAGTAGATGCCTGGCTCGACGGAGAAGGCGTTGCCCACCTCGAGCGGCGTCTTGTTGCCGTCCACCAGATACGGCTCCTCGTGCACGTCGCGCCCAATTCCGTGTCCGGTGCGGTGCGGGAAAAACTCGCCGAAACCAGCATCAGCGATGACGTCACGCGCCGCGCTATCGACCTCAGAACACGCAGTGCCGACCGTCGCCGCGCTCACACCGGCGGCCTGCGCCTCGGCGATCACCGCATACATCTCCTGCATCTCGGGCGACGGCTCGCCCGTGACGACCGTGCGGGTGATGTCGGAGCAATAACCGTCGAGCACGCCGCCGAAATCACACACGACCATCTCGTCGCGACCGATCACGCGATCACCCGGTTCGTGGTGCGGCGACGCCGAGTTCGGGCCCGACGCGACGATCACGAACGCAACCTTGTCGTGGCCCTCGGAGATGAGCCGCCGGCCGATGTCGCCCGCGACCTCAGCTTCGCTGCGCCCCACGAGGGGGATCTCACCAGCGTGAATCGCTCCGGCCACGCGGTCCGCGGCTGCGGCGGCGCGCTGGAGGCAATCGATCTCGGCGGGATCCTTCGCGGCGCGCAGAGGGCCAGTGATCATCGACGCCGGCAACCAACGACGCGCCGGGACTTCATCTTGTAGCGCGAGCAGGAACCGCGACCACGTGTGATCGCCGATCGCCATCGTGATGCGCGAGCCGATCAGTCCCGCCACGATCGCTATGGGGTTGTCTGTCTCGTTCCACACCTGGAGCGTGAACAGGTCGGGTCGCTCGTCGACGCGCGGCGCCTCCAAGCGCGGGACGAGCAGCGTCGGCTCTTCTTTCGCGGGCACCACGAGCATCGTTAGACGCTCGAGCGGCATCGCTTCGTAGCCGCACAGCCACGGCAGGTCGGCGCCCACCGATAGCAACATGGCGTCGATGGCCATGTCGGCCATGCGATGACGCACACGCGCCAAGCGATCGTGAAAGGCCCCCGCGTCGTTTTGCACCGAAGCCAACGCTACCGACTCGATGCCATTGTCGCATCAGCGGCGGTGCGCGCGTGGTAACTCGACCGGGTTAGCGGCGAGCACTCAACGTGCGCGAACCCAAGCAATTCAGCCTCGGTCTTGAGCGACGCGAACTCTGCGGGCGTCCACCACCGAGCTACTGGCAGGTGGTGGCCGGTGGGCCGGAGGTACTGACCAATCGTCGCGATATCGACCCCAACCGACCGCAGGTCGCGGAGTGCGCTCAGCACCTCAGCGGGCGTTTCGCCGAGGCCGACCATGAGGCCGGACTTGGTGGTAAGTCCCGCGTCCTTCGCTCGGGCGAGCACGGCGAGGCTGCGCGCGTACCCCGCCGACGGGCGCACGGCGCGCTGCAGGCGTGCGACGGTCTCGAGGTTGTGGTTCAACACGTCGGGCCGCGCCGCAAAGATCGTGCCGAGCGAGACTTCGTCGCCTTTGCAGTCCGAGATCAGCAGTTCGACCGAGGCGTCGGGCGCAACGGCGCGAATGGCGTCCACGGTCTCGGCGAACGCGGCTGATCCGCCGTCGGCGAGATCGTCGCGGGCGACGGTCGTGATCACCACGTGCTTGAGGCCGAGCTCGACCACCGCCGCCGCCACCCGGGCCGGCTCAGCCGCGTCGAGCGGCCCGGGCTTGCGGGTGTCGACCAGACAGAAGCCGCACGCACGCGTGCACCGTGACCCGTTGATCATGAACGTGGCCGTGCCGTCGTTCCAGCAGTCGTAGATATTCGGACAGCCCGCCTCTTCGCACACGGTGACGAGCCCGTTGGAACGCATCGTCTGCTTGAGGGCGCGGTACTCGGGACTGAAGTCGGCCTTCACGCGCAGCCATTCGGGCTTGCGTTGATCAAGCGACACCGAGGTTGACGTGTCCACGCCTGCGGCGTTGAGGCGGCCCAGCAAACGCACCGGGGCGCTGGTGCCTTCGGCGTGGGAGCGACTGAACGCCGACAGATCCTCGGGCCGGTGCACCCAAGCCACATCAGCGCGGTCCGTCGGCCCGACCAGCCGGGCGACCACGTCCGCGACGTGTTCGAGCGACGCGGCGACGCCTTCGCGTTCCAGCGAAGTGACCGGGAATTCCGCAATGCCACACGGGACGATGTGATCGAACCACGCGAGATCGGTAGTGACGTTGAGGGCGAAACCGTGCATGCTCCGCCCGCGACTCACGCGCACGCCGATCGCCGCGATCTTGCGTGGTGCGGTGTCGACGTCGAGCCACACGCCTGGGTAGCCGTCCAAGCGCGACGCGCTCGGCAGGCCGAGTTCGTGCAACGCGTCGATCACGAGTTGCTCGATCCAGTGCACGTGGTTCGGAATCGCGTCGGTCCCCATGGCCACGTTCATGACCGGGTAGCCCACCAGCTGACCTGGGCCGTGGAAGGTGACGTCGCCACCGCGGTCGGTCCGTACACACGCCGCGCCCACCGTTTCGGGCGATACGAGCAGGTTCGCCGGGTCCGTGCGGGCACCGAGCGTGTAGGTCGGAGGGTGCTCGACGAGCAGGAGCGCGTCGTCGTCCGCGCGTTCCCACATGGCGCGCATCAGCGCGTGCGCCTCCCGATACGCAACCCGACCGAGCCAGCGAACCCGCATTTAAGTGAGTTCCGCATCCCAGTCACGGGTCTCGATGATCTCGCGGATACGGGCGAGGAAGGCGGCGGCGTAGGCGCCGTCGTAGGCGCGGTGATCAAAGGAGATCGCGAGGTTGCCCACGTGGTGCACGGCGATGGCGTAGCCGCCACCGGGCAGGGGCACAGCGACGGGCTGGGGCTTGACGCCGTCCGTCGACAGGATCGCGACCTGGGGCTGGTTGATGATTGGCCCGGTGATGAGCGTGCCGTATCCGCCCGCGTTGGTGATCGTGAAGGTGCCCCCACTGATGTCGTCGGCGCCGAGCTTCTTGGCCTTGGCGCGGCCAGCGAGATCGCCGACCTCACGGGCGAGCGCACGAAGGCGCTTGGTGTCGGCGTCGTGCACGACCGGCACGATGAGGCCTTCGAAGTTGAGGTCCACCGCCACGCCGAGGTTGACGTAGTTGTGCACGATCAACTCGCCGTCGCCCACAGTGGCGTTGACGTGCGGGAACTCGCGGATCGCGTCTACAACCGCACGGGCGATGAAGGGCAGGTACGTGAGGCTCGCGCCCTCCTGCTCCTTGAACGCCTTCTTGTGGGCTGAGCGGACGATTTCGACGTTCTCGTAGTCGACCTCGATCACCACGAGCGTGTGTGCGGATGTGGCGAGCGAACGCACCATGTGCTCAGCGGTACGGCGCCGAATGTTCGAGAACGGGATCGATGTGTCGCGCTCGCCCGCGCGGGGCGCAGGCGCGGCCGGCGCGGCGGCCGACGGAGCGGCCGGTGCCGGTGCTGGCGCGGCTGCCGGTGCTGGCGCGGCTGCTGGTGCTGGTGCTGGCGCGGCTGCTGGTGCTGGCGCGGCTGCCGGTGTGGCGGGAGCGCCGCCGGCGGCGCGCTGGTCGAGCGCGGCCAGCACGTCGTTTCGTGTGATGCGGCCGCCTGCGCCCGTCCCTTGGATGGTCGACGGGTCGAGGTCGTTCTCCGATAGCAACTTGCGCACCACAGGCGACAACACGTTCGCCGGTCCGCCGTTTTGCGACGCCGCGGGTACAGGCGCCGCAGCCGTTGCGGGAGCAGGGTCCGGTGCTTGCGCGGGGGCGGGAGGTGGAGTTTCCGCGACCGGTGCGGGTGCAGGCGCAGGCGCAGGCGCCGCGACGGCTGGAGCCTCGGGTGCCGGTTCGGGTGCCGGTTCGGGCGCCGGCGCAGGCGCGTCTGCGGCGGGAACGGGAGCCGCGCCATCAGCCGCGTCGCCAACCGTGGCGAGCACGGCGCCAACCGGCACGGTGTCGCCCTCGGGCACAACGATCGAGGTGATCACGCCGCTCACGGGCGAGGGCACCTCGGAGTCGACCTTGTCGGTCGAGACCTCGAAGAGAATCTCGTCTTCCTTGACGGTGTCGCCGACCTGCTTCGCCCAGCGGGTGATGGTGCCCTCGGTAACGGTTTCGCCGAGTTGCGGCATCGTGATATCAGCCATGGAGTCCTCTTCCGGTGAGTGCGATCACCGTTTCGCCGAACAGCTCAGAGAGGCTCGGGTGGGGTTGAATGAATGCGCTCACGTCGTCGACGGTGGCTTCCCAGTTCACGGCGAGATAGCCCTGACCCAGTTGCTCAGTGACCCAGGGCCCGGCCATGTGCACACCAATGATCGTGCCGGCCTTGCCGTTGGCGTCCTTCTCGGCAATGACCTTCACGAGGCCATCGGAGTCACCGATGATCAACGCGCGTCCGTTACCGGCGAAGCGGTGCTTCGAGACGACAATGTCGATGCCCGCGTCCTTGGCCGCCTGTTCGGTGTAACCGACGAAGGCGACTTCGGGGTAGGTGTAAATGCACCAGGGCACCTTGGCGTAGTCGATCGGCATGGCCGGTTCACCGAGGATCGCCTTGATGACGAGCATGCCCTCGGCGAAGCCCACGTGCGCGAGCTGCGGGTGCACGCGTAGCCCGTCGACCGCGATGAGATCGCCGAGCGCGTAGACGTTGGGCACGTTGGTGCGCATCCACGGGTCGACTTTGATGAAGCCGCGCTCGTCGAGCGCTACTGCGCTGCCTTCACCGAGCAGGTTGTCGGTGAGCGGACGGCGACCGACCGACATCACCACAAGATCGGCGGTAACGGTTTCGTTGTCGCCGTAGGCGATGGTGGTTTGGGAACCATCGGCTGTGGGCGTGTGGCCCTTGACCTCGACGCCGGTGCGGACGTCGATGCCGCGCTTCTTGAACGAACGGGCCACCACGTCGGCGGTGTCCTTGTCGCAGCCAGCCAGGATCTGGGGCAGGAACTCGAGCACGGTGACCTGGGAACCGAGATCGCTCAGCGCACTCGCGAACTCGCAGCCGATCGCGCCGCCGCCGACCACGACCGCCGAGCGCGGCAGCGTGTCGAGCATGAGCACTTCGTCCGACGTGAGGACGTACCTACCGTCGACATCGAAACCCGGGAGCGATCGGGGCACGGAGCCCGCGGCCAGCAACACGTTGGCGCCCTGGAGTTCGGCGCCGTCAGACTCGCCGCCGCTGACGCGCACGATGCCATCAGCGTCGAGGCGGCCGGTGCCTATGTAGGTGGTGATCTTGCGCTGCTTCATGAGCCCGGCAAGGCCCTTCCACAGCCCGTCGACCACCTTCTGCTTGCGCGCCTGACTGGTCGCGAACTCAACCGTCGGCTGGTCCGACACGATTCCGAAGTCCTTGGCGTGACTGACCGTTCGGTACACGGTGGCGGTCTCGAGGTACTCCTTCGCCGGAATGCAGCCCCGGTGCAGACAGGTCCCGCCGACCTTGTCCTTCTCTACCAAGGCGACGTGCAGGCCCGCAGATGCGCCATAAAGCGCCGCCGCATATCCCGCCGGGCCCCCGCCAATCACGACTACGTCGAACTGTTCAGCCACGCGCCGAGCCTACCTAGGTGTAGAGAGGTCCTTTAATCCGTCAGGATTACCGGGTGGCGAGGACGGTTTGAATTGTGAACGCCACCACGATCAGCACGCCGCACAACAGCGCTAAAGCAATGAGGACCCGGGTAGGCACGCCAGTAACGTACGCCGTGTGAGCGTTTCTGACCCACTCGTGATTGCGGGCCGCACGTTCAGGTCTCGTCTGTTCCTGGGGACGGGCAAGTTCCCGTCGAATGCGTCGCTCCACGACGCCATCGTCGCCTCCGAATCCGAGATGGTGACCGTCGCCATGCGCCGAGCCGACCCGACCGCGGAGCACGACATCGTCGACGCGTTGCCCTCCAGCGTGTTGCTGTTAACAAACACCTCAGGCGCCATGACCGCCGACGAAGCCCTAAGGATCGCGCGGCTCGCGCGGGCCGCAGGCTTCCCCGACTGGATCAAACTCGAACTGACGCCCGACCCTCGTTACCTGCTACCCGACGGCGTGGAGACCCTCGCTGCTGCGGAGAAATTGGTGGCCGAGGGCTTCACTGTGCTGCCCTACGTCAACGCTGATCCAGTGCTGTGCAAGCGCCTCGAAGAAGCAGGCTGCGCAACGGTGATGCCGCTCGGTTCGTGGATCGGTTCGAATCAGGGCCTGCGGACCCGCGGTGCGATCGAGATCATCGTCGAACAGGCACGCGTGCCAGTTGTGGTCGACGCCGGTCTCGGGGCGCCGTCCCACGCCGCAGAGGCAATGGAGATCGGAGCGGACGCCGTGTTGGTCAATACGGCCATCGGCACCGCCGCTGATCCCGCGTTGATGGCGCGGGCGTTCCGAGACGCCGTGTTCGCCGGACGTTCGGGCTACCTCGCCGGGCTCGCCGGTGTGCGCACCACCGCCAACGCGTCTTCGCCGCTCACGGGATTCCTCGACTCGTGAGCAACGCTGCCGTCGAGCTTGTGTCTCGACCGCGCGAGGTACCGGCCGACTCTGCGGCCGCCGACTGGCTCGCGGGCGCTGATGCACGCATCGCGTTACGCGCGTTCGTCGACGCTGCCACCGACGCAGATGTCGATCGCGCGCTTGGCCGCGGCCGTAAGCGCGACCTCACCGACTTTGCGGCGTTGCTCTCCCCTATAGCGACGGACCGGATCGAGGAGCTCGCGGTGGCGGCGCGCGACGCGACACTGCAGCGGTTCGGCCGCGCCCGCACGCTGTTCGCACCGCTGTACGTCTCGAATGAGTGCGTGTCGGTGTGCACTTACTGCGGGTTCTCGGCGGGCAACGAGGTCGCACGACGCACGCTCTCGGTCGACGAGGTAGTCGCCGAAGCGCAAGAGCTCGCGTCGCGCGGGTTCCGTCACGTGTTGCTTGTCGCTGGGGAACACGCCCGCATCGTGAGCAAGGACTACCTCGTCGAGTGCGTCGAGGCCGTTGCGGGGTTTATGGCGAGCGTGTCGGTCGAAGTACAGGTATGGGACGAGGCGACCTACGCCCGGCTGGTCAACGCGGGCGCCGACGGCGTAGTCGTGTACCAGGAGACCTACGAGCGCGGCACGTACGCCGAGGTCCACCTGCTGGGTAAGAAGCGCAACTACGAGTGGCGCCTCGCCGCGCCCGACCGCGCCGCGGCTGCAGGGGCGCGCAAACTCGGCGTCGGCGCACTGCTCGGCCTGCACGACGACTGGCGCGCCGAAGCGCTTGCGGTTGCCGCGCACGCACGTGCGCTAACCCACCGCTGGTGGCGCGCCGAGGTTTCCATAGCGGTGCCGCGCATGCGCCCCGCCGCGGGTGACTTTGCGGTCGTCGATCCCGTCGATGACCGCTCGTTCACCCAGCTGATCTGCGCGCTGCGCCTCGCGCTCCCCGACGCCGGCATCACGTTGTCCACCCGCGAGCCTGCGTTCCTGCGCGACGCGCTGGTGCCCTTGGGTGTCACCACGTTGTCGGCCGGGTCCCACACCGAACCCGGCGGCTACGCGTCGGAATCCGACGCCGAGCCGCAGTTCGAGATCAGCGATACGCGCTCGCCCGCCGAGGTCGCCGCTGCGCTCCGCTCCATGGGCTACGACCCGGTGTGGAAAGACTGGACCCGCGTCTAACGTCGTCGGCGTGCCTGGAAGCGGAACGCCAGAAGATCCTTGGACCCTGAAGACCCCGCCGGGCTCGTCGGAGTACACGATGTACCGCGGTGAGCTCCAGGGCACGCCCGCCATCGTCTGCACCGTTGGCAAGACGGTCCTGTATTACGACCCACGCTGCATCGACGACGCCGTCGCCATGCTCAAGCACCACGGTGACTGGTTGGAACTCGGCGCCGCCGATGAACAGAAGGACGCGAAGTCCGGCACCGTCGAGGCCTGGGCACGCGACCCGTCAAACCCGGTGGGCGGTTGGTACGGACTGAAGAAGGGCCTCAGAGGACGCTTCGGGATGTACGTTCCGCCGCTGCTCGAAGAACTCGGCCTGGTCGAACTCGAACACAACCCCCGCAACAACCGGATGCGAGCGCTGTAGGTACGAACATCCGTGCCACCAGAGATTCGCGCCTCCCACTTGTTGTGATGGCGACGGATTTGGGCTCACAACAACGAGTCGGACGCACGAAACCAACTGCGCCTGGGGGAAGTAGCTAGATCATTTGGGCTGCATGCGGATGCCGCCGTCGAGGCGGATCGTTTCACCGTTCAGGTAGTTGTTGTCGATGATCGACATGGCGAGGTTGGCGTACTCGTCGGCGATGCCGAGGCGTTTGGGATACAGCACGCTGGCGGCGAGCGAGGCGCGGGCCGGCTCGGGGAGCATGGCGAGCAGCGGCGTGTCCATGAGGCCCGGGGCGATCGTGTTCACGCGGATGTTCACCGCGGACAGGTCGCGCGCGGCGGGAAGGGTCATGCCTACGACGGCGCCTTTGGTGGCCGAGTAGGCGAGCTGGCCGATCTGGCCGTCGAACGCGGCGACCGATGCCGTGTTGATGATCACGCCGCGGTCGCCCGACGGCGTCGGGTCCGTCGCGGCCATCTTCGACGCCGACAGCGTCATCACGTTGAACGTGCCGAGCAGGTTGATGCCAACGAGGAAGCTGAACGCGGCGGGGTCGTGCGGGCTGTTATCCCGGTTGATCGTGCGCATGGCGATGCCGAGGCCCGCGCAGTTCACGCACACCCGCAAGTCGCCGGCGGCAGCCGCCTGGTCGACGGCCGCGCCACACTCCTCGTAGTTGGTCACGTCGGCCTGCGCGAAGTTGGCGCTGCCGCCGAGTTCCTTGGCGAGGGCGGCGCCAGCCTCGGCGTTGCGGTCGAGGATCGTGACCGCCACGCCCGCGTTGTGAAGCCGACGAACGGTGCCCTCACCGAGGCCCGATGCGCCACCGGTAACGACTGCTGATGCTCCCTGAAGTTCCATAGCGGCGCACCGTAATCGGCGCGCCGCTATGGCTTACTGGGCTGGGTAGTAGTGCTTGTGCTCGTAGTTCGTGACGGGCGCGTCCGGACTGTTCTCGTAGATCGTCACCGTCCCGTCGTTGTTGAACACCTTCGGATTCGACGTCGGGTGCTGGCCCGGCAGGTAGCGCTTGCCTCCCGCCACGTAGCGGTACATGCCCGCACCCTGGTTATCGAGTTCGTCGGGCCCGACGACCGCCGGGTCCCAGAAAATCTCAGTCACGTCGTCAAAAGACGTGAAATCGGTGAAGGGCCAGACGCCGTGGTTGCCGAAGGAGATCTGCGGCGAACTTATCGAGGCCTTGTTCGTGACGGGGAAGCTGAACAGGCCCTTCTGCCAGGAGGCGACAGTGAGATTCGGCCCGGCCATCGTCACGCCGAGAGCGAAGGTAAGGGGCGTGGGATAGATCACTCCGTACTGGTTGTAGGCCGTTGCCTCGCGGCCGAAGTGCCACTGGTGCACCTTGTACGCGTCCCCCTGTTGTTCGGGAACGCGGGCGGGCAGAAAACTGACCCCAAACGCGTGTCGCCACTGGGTGGTGTCGTAGGTGCGAGCGAACAGAGAGGTGTCGGTCAGGGCCGAACCGGTAATGATCCACTCGGGGAAGTAGTTCTGGCGCGTCGCCTCCTTGGTGAGAAGCGCCGGGCTGATGGGATCCTCCGACATGATCACTGATGTCACCTTGGCGTCGATGAGCTTGCCGATGACCGAGCGGGCCTGCTCCTGCACGGCCGCGTAGTCATCGGGCGTCGACTGCACCACTGCGAGGGTCACCCCGTACTTGGACTGCAACTCCTTCTTAAAGAACTCTGCGCCCGAGCGATAGGCGTTGTCTGCCGTGTCGTAATACAGAAGGCCGAAGACGCGCTTGCGCTGCTGCATTACCGCGTCACCGGCATAGGACGCGTTGCGGCCCGCAAGGCGCTTGCCGACGTACTCGGAGCGGTGGAGGTAGCCCTGGGTCGACGCCATCAGCGTCGTGTAACCAACGTAGGGCGAATACCGCTCGTAGAGCTCCTGGGGCTGCGAGGTCGTGCAAATGCAGAGGATCTTGCGGGCTGCGAGTTCGGCCGGGAACGCGTTCGTGGTACCCGATCCGAACACGGCGAAGGGCTTGATCCGCGTAGCGACGTCGACGGCGTCCGCGCGTCCTGCCGCGTCGTCCTTGGTGTCGCCGCTGCCGTGCTTCACCTCAATCGTGACGTGACGCCCGTACATCTGGAAGTGCTTGTTGAACAGATCGACGTAGTCGCGCACGGTCGCTTCCTGTTCCGCTTCGCTGTTGTTCGCGCCCGCGGCGGTGAGCGCCGCGGTAGTCGCAGGGTTGGCCTGCGGCTGGTAGTACACGACCTTGATTTCCTTGGCGGTGACGCCCGGAGCGGTTGCTCCTCCGTTGTTCCCAGAGAAAAACGGGAGGCACGGCGCCGCGGTCCGGATCGGCATCCGCACGCGCCCGCTGATCGGGTCGCAGTCCGGACCGAACGCGGCCGGGTTCAGCGACGTCACCCCGGTCGACTGCGCCGCCTCACCGCTACCGGTCGCCGAGCCCGAGCCTGAGCCCGATCCCGAGCCGTCGACCGAGACGACGTTGCCGAACTCGTCGATGCTGGTCGGTGTCGTCGCGTTGCCGCCCCGCTGTTGCCCCCCAGCGTTCAGCGGGCCGTTGCCGTCTGCGACCGCAGCGGTGTCCACAGCGTTCTTGTCATCGGGCAGCGCGAGGGTGACCAACAGCACCGCCGCGACCGCAAGGATGAAGGGTCGGTAACGCGTGAACCCACGCGCCACGTCGCCCAGCGTTAGTTCTTTCCAGTTGTCCATGGTGCTCCTACTTCGCGGCGCGGGCCGGAGTGCGGCGTCGCGCGGGTTTGGCTTTTTCGACTGCGCCCGAACGGGCGATGACGGATTCGGTGTTGCCGAGATACGAGGCGACCACGGCGGGGTGTTTCGTGACGGCCGAAGGCTTGCCTTCAACCACAACCGCGCCGAGGTCGAGAGCGAGAAGCCGGTCTGCGATCGATGTGATCAGGGGCATGTCGTGTTCGATCACGAGGAGGCTCGCGCCCGTCGTCTCGCGGATGCTCATGAGCAGCGGGCCTAGCGCCTCGGTTTCGCGTTGGGCAATGCCCGAGGACGGCTCGTCGAAAAGGATCACGGACGGCTCGTGCGCCACGATGCAGGCGAGGTCCACGATGCGGCGACTGCCGGTTGACAACTCGGAGACGAACTTGTCGGCGAAGGCCTGCAATCCCATCTGCTCGATGAGTGCGTCGACCTGACCGGTGATTGCAGCTTCTGACTCCACCGCAGAGGGCAGATGCAGGATCGAGGCGAGTGGGTCACGAACGGCCACGTGACGCTCGAGCGACAAAGCGATGGTTTCGCGCACGGTCAGGGCCGGGAAGAGGCGGGCGTCTTGAAACGATCGTCCAAGGCCGATCCGGGCGCGGAAATCGGGCGAAAGCGCGGTGACGTCGTCACCGTTGAGAACCACTATGCCCGAGTCGGGTGTGACGTAGCCCGAGATGAGGTCGAACAGCGTCGTCTTGCCCGCGCCGTTGGGTCCGATGACCCCGAGGATCTCACCGTCGCGCAGCTGCATCGACACGCCGTCGACTGCGGTGAGAGCCCCGTAACGACGCGTAATGTCGCGCGTCTCGAGCACGACGCCGCCGATTTCGCGCTTGGGCGCGACGCGTCGCTTGGGCCGGGCGGCGACGCCGTTGCCGTTGCCGTTCATCGAACCGGCCCCCTCGAGGAAGACCGAGCGGAGGATGTCGGGCCGGTGCAGCAATTCGGTGGTCGGCCCGCTGAAGCGGATCTCGCCCTTCTCCATGAAGTACGCGCTCTCGGCGAGGGTGAGCGCCACGTTGACGGACTGCTCGACCAGCACGATCGTCGTCCCGCGATCGCGGATCGCCCGAACGATGCCGAGCAATTGCTCAACTACCACGGGCGCGAGGCCGAGCGACAGCTCGTCGATCATCAGCAACTGAGGCTTGGCGATGAACGCCTGACTCAAGGTGAGCATCTGCTGCTCACCACCGGAGAGGTTGCCCGCTGGCTGATCCCAACGGTCGCGCAGCACCGGGAAGAACGACAGCACCTGCTCGGTCGCTTCGCGGATGTAGGCGGTGTCCTTGGCGTAAAGCCACCCGGCGATTTTGAGGTTCTCTTCGACAGTGAGCGACGTGAATACACCCTTACCCCCGGGCACCTGAACGACGCCGTGGGCCGCAACCTCATGCGCCGACGCGTGCGTAATCTCGACGCCGTTGAACAGCACCGAACCGGCAGTGGGCTGCAACAGACCTGAAATGGCACGCAGAAGGGTGGACTTGCCCGCGCCGTTGGTGCCGAGCAGCGCGACGATCTCGCCCTGACCGATTTCGAGGTCGACGCCGAAGAGCACCTGGACACCGTCGTAGCCGACATCGAGGCCGCGTACGAGCAGCATCTTCGCATCGCCCCGTAACGCGGCGGCGCGTACCTCAGCGAGAGCAGCGCTGCCGGTGCGGACGCGCTCGATGTCTGCGGCGACGAAGGAACCGGCTGAGGCGAGGATGAGTGACCCAATGAGCAGGACGGGTGCCATCGCCGCGATCCCGCCGCGGATTCCTACCGCGTCGCCGATTGCACCAAGCGCCGGTAGGAACACCGCTCCGAGGGCGACGAACAGACCGACGATGCCAAAGCCCATCGAGCGGGCGCGGGGCGGCACCGCGAGCGAGAGCGTTGTCAGGATGCCCGGCACGAGCATCGCGGTGACCGACGACACAAGGATGTGACCTGCGATTGCGACCGGAAGGTTCGGTGCGGCGGCGACGGCGAGCAACCCGCCGGCGGTAACGAAGCCGGTCAGCGCGAGGAAGCGCAGCACCAGCCCTGGTCCGCGCTTGGCGAGGCGAGCCGCGATCGGGATGCCGACCGCGAGGCCGACGAGCTGGAACGGCTCGGTGAATGACTGCAGCAGGCCGCGCTGGAACTCGTGGAGACCGAACTCGTCTTTGTAAAAGATGGCGAGGAACTGGGCGATACCCACGAACGCGACGGTGAGGAACGGAAGCGACATCCACACCCGACGCAGGCTGCGGATCTGGAACAACGTGCGCCACGCTTCACCGAACCCGAGCGGCTCCTCCTCGGTGCGCGCGCCGTCTTCGCTGGCCCCGGCGGCGATCCGTTCGTAGGCCCCGCGCACGGGCTCCTCGAGGAAACGCACTGCGATGACAACGAGCACGAGGGTTGGGATCCAGAACACCAAGAACGGCGCTCGCCAGCCGAACAGCGCAGCAATACCGCCACCGAGGAGCGGCGCCACGATCCGGCCCATCTGGTTCGCCGACTCGTGAAAGCCGTAGACCTTCGTCCGCACCTCGGGCGCGTAGTAGTCCGACAACAGCGAGTTGTGCGTGGGGTCATTGACCGCGCGCCCAATGCCAGTGACCGCGCGCGCCGCCGCGAGCAGACCAACGTTGGGCGCCAATCCCGTCATCAACGTGAACCCGCCCCAAATCGCCGCACCGCCCGCCGCGATGCGCGTCCGGCGCCGACGATCGGCGTAGTAGCCGATAAAGACCTGCGACAGATACGCGACGAGGACCACGAGACTCGTGACGGTCGACAACTGGGCGAGGCTCAGATTGAACTCGTCGCGAATGTTGGGGCTAAGGATCGCGTAGACGGAGCGGTCCAACTCATCCACAGCGTTGAGGCCGAACAGGATCCACAGCGGCAGCGTTGGCGCGCCGTCGGTGATGCGGCTCACGTCGAAACGGTCACGCCACGCCACTGATGGACTCCTCTGTGAGATCGAGCGTCACCGGCATCGCGGTGGGTTCCCGCGAGGCGGCAGCCGAATCGGCGATGAGGCTCGGCACGTGAATGCCTCGGCGCTCGGCGATCTTGCGGAGGATGCGGTCGCGCTGGGAGTAAAAGATCTGACTGAACCCGCCGGGCAGCGCGAGCAGAACGAAGATCAGCCCGACACCACTCGTGAGGAACGAAAGGTAGGGCTGGATCGCCTGCGGGAACGAGGTGCGGAAGTAGTCGACGCCTTGAATGAACACGGCGCCGAGCACAGCGCCGGGGATCGACCCGAGGCCGCCGATGACCACCATGATGAAGACGCGTCGGCTCTGGTCGACGGTGTACGCAGAGTCGCCCAACGCAGTCTGGTGATGCACGAACACCGCGCCTGCGACCGCCGCGAGGAAGCCCGCATAGGCGAAGGCCATGAGCTTGGCGCCGGTCGCATTGACTCCGTAGGACTGCGCAGCTCTTGGGTTTTCGCGCACGCCGATGAGGACACGCCCGGCGCGGCTATTGCGCAGACCGTTGGTCATCCAGATCGACAACAGGAAGATCACAACGACGAACACGTACATGCGCGTCTCGCTCGTGAGGCTGACCTCGCCAAACAGTTTGGGACGTTCAATACGGTCCGCCGTGGTCGGTAGCCAGTGGATGAAGTCGGGATCGAGCAGATACGACGAGGTAGCCAGCGCGAACGCCAGCGTGACCACGGCCAGGTAGAGGCCGCGCACGCGCAGCGCCGGGAGCCCGATAACCATCGCCGCCGCCGCCCCGGCTAGGCCGGCACCCGGAATCGCCCACGCGATGTCCCACCCGCGCGTGGACGTGAGGTAGCCACCCACCGCGGCACCGACACCCACGAACGCCACCTGTCCGAGGCTTACCTGCCCGGCCCAGCCCGTGAGCACCACCAACGAGATACCGATGATCGCGAAGATCAACACGACCGCAGCAAGGTTGATCTGGCCTTCGTTCAGGAACGAAGGGAGAGCGAAGAGACCCGCCACGCCGAGAAGCTTGGCGATGCGCCGGCCCCACACGACCTCCGGCAGTGAAATGAGTTCGCGCGGGATCGGTCGGACCTGGCGCGAGGCTTGCCAACTTGACTGTTCGTCCTCCGAAACGCGCGACACGCTGCCTCGTCGCTGCAAGAGCAGCGCGCCAAGTACAACGAGGAAGAGCACGGGGTCGACCAGCACCGCTTTCGTGGAGAAGACAATGCAGGCCTCCACCACGCCCAGCGCAAGGGACGCAACGAAGATCGTGGGCAGCCTCTCCATCCGGCCGATCACGGCGGCGGCGAGCGCCCGAATGAGGATCGTTGGTCCGAGCACGCTGCCGAGCGGCAGGCCCACGATGCCGGCGCGCAGGAAGATGGCGATCGTCGCCAAGACCGTCGCAATCATCCACACCACGGTCTGAATGCGCGCGACAGGCACACCGAGCAAGGCGGCGCGGTCGGCGTTCTCGGCGCTCGCGCGCACGGCGATGCCGATGCGCGTGAAGCGGAAGAACGCACCGAGCGCAGCAATAACGATCGGCACAACCAGCATGGCCACGACTTCGTTGGCGTGGAACACGGTTTGGCCGATGGTGAACTCAAAGGTGAACGGGGACGGAAAATCCTGCGGTGGAGTAGTGAGACCGAACGCGCGCGGCAGGGCGAACGCAACGCCCGCGAGGATCTGCGACACCCCGATGGTCACCACGGTGAGGATCAATCGGGGCGCCTTGCGGAAGCGGCGAATGAAGACGAACTCGACGAACCCGCCGAGTGCGAGCGCGGCGACGATCGCTATCGGGAAGGCGAGGAAGTACGAGACGCCGGACTCGAGAATCAACAACACCGCCAGCGAGGCGGGGACCCCGCCAAGATCGCCCTGCGCAAAGTTGATGATCCGGTTCGAGCGGTACGTCAACGCGAGGCCGAACGCGATGAGCGACGTGAGACCGCCGATCACGACGCCCTGCAGCATTACGCCGATCGGCGCGGGCCAGAACCACCGCACCACAAACACGAAGAGCAGTACCGCCGCGATCGCGTTCGCAGCCTGTCGCGCCCGCGTGTTCGCAACCACGGTGGCGGTCATCGGCGTCGACCGTCGGCGATCCCGGCGAGGCCCGACATCGCTAGGGCGACGTACGTGTTTTCAAGCAACGCCGCGTGCTCTTTGGTCGGCCGCACACGAAAGACGTTGAGCACACTGTCGAGCGCGCCCAGCAGTATCGACACGCCGGCGCGGGCGTCTGCCTCACTGAGGTCGAACTCGGCGACGGCCCTACGCACGAAGTACCCGAGCGTGCTGCGATCGCGCTTGCGTTGTTCGGTCCGACGCGCAGCGGTTTGGCCACCCTCGGCCCGCAAGGCGGCGAACGTCGCTCCCCGCGAGGCCTGGGCCGAGAGTGAGCCGCGCACAATGGCGCGGAACATGGCCTCAAGGGTGGTGGCGCCGGTGACCGCCGCGCCGATCTCGGCGTGCAACGTCGCCGACTCGCGGGCGTAGAGGGCCTCGAGCAGCTCGGCACGGTTGGCGAAGTGTTTGTAGACCAGCGGCCGGCTGACGCCTGCGGCTTCGGCAACCACTTCCATCGAGACCACGTCGGCGCCTCGGCGCGCAACGATGTCTGCCGCGACGTCGAGCAGCACGTCGCGCCGATCGTGCCGGTCCAGACGATCAGATTGTGTGCCGGCCGCCGCGTTCACGCGGCGACGCCCCAGCGATGCGTCAAACTTTCCCCCCGACTTGGTCTTGCGGTGACACATTGTCACCCGACCGGCGTACGCGCAAGCATCTTGTCAACCCAGACCCGTCGTGGCATTGTGCGTGAGGTGACGAATTGTCACCACACCGTGTAGTCAACCGCTCTGGGGGAACCGCATGTCCACGTACGCCGGTACGCGCACGATCTTCGACGCCGACAGCCACGTCATGGAACTGGCCGACTTTCTCGATCCGTTCATCGCTGACGATCAGCGCGATCGGTTGCGGCGCGGTGGCATGGACGCGCTCGAAGCGGTGTTGGCGAAGGCCACCGAAAGAGCCACAGCACGTCGCAGATCTCCCAACCTGTCAGCCGAAGCCGAACAGCGGCTGATGATCGACAAAGGCTGGAGCGCGCTAGGCGCCTTCGACGCCACCGAACGCACTCGCGTGCTGGACCTGCTCGGCTTCTCAGGCCAACTCGTCTTCGCAACGTTCGCGTCGGCGATGTTCATGGGTAAGGACCCCGACCGTCACTACGCCGGAAGTTCAGCCCAGAACCGCGCGATGGCCGAGTTCTGCAAGCACGATCCGCGCCTCTTGCCCGTGGCCTACGTGCCGCTGTCAGACACTGCACGCGCGGTTGGGGTAGCGACCGAGGCGATCAACGCGGGCTGCAAGGCCGTGATGGTGCCCTCGACGCCGGCCGGTGATCGGGCACCCACGCACCCCGATCTCGATCCGTTCTGGGACCTCCTCGCCGAAGCCGACGTCCCCTTCGTGCTGCACGTCGGCGGCGGCGGCAAGCTGCTCGATCGCGCTTTCCACAACAACGCGATGCCGGTAACCGATCACCTCGGTGGAGGCGAGAACGTGCGGTCGAAGGACTACATGGCGATTCCCAACTCGCCCAAGTTGTTCCTCAGCGTGATGATTCTCGATGGGCTGTTCGATCGATTCCCCAAGCTGCGGGGCGCGTCGATCGAGCAGGGCGCGAGCTGGGTGCCGTCGTGGTTGCACGAACTCGACTTCGCGGTGACGTCGTTTTCCCGCAGCGAGGAGCCGCTACGCAACCTCACGATGAAGCCATCGGAATATGTGCACAAGCACCTCAAGTTCACTCCGTACCCGGGCGAACCCGTCGGCTGGATGATCGAGAACGCGGGCGACGACCTGTTCCTGTTCTCCTCGGACTACCCGCATCCTGAGGGCACCAAGGATCCCCTAGGGAAGTTCGAAAAGGCGCTGGGCGGAATCGGTGACGCCGCGCTCGACCGGTTCTACGCCGACAACTTTGTCGAGCTGCTCGGTACCCACACGCCCGCACTGACGTAAAGACGCCTCCACCGCGAGCTCGTCGACCTTGATGTTCATTGGGTCGGTGCCGTGGCCCTTGACCCACCGGAAACTGAGTTCGTCGCGCCGCTCAAGGTACAAATTGATGAGCGGTTCCCACATGTCGCGATTGGCGACGGGCTTCTTGGCGCTATTGAGCCAGCCGCGGCGCAGCCAGCCGTCCCACCACTTGTCCCGGAAGCAGTGCACGACGTAGGTCGAGTCACTCACGATGGTCACGTCGCCGGGGTTGGACCGCAGCGCGTCAAGCACGGCGTAGACCTCCATGCGTTGATTCGTCGACGGGTCCTCGCAGCCCGAGGCCCACGCACCGTCCACGTCGGCCCACGCCCAGCCGCCGGGGCCGGGGTTCCCCGTGCACGCGCCATCGGTATAGACGGTTTTCATATTGCTGCCATCACAAGGCCGACGATCATTACCGACCAGTAGCCCTCCTACGATGGATCCCGTGATCTTCGACGGCTTCAGTCATCAACTTCCCGACACCGATCCGTCGGAGACGAGTGAGTGGATCGACAGCTTCGACGCCATCGTCGACACCCACGGCAAGACTCGCGCCCGCTTCCTGCTCATGAAGCTGCTTGAGCGTGCTCGCGAGACCGCGATCGGTTTCCCCGCGACGGTGTCGACGCCGTACATCAACACGATCCCCCGCGACCTCGAGCCGTGGTTCCCAGGCGACGAGTACACCGAGCGCCGCATCCGAGCCTTCATACGCTGGAACGCCGCAGCCATGGTGACGCGCGCGAACGCGCGCAGCGAAGGCATCGGCGGGCACCTGTCGACCTTCGCATCGAGCGCATCGCTCTACGAGGTGGGCTTCAACCACTTCTTCAAGGGCAAGGACGACGGCCAGTTCGGTGACCAGGTGTACTTCCAGGGCCACGCGGCGCCGGGTATCTACGCCCGCGCCTACCTCGAGGGCCGCCTGACTGAGTCACAGCTCGACGGGTTCCGCGCCGAACTCGGCGGCGGCGGCCTCTCGAGCTATCCGCACCCGCGGTTGATGCCCGACTTTTGGGAGTTCCCCACCGTATCGATGGGCCTGGGTCCGTTGCAGGCGATCTACCAAGCGCGCTTCAATCGTTACCTTCGCAACCGCCAGCTCGCCGACACCAGCCGGGCCAAGGTGTGGTGCTTCATGGGCGATGGCGAGAGCGACGAGCCCGAGAGCCTCGGCGCCCTCTCGCTCGCTGCCCGCGAGGGCCTCGACAACCTGATCTTTGTTGTGAACTGCAACCTCCAGCGCCTCGACGGCCCGGTGCGCGGCAACGGCAAGATCATCCAGGAGCTTGAGGCGGTCTTCCGCGGCGCGGGCTGGAACGTGATCAAGGTCATCTGGGGTTCGAAGTGGGACGACCTACTCGCCCGCGACACCGACGGCGTGCTGCTCAACCAAATGAACACGACCGTCGACGGCGCATTCCAGAAGTACGCGACCTCCGACGGCGCCTACATCCGCGACCACTTCTTCGGTCCCGACCCCCGTCTGCGCAAGCTCGTCGAGCACCTGAGCGACGACGAGCTGCATACGCTCCCCCGCGGTGGCCACGATTACCGCAAGCTCTACGCCGCCTACAAAGCCGCCGTCGAGCACGAAGGCGCGCCCACCGTCATCCTCGCCAAGACAGTGAAGGGCTGGACGCTCGGTCCTGAGATCGAGGCGCGCAACGCCACGCACCAGATCAAGAAGATGAACAAGGCGCAGCTCAAGCTCATGCGCGACACGCTCTACATGCAGGAAGAGATCCCCGACGAGGCGCTCGAGGCCGACGTCCCGCCGTTCTACAAGCCCGCGGAGGGCTCCGAGATCCACGAGTACCTCATGACGCGTCGACGCGCGCTTGCGGGTGCGCTCCCCCGTCGGCTGCCGCGTGTCGCGTTGCGCGAGCTGCCATCGCCCGACTCGTTCAAGGAGTTCTTCGGTGGTTCGAAGAACCAGGCTGTCTCCACGACCATGGCCTTCGCCCGCCTGATCCGGAACCTGCTTCGCGACCCGGCCATCGGCGAGCGCGTGGTGCCGATCGTGCCCGACGAGGCCCGCACGTTCGGCATGGACGCGTTGTTCAAGGAGTTTGAGATCTACGCGCCGCACGGCCAGCTGTACGAGCCCGTCGACAAGGAGTTGTTGCTCTCCTATACCGAATCGGCCGACGGACAAGTGCTCGAAGAAGGCATCACCGAAGCAGGCTCGATGTGCTCGTTCACGGCGGCCGGCACCGCGGCGGTTACGTGGGGTCAGCCGATGATCCCGTTCTTCATTTTCTATTCGATGTTCGGGTTCCAACGCGTTGGCGATCTCATTTGGGCGGCGGGCGACAGCGGGGCGCGTGGCTTTATGCTGGGCGCCACGGCGGGCCGCACCACGCTCAACGGCGAGGGCCTGCAGCACCAGGACGGACACTCGCTCGTGCTCGCGTCGACAGTGCCGAACGTCGCGGCCTACGACCCCGCGTTCGCGTACGAAGTCGCCACGATCATCGAAGACGGCATCAAGCGGATGTACGGCCCCGAGAACCGCGACGAGTTCTTCTACATCACCCTCTACAACGAGAACTACGTGATGCCCACCAAGCCCGATGACGTCGACGACGGCATCCGACGCGGCCTGTACAAGTTCGCCGACGCGCCCGAGGGCCCGTCACGGGCAGCGACTCTCTTGTTCTCGGGCTCCGCTTCGCAGGCCGCGCTCGCGGCGCGTGACCTACTCGCGAAGGACTTCGATGTTGCGGTCGAACTATGGAGCGCAACGTCGTACAAGACGCTGCGGGAAGACGCACTCGCCGTTGAGCGTTCCAATCGGCTCCACCCGTCGGTCGAGGCCGAAGTGCCCTACGTGACCTCGGTGCTGCGCGAGGCGAGCGGTCCGATCGTGGCGGTAACCGACTTCATGAAGGCGGTGCCCGATCAAGTGTCGCGCTGGATCCCGGCGCGCTACCTGACCCTCGGCACCGACGGCTTCGGTCGCTCCGATACCCGCGAAGCACTCCGTCGCCACTTCGAGACCGACGCGGCGCACGTCGTCGTCGCCGTGCTGAGCGCGCTCGTCGCCGAAGGCGCCGCCGGCGCCGAAGAAGTCGAAAAGGCCATCGACGCCTTCGGCATCAACGCCGACGCGCCCGACCCTCGCCTGGCGTAGCGCCGCGCGGTTAGAGGAACTCGACGTTCGGCGCTGCCGGGAGCGCCTTCCGGCAGTCGAACACGTACTTGGCGTTCGCCACGATCGTGTCGACGTCGAACGCATCGTGGTTCGTCAGGAGCACCACGGCATCCGCGGCCTGTAGTTCCTCAACCGAGAACTCGGTGCGCTGCACTATGCCGCCCGGCACCGCCGGGTCGACGTGGGGATCGGCGGCACGAATGTCAGCGCCGAGGCCCGCCAGCAGCAGCGTGACGTTGACCGCAGGCGATTCACGCGCGTCGCTGGTGTTCTGCTTGTAGCCCAGTCCGAGCACGAGGATGCGGGTCCCCTTCACGGGCAGGCTGCGCTCATTAAGCGCACGCGTGAGGCGCCGGACCACGTACGCGGGCATGTGCGCATTCACGTCATTGGCGAGTTCGACGAAGCGGAAGTTTTCACCGAGGGAGCGCCGCACCTGCCACGACAGGTAGCTCGGGTCCACCGGTAGGCAGTGACCGCCGACACCGGGGCCGGGGCGGAAGGGCATGAAGCCGAAGGGCTTGGTCGACGCGGCGTCGATTGCTTCCCATACGTCGATGCCGAGTTCGCCCGCGAACATCGCCAGTTCGTTTACGAGGGCAACGTTCACGTGGCGGAAGGTGTTCTCGAGCAGCTTGGTCAGCTCGGCCTCCTTCGGCGTGGAGACGGGCACCGTCTGGTCGACCAGTTGGGCGTAAAAGGCGTCGACCGCAGCCAGCGACACAGCGTTGATGCCCGACACGACCTTGGGCGTGGTGACGAAGGTCCAGATTTTATTGCCCGGGTCGATGCGCTCGGGGCTGTAGCCCACCAGCACGTCGGTCCCGATGGACAAACCGCTACCCGCTTCGAGTAGCGGCACGAGCAACTCCTCGGTCGTTCCCGGATAGGTGGTCGATTCGAGGATGACCACAGCCCCCTTCTTGAGGGCCGGTGCAAGCATGCGCGCCGCGGACTCGATGTGAGAGAGGTCCGGCAGCGTGTCGCGTAGAGGGGTGGGCACGGTAATGACCGCGATGTCGAATCCGACGAGGGCATCGACTTGGGCTGTGGGCCGGTAGCGGCCACTGTCGAGGGCGGCTTGGAGTTCAGCGGCGGGGATGTCTTCGACGTAGGACTCGCCCGACGCGAGTCGCTCCACGCGCTGTTTGTCGATTTCGAAGCCGATCACGTCGAAGCCCACCTCGACCGCGCGCATTGCGAGGGGAAGGCCGACGTAGCCCTGTCCGACGACGACGAGACGAGCTGGGGTCGCTGGCATGGCCCTATCCTCGCAGACGTGGGTGTGGGGTTTTTGCTTGGTGTGTTCGTGGGCACCGCCGCGAGCGCGCTGTGGTTCCTCCGCCGCGGTCGACCCGTCTCGCCTCTCGACGAACTGACGGGCGTGCCGACGCGCCGCGTCGCCAAGGATGCGCTCAGGTCGTTGCGGCGGGGCGACGCCGTAGTGATGGTCGATCTCGACACGCTGAAGTCGACCAACGACGCCCATGGCCACGGAGCGGGCGACAACGTACTGAGTGCCGTTGCTGCGCACCTGGCGTCCCAGGTCCGCGCCGGCGACACCATGGCGCGCTGGGGCGGCGACGAGTTCGTGATCGTGCTGCGCGCCGGAGGCGCTGCGGCGGGCGAGGTCGTCGATCGTCTGCGTCAGTCCGCGCCGGCAACTTTCAGCGCCGGTGTGGCGGTGCACACCGCGGGCGCGGGCGAAGCGACACTGGCGAAGGCCGACGCCGCGCTGCTCGCCGCCAAGCGCGCTGGAGGCGGCCGCGTGGTGGTCCAATGAAGCGGCTGCTCGCCCTGTGTTTGGCCACGGTGCTCCTCGGTGCGTGTGGGTCGCGCGTCCGCAACTGGGACGAACAACGCGCGCTCCAGCCCGGACCGGTAAACGGGGCGACAACCACGCCGCTGCGCACCACCGAGGCGACCACGACGCGTCCCACGGACCCGATCCAAGCCCGAACCTCCACCACCCGGGGCGGTCCGACCACCGGCGTGAACAGCGCCCTGCCCCACCCGGCGCCCGGCCGCTACAGCTACGTCGCCGAGTTCCACCTCCCGGCCTCCGAAGACGGGGCCGCGGAAGACGACACCACTACCTACACCGAAAAGTGGAGCGTCTCCGTCACGGCAACGGCGCTGACCCTGGTCGCCACCCAAACCGCGGACGACCCCGACGCAACGGACACGACTCTCCTCACCTACCGGGTTACGGCCTCCGCGCTCGAACTGCAGTCCAGCTCGTACGAGGACCCCGACGGCAGCTACGAGTGTGCGTTCACGCCGCCACAACTGCAGTTCAGATTGCCCTTCACCACCGGCGCGAAGTGGGCCAGCGACAGCACCTGCAAGTACGACGACGGCGAGGTCGACCGCGTGACGCTCCAGAGCGAGGTCACCGGAACCGCGGACGACGCGGTGGGCAACCGAAAGGTAACTACCTTCGTCGTGAAGTGGATTGAGACCACGACCGAGACCTTCCCGCCTGATCCCGATGCGGGCGAGGACGCGCCCCAGAGCTTCAGCTACAAAAACGAGCACGTCGCGCACGTCGACCCGGAGACGCTGCTCGTGGTAAGCGAGACCGTCCGAGACATAGGCGAAGACGGCGACGGGACGACTTCGAGTCGCAGACTGCGCTCGATGAACCCCGCGTAAACGCGCTTAGTCGTCGAGCTTCAGCGCGGAGACGAAGGCCTCTTGGGGGACTTCGACGCGGCCGATGTTTTTCATCCGCTTCTTGCCCTCCTTCTGCTTCTCGAGCAGCTTGCGCTTGCGCGTGATGTCGCCGCCGTAACACTTGGCGAGCACGTCCTTGCGCTTGGCCTTGACCGTTTCGCGGGCGACGATGCGTCCGCCGATCGCAGCCTGAATCGGCACGTCGAACATTTGCCGCGGGATGAGTTCGCGCAGCTTCTCGGTCATTCGTCGCCCGTAGTCGTACGCCTTGCTGCGGTGGATGATCGAGGAGAACGCGTCGACCGGCACGCCGTTAAGCATGATGTCGAGCTTTACCAGGTCGCTTTTCTCGTAGCCGTCGGTTTCGTAGTCGAGCGAGGCATAGCCCTTGGTCCGGCTCTTCAACGCGTCAAAAAAGTCGGTGACGACCTCGGCCAGCGGAACCCGGTAGTGCAGCTCCACCCGCTCGGGCGACAGGTACTCCATGCGGCCCATCTCACCGCGTCGCGCTTGGCACAGCTCCATGATCGTGCCGGTGTAGGTGGTCGGGCTGAGGATCGAGATCTTCAGCATCGGCTCCTCGATGAACTCGATCTCACCGCCCGGAGGCATCGCCGCCGGGTTGTCGACTTCGATCAGCTTCCCGCCGGTCACGTGCGCCCGATACGACACCGACGGCGCCGTTGCGATGAGCGAGAGGTTGAACTCGCGCTCCAAGCGCTCGCGCACGATCTCCATGTGCAGCAAGCCGAGGAAGCCGCACCGGAAGCCGAAGCCCAGCGCGCCCGACGACTCAGGTTCGTAGGTGAACGACGCGTCGTTGAGCTTCAGCTTCTCGAGTGCTTCGCGAAGGTTCTCGAACTCGTCGCCGTCGATCGGGAAAAGGCCGCAGAAGACCATCGGCTTGGGCTCTTGGTAACCCGCAAGGGGCGCAGCCGCAGGACGGGCCGCGTCGGTAATGGTTTCGCCCGAGCGCGCTTCGGCCACGTTCTTGATTCCGGCGATCACGTAGCCGACTTCGCCGGTGGTGATCTCGGCGACCGGCGTGAGGTCGGGCGTCTTGAGTCCGATCTCTTCAATTTCGTGGAGATCGCCGGCCTGCATGTAGCGCAGGCGCGCCTTGTTGCTCATGTTGCCGTTGAGCACCCGGATCGCGGATACCACGCCGCGGTACTGATCGAAGTAGCTGTCGAACACGAGCGCCTGGAGAGGCGCATCGGGATCGCCCGCAGGCGCCGGGATGCGTTCGATCACAGCGTCGAGCAACTCGCGTACGCCCTCGCCCGTCTTGGCCGAGATGTGAAGGATCTCCTCGGCGGGAATGCCTAGGACCTGCTCGATTTCACCCGCGTAGCGGTCGGGATCGGCCGCGGGCAGGTCAATCTTGTTCAGCGCCGCGACGATCGTGAGGTCGTGCTCGAGCGCCAAGAAGCAATTCGCCAGCGTCTGGGCTTCAATCCCCTGGCTCGCGTCGACGAGCAGGATCACGCCGTCACACGCGGCGAGCGACCGGCTCACCTCGTAGCCGAAGTCGACGTGGCCCGGCGTGTCGATCAGGAAGATGTCGTGGTGTTTGTATTGCAGGCGGACGTTCTGGGCCTTGATCGTGATCCCGCGCTCGCGCTCGATATCCATGGAGTCGAGGTACTGCGCTTTCATATTGCGCGGGTCGACCGCCCCACAGATCTCAAGCAACCGATCAGCGAGTGTGGACTTGCCGTGGTCTACATGCGCGACGATGGCGACGGCGCGGATGCGATCAAGGGGTTCGGCAGGCACGGTTAATAACCAGCGGCAAGGTCGACGAGCCCCGCCAGCGGCTGATCGGCAGCGTACCGGCGAAGGTTGTCGGTCACGCGTTTGGCGAGCAGAGGCAAACCCATCTCCTGCGAGTTCGCAGTGTGCGGCGTGATGATGCAGTTCGGCTGCGTCCACAGCGGGTGGCCATCGGGCAGTGGTTCCGGGTCGGTTACATCGAGACCCGCGCCACCGATCCAACCTTCCTGCAACGCCACGACCAGATCGTCGGTCACCACGTGCTGACCACGGGCAACATTCACGAGCCACGCGTGCGGCTGCATGGCGCGCAGCGCGGGTGCGTTGATGACACCCACGGTGTCAGGCGTGAGGGCGAGCGCAACGAACACCGCGTCGGCGGTGCCGAGTGCGTCGTGCAGCGCGTCGGGCCCTACGACCCGCGCTGCGCCCTTTACCCGCTGGGACGGGTCGCGCCGCACGACGGTGATCTGGGTGCGCATGGGTGTCAGCAGATCGATGAGGCACTCGGTGATCCCACCCCCACCCAGGATCGTCGCCGCCCCGTCATAGAGCGACACGCCACCCTGTTTGCCCCACGATGTGGCCCGCACACGCGCTGGCAGGTCGCGCAGGCCAGCCAGGGCGAGGCCCAGTGCGTGCTCGGCCACTGGCTCGGCGTAGACGCCCTTGCCGCAGGTCCACGTGCGGGTGGGATCAAGCACGCCTGCGGCGACGAACTTCTCGATCCCGGCCCACGGCAGTTGCACCCAGCGGGCCTGCGGCGCCGCGTCGAGAGCCCTCGCGAGGCCGTCGGTGTCGTCGGGGGCCAGGAAAATCAGCACATCGGCGAGGGCTGGGTCCTCCACCACCTCCGCCCCGGCATCAGCGACAGCGGCAAACGCCCAGGGGCGCGCGGGCAAGGGGGCTAGAGCGACTCGGATCACAGGTGGATGTTACGAGGCAATTACTGCTAGCTTTGCCTGTCTGCTTTTCGCAACCCAAGGATTTCTGTGGCAAATATCAAGAGCCAAAAAAAGCGCATCCTCACCAACGAGAAGGCCCGCGTCGCAAACAAGGGTGTTCGCTCGGAATTGAAGACCCGCATGAAGGCCGCCGTTGCTGCCGTGGGCACCGACGAGTCCGGCGAAGCCTTCAAGCTTGCGCAGAAGAAGTTGGACAAGGCTGTGACTAAGGGCGTCATCCACAAGAACGCCGCCGCCCGTCGCAAGTCCCGCTTGGCCAAGCGGATCAACGCCGCTCCCAGCGCCTAGTTCCCCGCCATTTCCCGGTACATCCGGGCGTAGGCCTCGGCCGCAACTTGCGGCCTGAATCGTTCCCGGTTCCGGAAACCGGCTTCTACTAGTTCTTCGCGATACGCCGCGTCCCGCAGCACGCGCTCGACGCCAGACCGGATCGACGCAACGTCGTCCGGATCGACCAGGCACGCGCCGGCGCCGGCCACCTCGTTCATCGGAGCGCGGTCGCTCGTGACCACCGGACGGCCCGTCGCCTGCGCCTCCACGATCGGCATGCCGAATCCTTCGTAGGTGGAGGGGAACAGGACCAGATCAGCCCGCACGTAGCACCCGCGGACGGCGGTGTCGGAAAGGCCGACCTCGTTGGTAAAGGTCACTCCACTGGCGAGGAGTTGGGCAGACGTCACGTCATCGAGCGAGCCAATGATGTGCAGCCGGACGTCGAGGCCTTGCAGCGCCGCTATGGATCCGGCGAGGTTCTTGTTCGCAGTAGTGCCCACGCACAGCACGATGGGCCGATCACTCTGCACTCCGTTGGGTGCAGGCACGAAGGCGTCGTCGATTGTGACGGGCACTACCGCCACGCCGCCGCGGGCCACGCCCGCCAACTCCGCGACCTGGTCCGCGGTGATATCTGAGATCGCGATCACCCGCGCGGCGCGACGGGTAGGGAGCCACAACCACAGGAACCTGAACAGACTGCGCGCGACGAACGATGGTGAATGCGCCGTGCCGCAGTCGAGCACCGTAAGTGCGCTCCGTCGGCGAGACCGCCCGAGCCCGACATAGTGAATGTCGCCGGTGATATGCACCACATCGCCACGCAGACGAGCAACATCGACGATGTTGCCGATGCGCCGCAGAATGCCACTCGATCGGAACGGCACCACGTGCACGCGTACCGCGATGTCAGCAGGCATGGCCGCCCGCATCGCGGCGAAGTAGCTCTCAGCGCTGAAGGTCAGCCCGTCGATCGGACGGCGGTGCACATGGACGACCTTGATCAGCCGACGACCTCGACCGGAACGAGACGGCCGACGGCGTCGGCGATCACCTCGGCGTCGCCCACGAGCACGGGCGCGAGCAGCACCGGTGCGAGGTAGGTGGCCGCGACGCGGGCGATGTCGTCGGGGGTCTGCTTGTCCGCCGCGGTGGGAAGGTCGCGCAAATACGACACGTCGAGGCCGGCGATTGCGAGCGACATGAGGTACGACGCCAGACCAGCTTGGGTCTCAGCCGATAGGGCCATGTTGCCGGCGAGGAACCGCTTGGCGTCGGCGAGTTCGTCGTCGGTCACGGGCGAGGTCACGATGCGACCCAACTCGTAGAACGTCTCGACGAGGGCTTGCGCGGTAACCGCGGTTTGGACATCGGCGCCAATAGTTACCGACGACGCCGCGAGGCTGTGGGACAGGCTCGCCGACGCGCCGTAGGTGTAGCCCTTGTCCTCCCGCAGGTTGTGATTCAGCCGCGACGTGAATCCGCCGCCGAGGATCGTCATTGCCAGCGTGAGCGCAGGGAAATCGGCGTGGGCGCGTCCCACTCCGAGTCCACCCATGCGCATGTTGGTTTGCACCGCGCCGGGCTGGTGCACGATGCGAAGCGCGCCGGGCGCAATGGCCGCGGGCTTGGCCGTCTTGTACGGCTTACGCGAACCCGTCCATCCGCCGAGCGCCTTGTCTACTGCCGCAACCATTTTCGCGGGCGGCATGTCGCCCACCAGCACCATCAGTGCACCGCCGGGCTTCACCACGTTGCGATGGAACCGCTGCACACCCGCCCGCGTGACGGGAGCGACGATGTCGGGGGTTGGCATTGCCCGGCCGTAGGGGTGGTTGGGAAAGAGTCGCTCGCCCAGCGCATACTGCGCCTTCGCCGCCGGCTGGCTGTGCATGATGAGGATGCCTTGCTCGGTCTGCGCCTTGGCCAGGTCGATCTCGTCGGCGGGATGCGTCGCGTTCTGCACCACATCAGCGAGGACGTCGAGGTACTTCGGCAGATCGCGCGCAAGGGTGATGGCCGAGACAAAAAGATTCTCGGTGTCCGCCGAGGCCCACACCTCGCCCCCGAGCCGCTTCATCTCTTCGGCGATCTCGAGCTGATTGCGCGACGGCGTCCCCGCCAGGACGGTTGAACTCATGATGTCGTCGAGCACCGAAGGCTCGAGGTCCTTGCGCGAAACGTCGAACCGAATCCGCACCTGCACCATCGGGATACCGGGCTTACGTGCGGCGAGGACGCGCAGTCCATTCGCCAGGGTTGTGTCGACGACCGCGGGCAGCTTGGCGGGCTTGGTTCGCTTGACGACAGGTTGGGTGCGGGCGCTCACGAGCTCGCCCCCGGCTGCCAGTCGAGCACCGATCGTTTGTCGGGCGTGAACCACTTCGCCGCGGCCGCCTTGACGTCAGCGACCGATACCTCGGCGAGGGCTCGGGGCAGGTCGTTGATCAACTCGCCTTGACCTCGCTGTTGTTCAAGAGGGGCGATGGTGAGCGCGCGGTTCACCACACTGTCGGTGCCGCGCAGGAACGCGGCGGTCGCTCCGATGCGCGTGCGGTCGAGTTCCTCCTGGTCCAGGTCGGTGTGGAGCGTGTCGACGGACTCGGTGATCGCGTCGAGGATCACATCTGCGTCGCCGCCGGGCGGATAGATCGCAAGCACGTTGGTAAGGATCGGGTCGCGCATGTCGAGCCAGTTGTCGAACGGGCCAACAAACGCAGCCGACGCGGTAACCAGGCCCGTCTTCACCAGTCGCTGGTGCAAACGCGACGAGTCGCCTTCACCCAGGACCTGCACCAAGAGGTGGTAGGCGGCGTAGTCGTGGAGGTCCTTCGGGTTCGGCGCGCGGTAACCCACCACCAGCGCGGGCGTGGGCGACATCGGATCGACGTGCGTGGCCCGGCGTTCCTTGGTGGGCACCGCCTCACCGAAGTCAGGACGCTTGGGAACGGAGCGCTTGGGGATGTCGCCGAAGTGGGTCTCGATCAGCGTGATGGCGTCCTCAACATCAACGTCGCCGGCGATCGTGAGCAGTGCGTTGCCCGGCGCGTAGTAGCGCTTCCAGAAATCGGTGGCGTCCGCCACGGTCGCCGCTTCGAGATCGACGAAGCTGCCGTAACCGTTGTGGGTGTTGTTGAACGTCGTGAAGGCGATCGGCGGCAGGAAGATCATCTGCATCCCGCCGTAGGGGCGGTTCATGATGTTGAGCCGGATCTCCTCTTTCACCACGTCGATCTGGTTGGCGACGGTGTGATCGGTGATGACGGGGCTGCGCATCCGGTCGGCCTCGAGGAACAACGCCAACTCGAATGCACCCGACGGCACTACCTCGAAGTAGTTGGTGTAGTCGGGCGTGGTGCTTCCGTTGAACGAACCTCCGTTGCCCTGAATGAGCTTGGCGTGCTCGAGCTTCGGGAGGCTTTCGCTGCCCTCGAACATGAGGTGTTCGAAGAGGTGTGCGAAGCCGGTGCGGCCTTCGGGCTCCGAGCGGTAACCGACGTCGTAGTGCACGGCAACCGCGACCACCGGGGAACTGCGATCGGGAGCGAGAACGACGCGCAACCCGTTCGTGAGCGTGTGACGAACTATCGGAAACGACGGAGCCAGAACTTGTGCGGGCACCCAGAGGAATCTAGGCGCCGGCTATCCCTACCGCGACGCCGGACGCCGGGTTGGTCGCCCTACTCGCGCAAGTCGGGCCACCAGAACCTCGAGCGTCAACTCATTGGGCCACGAGGATCGGCCGTGGAGATCGACGTCCGCGTCGGCCACCAAGCTCAGCATCCGCAGTAGGGCGTCGGTGCCCAGCCGGCGCGACTGGCTGAGCGCTTTGCGCGCCGGGTACGCCGCGATGCCGAGCAGAGCTGCGGCTTCAGCCTCCCCCGCCACGTTGGCACCGTCGAGGCGCGCCATCTTGCTGACGTGGGTATGGAGGATCGATACGACCCCGAGCGGGTGGCGACCCTGTCCCGCGAGCAGTCGGTGCAGTTGCTCGATGGCGTCGGCGGTGTCGCCTTTGTCAATCGCGTCGGTCAGGTCCCACGGCGCCGAGCTGCCCGCCTCACCCAGGTAGGGCTCAACCTGCGCGGGTCCGATTGTGGCGCCGGGCCCGAAGGCGCCCGTCAACACGTTGAGCAGCGATTCGAGGCGACCGATGTCTTCGCCGAGGTGCTGTTCGATGAGCCGGGCTGCGGCCGTATCGACCTTCACCGGCGCCGCCTTGAGCTTGTCGAACACCCACGACGAGCGGGCCTTGCCTCGCGGCGTACCGGCGTCGACGACGCGTCCCGCCTTTTGCACGGCCTTCACCAACGGCGCAGGAATAGTGCCGCCGCCGCCACCCAGGATGATCGTCGCCGAGTCCACGGGTGCCGCTAGGTATTCGAGCAGCGGCGCCACCGCGGCCGCGTTGAAGCGCCCAACCTCACGGATCACGATCACGCGTCGCGCCGCAAGAAACGACGGCGTCGCGGCCGACTCCGCTGCCGCGGCGGGCGCGTCGTCGAGCGCGGACAGATCTTCGAGGATCAGGCCCGGGTCATCCGCCCCGACGACTTCGTCGACGATGAGGTTGAACTCCTGCGCGAGCAGGATCGGGTCGTCGCCCTTCACGAGGTAGACGACCTCGCTCATTGCAGCGCCGCCAAGAAATCACACACGCGACGCGATCCTGCGACGTCGTGCACCCGCACGACGCGGCACCCGCGCATCACACCGAGAGACGTTGCCGCGTGCGACGCCTCGCGCCGATCGCCGACTTCGAGTTCGAGCAGCTTGCCGAGAAACGTCTTGTTGGACGACGACAACAGCAGCGGGTAGCCCAGCGCGGCCAACTCGTCGGAGGCCCGGAGCAACGCGAGGGACTGTTGCCAGGTTTTACCGAGGTCGAGCCCGGCGTCGAGCACGATGCGGTCGGCTGCAACGCCCGCGGCGAGCGCGCGCGCAGCCCGGTCCGCCAAGAAGGCGGCGACGTCGCGCACGACGTCGTCATAGACCGGCTCGGGGTCCGCGACGCGAGGCTTGAGCCGAATGTGGGTGGCGATCACGGTCGCGCCGGCAGCCGCCGCGACCTGTAGGTACTCGGGGTCACCAAAACCGCTGATGTCGTTGCCGATCACTGCGCCCAGTTCATAGGCGCCCTTCGCTACCGATGCGCGCCAGGTGTCGACGGAGATCGCGGTGTCGAAGCGCCGCACGAGCGCGTCGATGGCGGGAAGCACACGGTCGAGCTCTTCCTGCTCGTTGACGTCGGGCCCGGGGCCGGCCTTCACGCCTCCGACATCGAGGATGTCGGCCCCGTTGTCGACGTGCTGCTGGGCCAGGCCGAGGAACGCGTCAAAATTCCAGAACTCGCCCTGGTCGTAAAACGAGTCGGGCGTCCGGTTGAGGATGCCCATCACGAGGCTGCGATGGGTGACGTCGACCGGGCGGTCACCGAGGCGCAGGATCACGGGCGCGACCGTAGACGGCGCCGCTTCGGCGGTTCGACACGTCGATCGTCAGCGGCGGACCGGCCCGGGTAACCCGCACTACGAGCACACCGACGCGCACTACCGCACCCTGCCGCGCCGTTCGCGCGCCGGCCAACTGGTGGTGCTCGGGGGCGAGCACGACGCGGGGCCGAAACGCACGCACGAGGGGCCACGCGGCGTCGGCGGCGGACGGACCCGGCCGCGTGACCACCAGCACGTCGAGGCGACGCACACGGCGGCGGCGCAGCTCGGCGGAGAGCCCACTACCAACGCGTCCGCCCATCACGAGCACGGACCGACCCTCGACCACCCACAGCTCGGCACCGTCACCGACCGGAGCGGCGACGGCAGGGCTCGGCCCCCACGAAGCGGCGACCACAACCAGGATCGCCAACACACCGGTTGCGCACGCGCCCAGCAGCCGCGTCGCCTGTAGGCGCCACAGGACCGCCGCGCTAGCGGCGACGAGCCCGATCACCACGGCCGTGGACGGACCGATCGGTGCGAACGGCAGCGCGGCCGCCCAGCGGGCCACGCCCGCGACCCACCACAGCATCAGGTGCGTGGGCACGTGCGCAACACCGGCGATGGGTGGCACCAGGCCGGCAAGCGGGCCGACTACGAGCCCCCACACCATCAGCGGTCCGGCCATGGGAACGGCGAGCACGTTGGCGGGCAGCGACGCAAGCGGGACGGAGCCGAACGTTGGCAACAGCACGAACGCAGCACCCACCTGTGCGCCAATGGTCGCAGCGAGAACCAGCGGCACACCTCGGGCCTGCAGCCGACCGGTCAGCAGCACCAAACCACCGCACGCCGCGACCGACAGGCGGAAGCCCACGCTCAACACCAGCAAGGGGTCGAGCAGCACGCAGCCAGTCACGGCGAGCGCGAGCAAACGGACCGCAGGGACCGGTCGGCCCGTCAGCGCACCGGCAGCCGCGACCACGGCCATGGCCTCGGCGCGCAACACCGATGGTTCCCACCGGGTGAGGACCCCAAAGCCCAACAGCGTGGCGACGGTGAGCGCGAAGCGCCACCGCAAGCCGCCCCGACGGATCAATGGCGACGCAACCAACAGGGCAAAGGCGACGTTCTGGCCCGACACAACCATCAGGTGTGTGAGGCCCGCCGCCTTGAAGGCGTCTTCGAGTTCGGCGGACTGGCCGCGGTCGTCGCCCAAGACCATTCCGCCGAACAACGGTCGCAGGCCGACAGGAAGCGCGACTGCGCCGCGGGCAACGAGGCGGCGGTATCGATTGGCAACGGTGGACACGAGCGCACCCCGGCGCCATCCGCTCACGCTGTCGACCGACAACTGCGTCGCGATGTGACGCGACGCAAGGCGGGAGCGCTGCACGCCCTGCAGCGGGCGCAACGCGCCGCTCAGTTGCACCCGTTCACCAGCCAGACGATCGAGCAGCGCGGCGCCCGCTACCGCCCGCGCGTAGGCACGCACGTGGCGATGGCCGAGGCGCACGTCGACGCCGACCGAGCCGCCCGGCAACGGCGCGGGATCGGTGAGCAAGGTGACCCACTGAGCATCGACGACCTCGGCACGCGGGGACGCGAGCCCGGCATGAGCCAACGCGCCCAGCGCGCTCGCAAAAACGGCGAGACCGACCACCACCAACCCAGGCCGCCGAAGCGTGAGACCAACCACCGCGGCGCACAGCGCGCCCACCAGCACCGCGCTCGACGTGGGGTGCGAGCGGTACGCGCCTGCGCACACCGCTGCCGCCGCGAGTACTACGTGGTGGTCGTGCAGGGCGCGGACGCGATCAGACACGCGCGCGCGGTTTGATCTGCTCCAACTTGGCCGGGCCGATGCCGCGCACGTTGAGGAGGTCGTCGACCGAGCGGAACCGGCCGTGCTCGCTGCGGTAATCGACGATTGCCTTCGCGGTGGCGGGCCCCACGCCCGGCAACTCCTCAAGTTCGGGTTCGCCCGCTTCGTTGATGTTGATGACTGCGTCTGGTGCTGGACCGGCCGACGCCTTCGATGAACCCGGCGATGCGATCGCCGCGACGACCTCCCCCGCCACCGGTATGTAGACGCGCTCGCCGTCGGTGACCAGCGCGGCGAGGTTCACCTGGTTCAGGTCGGCGGCGGGTGCGGCCCCACCGGCGGCGAACACGACGTCGATAACCCGGGCGCCTGCGGGCACCTGCACTACGCCGGGATGAATGACCGCGCCCGCCGCGTGCACGCGCAACGGCCCAGTGGTAGTCGTTGGCGATGCGAGCGCACTCGGGACCGACGCGTCTGGGGTCTGGGCTGCGTTGGCGCGCGGCAACGACAGCGCGACGTCGGCGTTCGGCGCCCGTGTGCGCATCGTGGCGGTGACGCCGAGCGCGAGCGCGGCCACGACGCCGATGAGTGCAACCAAGGCGGGCAGCGGCACGCCATCGCGCCACGACGCGACAACTGCAACGCGATCACGCCAACTTGGCGGCGGCAGAGGACGAGGGAGTTCGGGCACGGCAGTTCCTGGGGTCGAGCGACGCCAGGGGGAAGCGGCTAACCGAACTTAGAAGCGCGGTAGAGATCCCGCAAGAGGCTGATATCCGCCGTGGTATCGCCATCCCGCATCACTGGGGCGCATGCTCCACGTCGTGACGCGTGACGACGTACGCGGCCATCGCGGTCGTGATTGGAACCGAAGCGATCAGGCCGATGCTGCCAACAATCGTGCGGACAACTTCGATGGCGATGACCTCGCTGGTCAGTATCGTGCCGATTCCCTGATCCGACGATGTAAAGAAGATCATCAACGGGAGCGCGGCACCGACGTACGCCAGAACGAGTGTGTTGACCGTGGACGCGATGTGATCTCGACCGATGCGCGCCGCCGCCGAATAGAGGCTGCGCATGTCGTATTCGTCGTTGGCGCGGCGCAACTCCCAGACCGCGGACACCTGCGTCACCGTCATGTCGTCGAGCACGCCAAGTGAGCCGATAATGATTCCACCTAGCAGCAGGCCCTCAAGGTCGATGGAGCCCACCGCCGCGTGAAGAAACACCGCATCCTCACTCGCCAGACCGGTGAATCGGCTTGCGGCAACGAACACTGTCGCTAGCAGCGCGATCAGCGCCAGGCTCACCATCGTGCCGAGGACCGCGACCGTGGTCTGCATGTTCAGCCCACCCGTGAGGTACAACACGACGAACATGATCAGCGCCGATCCCGTCAGTGCGACTGCGACCGGGCTGTGTCCCGTCAAGACACCCGGGATCACAAACCACACGATGACCAGAAGGCTGGCCACGAGCGCTCCAAGCGCCCGTACCCCGCTCCATCTTCCAAACCCCACTGCGGCAAGCGCAAACAGCACCAGCAGCACGACGATGGGTTTTCCGCGTTGGAAATCGGCGAAGTAGTACTGGACATCGTTGCCGTCGGACGTGGTGCCCACGACTATCCGACTGCCCGCGTGGATCTTCGCTGCTGCCGCGCTGCCCCCCACTTCGAGTTCGACCACTTCGCCACGATCCGGGCCGCTCGTCAGCCGCACCCTGGCCACGTCACAATCGACTTCGCCGCCCGTCGCCGCCCCGAATTCGGTGTCGAAGCCATCGTCTTGACCCACGACGTCGCACGGTTTGGATTCGATCGCGACAACCGTTGCCCGACTCACATCTCCCGATACCCCCAAGACTGCGCTCAGATCAGGAGCCGCGTCACCGGGCCGCAGGAAGAAAACCGCTACCAAGGTCACCAGTGCGAATGGAGCCACCGCGCACGTGAGCACTCGTCGCATCCGCCGGGAGACCCGGAGTGGCGTGCCGGTTGTGACGGGCGCGTGGGAGTGCGGGGGCACTGCTCCGACCGTAGTCGTCCCGCGCCGGCGCACGAGCGACTACCTACAACCCAACAGAACCTGATGCGCGGTAGAGGTCTCGCAAGAGGCTGATCTCCGCGCCGTGGTGCATCACTTCGCGGTTGACGTGCAACGCCAGACCGATGAAGGGATCATCGTTGCCCATCTGCATCACTGCGACGTCGGGCCCGTAAGGACCGATCGGTTCCCACAGACGCGCGTCTCCCGCCTCGCGCACGGCGTCGCACCACCGAATCTTCCACTCCTCCACGTACGCCAGCGCGCCCGCGGCCGAGTCGGGGAACGGCTGGTTCTGCCAGTCTTCGAGCGGCTCGCCGAACACGCTGTGCCACGGCGCCATGAAACATCCCTGCGCGACGTGGGCCATCCGCCATGCGATCGTGGTGACGGGCGGAATTGCCTCGCCCGCACTGCCCGGAGGCCACGAGCAGTGCAGCCCGTCGTCGCGTCGGCTCAGGCAGTACGCATCCAGCGTCGGCTTCCAGAAGTACTCGTCGTCGCTCAGCCCCGCCCAGCGCATCGTGACCG